>NZ_JBFODH010000023.1:193190-326715 GCF_040908225.1 Aeromonas sp. R5-3 | reverse complement strand
GTGCCAACCGGCACGCCCCGCCTCTTCGCCAACCTGTCCGCTTGCCCTGCCTCCCCATATGGGGCCTTTCATTTATTTGTAACAAAAATGTAAATGAAATGACCTCTGTGCCCGCCATAACAGTCACTTTCCCGCGTGTCTCAACCAAAAGGACTTCATGATGCACAAGCCCGTCAGTTATGCCGCCCTGCTGCTGGCCAGCCAGTTTCCGCTGCAGGCGCTGGCCGATACCGATGTCTACCTCACCAACAACAGCCCGGATCCGGTCCAGCTGGAGATCCGCCAGAGCGGCTCCGGCGAGCTGCAGGCCGGCAGCCAGTGGATCCAGCACAGGACTGAGCTGGGCCCCTGGGAGAGCGCCATGGTGCTCAGCTTCAACCGCTACGAGGGGGTAAAGGCGGGCAAGAGCTATCTGTTCGAAACCCGGGTCACCACCCCCAGCGGTGACACCTACCGCCTCAACCAGCGGATGGAGGGCACCTGGTGGAACAGCACCCTGCAACACGGCGGCGAGACGCCGGCAGACAACTCAGGCTGGCAGAGCGATCGCGCCATTCACCGCCTGAGCGGGCCGCAGGAGCTGGCCTTCGCCGCCAAGTTCACCGGCCGCTACGACGATCTGCACTACATGCTGACCCCGCCCAAACAGGTGGAGCAACCCGAACCTGCCGAAACCAGGTTGAAGGTGGCCAGCTACAACGTCTGGGCGCTGCCGGTGATCGCCTCCAGCATCGGCGAGCGGCTGGCGCTGCTGCCCGAACACCTCAAGGGTTATGACGCCTTGCTGCTGCAGGAGGTGTTCGACGGCCGCCGCGAAGGCTTCCTGCAGGCGCTGGCCAAAGAGTACCCCTACCAGACCAAGGTGCTCGACAAGCCGGGGGTCAACATCCACGACGGCGGCGTGGTGATCGTCAGTCGCTACCCCATAGTGCGCGAGGCCCAGCTGGTCTATCCCCAGTGCACCGGCACCGACTGCTTCGCCGATAAGGGGGTGATGTATGCGGAGGTTATCAAGGGGGGCAAGGCCTGGCACCTGTTCGCCACCCACACCGCCAGCTTCGACACCGACGAGGCGCGCCGCCTGCGCCAGATCCAGTTCGGCCAGATGCGCACCCTGGCCGCCAGCCTCAATATTCCCGCCAGCGACACCGTCATCTACGGCGGCGACTTCAACGTCAACAAGCGCAAGTTTGCCGATGACTACGCCGGCATGCTGGCCAATCTCGACGCCGACGAGCCGGCCTACGGCGGCTACACCGAGGCCACCTTCGATCCCAGGATCAACCCCTATGCCGGTGGCCCGCTCTCCGGCGGCGCCAACGTGGAGTACCTCGACTATCTGGTGGTGAGCCGGGAGTACGGCGCCGCAAGCCACAACCTCAACAGCGTCTGGATCCCGCGCAGCAGCGACGGCAGCCTCTGGCCCGCCAGCAACCTCTCCGATCACTTCCCGGTCAAGGGAGAGATCAGCCGATGAAGCGCCGTTACGGCTTGCTGGCGCTGGCGCTGCTGGCCTTGTTGCTGCTCAACCTGGGCGCACAGGAGGAGCCGGCGCGCCCGGCCTCCACCAGCCAGCCCCCATCGGACGCAGCTGCGCCCGTGCCGGCGCAGCTGCCGGACTCCCCGGCGCTCGCCTCGCCGGTTGCCGCCACACAGACTGACTCCGAGCCGCCTCCCGCCAGCTGGCGGGCCATGCCGGAGGCGCTGAGCCAGCAGCTCGCCAGCGAGGTAAGCGACAGCGATCTGCCGCTGGCCGAGCGGCTCGCCAATCTGGAAGGCGCTGAGGCCAGCTGGCTTGGCGAGGGGGAGAGCCTGTTTCGGCTGCAGGGGCGCTACGCCCTGGCGCTCGAGCAGCTGGCGCAGGAGAGCGAGCAGTTGCCGCTGGCCGAGCGGCTGGATGCCCTCACCCGCTTGCAGGATGAGTGGGTGGCGGAGCACCCGGATCTGGCGACTGAACTGTTCAACCCGGCGGCCCGGCTGCAGCAGGCACGCCAGCTGTGGGGGGACGAGGAGCTCGCCACCCTGGTCCACCACTTCCTGCCGGCCGCACAGGCCGAGGCGACCCTGCAGTTTGCCGCCAGCCGCCAGCAGCAGCTGGATCAGCGCAGCCGCTACCAGCAGCAGTTGACCGAGCTCGAACAGCAGCTGGCGGCCAGCCGGGGCAACATGGACGAGGCGAGCTGGCAGCAGCACAGGGAGGCGGTGCTCGGCCAGTTTCGGCGCGACTTCTTCGCCCGTGACACCGCCACACCAACGCAATGAAAAAAGGGCCCTGACGGGCCCTTCGCATCTCCCCGGCCATCAGGCCAGCGGGTAGCTGGCCGCCAGTCCGTTCTCGCAATGCCAGTTGGCCCACAGCTTGTCGTCGCTGCCCATCAGCAGGGTGGCGAAGTTGCGGGTACGCAGGTAGACGGGGGCGCCGAACGGCTTGATAAGCTCGGCGCGGATCAGCCGGCTCTCGTCGAGGTATTCGGGATCGTCGTTGGTCATGGCCAGGATCCCCATCCACTGGAACTGGGTGGGACAGGGGTGGACGATGCCGGAGGAGACCAGCTGGTGCACGTTGAGCCCCTCCCGCTTGTCCTGAATGACCCCGAGGCACCCCACGTGCACGTCGCCTGAGAGGATCAGGGTCTTGCAGCCAGGCTCCTTCTGGCGCCGCTGCCTGGCGTTGTCCAGCAACCGCATGATGAGGCGGGCCCGCTCCCCCTGATGGGCCTTGGCCCGCCAGTGATCCTTGAGATCGTCGGTCAGCTCCTCCTCCCAGGGGGTGGCATCGAACGCCGCCTCGGTGAAGGAGAAGTCGCGATAGACCACGGGCACCCCCGCCAGCACCAGCAGGTGGCCCGTGTCGCAGGCCGCCAGCGCGGCGTTGACCTGCTCCCACTGGGACGGGCTCATTACCTGGTCGCGGGTGCGGTTGGCCCGGTTGTCCAGCGCCAGGATCTGGTAGCCCCTGAAACCGAGCCGCCAGGAGTGGTGATTCAGCCCCTTGTCCAGCAACGCCCCGTTGGCACCGGTGCGCAGCTGGAACAGCCGGAAGTACTTGGTGGCGGCGGCATAGATGGCCTGATAGACCTCGCAGCGCTGCAGATCCTCGGGGTAGCTGCCCCAGCCATCGAAGATGTCGTGATCGTCCCACATCATGGCGCTCGGCACCCGGGCCAGCATGAAGGCGACCTCGAGGCGGCCCCACTGTTTGCAGTAGAGATCGCAATAGAAGCGGTCGAGCTGCTCCACCATGGCCCGGGTCGCCTTGCGCTTGACCTTCTCTGCCCGGTCCAGCTCGTTCCAGGCCTTGAGGGTCGGCACGCTCGTCCAGAGGGAGTCCGCATAGATCTGATCTCCTCCCATCAGCAACAGGGAGAAGGGATGGGCCTTGTGCTCCGCGGCCAGCTTGTCCCACATGACGTAGGGGGCCGGAGTGGAGGTGAGCAGCTTGAAGTCAGAGAAACCGTTGCAGGAGGCGTAGCCTATCCGCACCTGCTCCTTCTTGCCCGGCAGATGGAACTGCCACTTGTCGTATCCCGCCAGATCCTGCGCCGGCTGCTTGTCCAGCAGGACCTCGTAGTCGACGGGGGTGCCGGCCTTGCTTTTGGGACTGGCCTGCCAGACCAGCCGCCAGAAACCGCCTCTCGGGGTATCCGCCTGCTTGCTGGCGGCCAGCAGCTCGCCGTTGATCCGCACGGCAGCACTCTTGCAGCTGGCCTGCGCCATAAAACAGATGCTGTACTCGGTCTCTGACTCGAGGCCCAGCAGGGGGCCCATTACCAGACTGGTCATTCGTCATCCCTCCATGGTGAAACCCATGGAGCATAGCGAAGCGACCGCTATTTGATAGTGACCAGGTGGGCAAACAGAAAGGGCCAGGGTTTGGCCCCGACCCTTTCACTGTTTGGCGCTGCGATGAACCGGCCTGTCACACCGGTCATGACGGGGGGCGCTACGCCTTGCCCTTGAACTGTTTGACGCTGCGCTTGGCCTGGGTGCGACGGTTGGCCTGTTTGTCGCGGGGGGCGCGCTTGCCCTCCCCGCTGGCTGGCTTGTCGGTCACCGGGAAGCCGGCGAGATCGGCCAGCGGCAGCTCGCGCCCGGTGAGGGTGCGGATCGCCGCCAGGGTGTCGGCCTCGCCATGGCAGGTGAGCGAGATGGCGAGCCCGCTGCGCCCGGCCCGGGCGGTGCGGCCGATGCGATGCACATAGACGGGGGCGCTGGCGGGCAAGTCCAGGTTGATCACCAGCGGCAGCGCCTCCACGTGAATGCCGCGCGCCATCAGATCGGTTGCCACCAGCACCCGCACCTTGCCCGCCTTGAAGTCGCCGAGCGCCTGCTCACGCACCGCCTGCTCCTTCTCGCCGTGCAGGGCCGCCACCGCGATGCCCGCCTTGGCCAGCTTGCGGGCCACCCCGTCGGCGTCGTCGCGAGCACTGATGAAGACCAGCACCTGCGGCCACTCGTGGGCCTTGAGCAGGCTGATGAGCGCCGGCACCTTGCTGCTCTTGTTGACCAGATAGAGCCGCTCCTCGATGTCGTCGGCCACGCTGTTGCGTGGATCCGCCTCCACCCGCGCGGGCTCTTTCAGCAGACCGGTAGCCAGCGCCTCCAACTCGGCGGGCAGGGTGGCGGAGAAGAGCATCTGCTGCCGCGCGTCCGGCATCGCCTTCATCAGCCACTGGATATCGGGCCAGAACCCCATCTCCAGCAGGCGATCCGCCTCGTCCAGCACCAGAGTGCGCAGGCCGGCCAGGGTCAGCAACTGCTGGCCCAGCAGATCTCGCAGCCGCCCCGGGGTCGCCACCAGCAGCTGCGGCCCCAGCGCCAGCTCGGCCTGTTGCTGCGCCTGTTCCACCCCGCCGCACAGGGTCACCAGCCGCAGACCCAGCCCGGCGGCCGGCCCCTGCAACGCCTCGCTCACCTGCACCGCCAGCTCGCGGGTCGGCACCAGCACCAGCCCCTGCACCTCTGCCAGGGCGGGATCCAGCCGCTGCAGCAGCGGCAAGCCAAACGCCAGTGTCTTGCCGCTGCCGGTGCGGGCCAGCGCCAGCAGATCCCGTCCCGCCAGCGCGGCCTGGATGGCCAGTTGCTGCACCCGGGTCGGGTGCTGAAGATTGGTTGGCAGGGCCGCCAGCAGGGCGGGGGCAAGGGCGAGTTGGTCAAAGGTCATGGCACGGTACGGATAAGCAAGTGGGAGGGCGAAGTCTAGTGAGCAGGGGCCCATAAGTAAAACCCAATCCACCCAGGTGCCGGTTCCGGGCCACCCCGCCGCGCCAGGGTGCCGCTGGCTACACTTCAGAAAACCTCTCAAGGCGGAGCTACCCGACCATGACCCGATCCCCCACCCTGCCCCTCTTGCTGCTGCTCGCCCTGCTGGGGCTGACCAGCCTGGGGCTCTCCCGCGCCGATCCCCAGGCCCCCCCCGCCGCCAAGCCGGTGCGCATCATCAACGCCCACCTCGGCGAGTTGCCGGGGCTGATCAATGCCGACAAGACAGGTCCCTTCGTCGATCTGGTGCGCGCCATCGACGATCTCTATCCGGATATCAGCATCCGGATCACCATCTATCCCCTCGCCCGGGCCATGGCCGGGGTGATCGCCGGCACCGCCGACTTCAGCCTGCCCGCCATCCGCAACCTGCAGGATGCCGACCTGCTGCCCTATCGCTTCAGCACCCGCAGTTTCGGCAAGGTGACCCACGTGCTCTACAGCAATACCGACCACATCATCACCCCCGACATGGCCTACGGCATAGTGCCCACCAAGCGGGATCTGCTGATCGAGGCGACTCCCGGCTTTCTGCCCATTCCGCTGCAGCGGTCGATGAGCATAGAGCAGTCCCTGCGCAAGCTCTCCCGCGGTCGCATCGATGCCTTCATCTGGGCCCAGGAGGAGGCCGACCTGATGTTGCGCCGGCTCAAGCTCAGCAACATCCACCGGGAACATCTGGGGGATTTCGAGGATGTCTTCATCATCGCCAAGGGGCCCGCCGGCGACGAGATGGATCGCTTCCTCGGCGAGGCGATTGACCGGCTCGCCGCCTCCGGCAAGCTGGCCGAGATCTACGCCAGGTTGCACCGCCCCTATGTGGAGTGGCAACCCAAGCCCTCATCACAGCCGCTCGCCACCTCCCCCTGACGGCAGCCGCCCATAAAAAAATCCCGCCGGGGCATGGCCCCGGCGGGATTTTTGTCGACCCGACGCTATTACAGCACGGCCAGGGCGGCGGCGTAGTTCGGCTCGTCGGCCACTTCGGCCACCAGCTCGCTGTGCAGCACCTTGTCGTGCTCATCCAGCACCACGATGGCGCGGGCAGCCAGACCCACCAGCGGGCCGGAGGAGAAGGCCACGCCGTAGTCCTGCAGGAAGGAGACGCCACGCAGGGTGGACAGGTTCACCACCTTGTCCAGACCCTCGGCACCGCAGAAGCGGGCCTGGGCGAACGGCAGGTCGGCGGAGATGCACAGCACCACGGCGTTGTTCAGGCTGCTTGCCTGCTCGTTGAACTTGCGCACTGAGGTGGCGCAGGTCGGGGTATCGACGCTCGGGAAGATGTTCAGGATTTTGCGCAGACCGGCGAAGTTCGCCAGGGTCACGTCGGAGAGATCCTTGGCCACCAGGGAGAAGGGCTTGGCCTGTTCGCCGGCAACCGGGAAGTGACCGGCGACGGAAACCGGGTTGCCTTGCAGAGTAACGGTATTGCTCATGTTATGTCCTTGATTATCGAGGGAGGATCAGGGCCTCCAGTATAGGCCCGCCGGGCGGGGACAAACACCCGCCAATCACAGGGATATAGGATCGCCAAAGCACCCGTCTGGAGGAGCGGAGAGAATGGGGGTTGACCTTGGACTTAACACCAAGGTTTACACTCGGCTCAGTCATCCAGGATCCCGCAGGGGCGGGGTCCCTCAAGAGGAACGCACCATGAGCAAATCCTGCTGCAGCCATCAACACGCCGCCCCCATCAAGGCCGTCAGCAAGGCGGCCGCCTCCCAGGCCGAGCACAGCCACACCAGCCACTGCTGTGACAACACGGCAACGGCCAGTTGCGCGGCCATCCCGGCTCCCCACGATCATCAGGCGCGCGGGGTCGCCGATGTCCCCGGCGACGAAGAGCCCCCCAGAGGGGGCTGCTGCACCGACACCAAACACGACCACGGCCATCACCATGAGCAGGGTCATGCGCACGATCACGCCTCCGCCGCGGACGAGCCGCCGCTGGACGCCCCCGAGCAGAACAGCCGCCGCCACAGCTGGCAGGTGCTGGGGATGGACTGCCCCAGCTGCGCCCGCAAGATAGAGACGGCCGTCAGCCGGGTGAGCGGCGTGCAGCAGGCCCGCGTGCTGTTTGCCACCGAGAAGCTGGTGGTGGATCTGGCCCCCGGCCTCTCCCCCGATCCCGTCACCGCCGCCGTGCTGGCCGCCGGCTTCCAGCTCAAGGGCGAGCGCGCCGGCAAGCCGGAGTCCGGCCGCGAACGCGGCCCGCTGCAGACCCTGCTCGGCAAATATTGGCAACCGCTGTCGCTGGCCGGCCTGATGTTGGTGGCGGCCCTGCTGCCGAGCCAGATCGGTCAGCCACTGTTTACCCTGGCCACCCTCTGGGGCCTGTGGCCCATCTCCCGCAAGGCGTGGGCACTGACCAAAAGCGGCTCCCCCTTCGCCATCGAGACCCTGATGACGGTCGCCGCCGTGGGGGCCCTGTTCCTCGGCGAAACCGCCGAAGCGGCCATGGTGCTGCTGCTGTTCATGCTGGGGGAACATCTGGAGGCCTACGCCGCCGGCCGCGCCCGCGCCGGGGTCACCGCCCTGATGGCGCTGGTGCCCGACAAGGCGCTGCGCATCCGCACCACTGCCGAGGGCGAGGTGCGGGAAGAGGTGGCCGCCGATGAACTGCGTCCAGGCGACATCATCGAAATCGCTCCGGGCGCCCGTCTGCCGGCCGATGCCCGCCTGCTCGACGCCCTCGGCGCCTTTGACGAGAGCGCCCTGACCGGCGAATCCATCCCGGTGGAGCGCCGTCAGGGTGACAAGGTGCCCGCCGGCAGCCTGGCGGCGGATCGGGTGCTGCGTCTCGAAGTGGTGTCCGAGCCCGGCAACAACGCCATCGACCGCATCCTGCATCTCATCGAAGAGGCCGAGACCCAGCGCGCCCCCATCGAGCGCTTCATCGACCGTTTCAGCCGCTGGTATACCCCGGCCATGATGCTGGTCGCCCTGCTGGTGGTGCTGGTACCGCCACTCGCTTTCGGCCAGAGCTGGGACGAGTGGGTCTATCGCGGGCTGGCGCTGCTGCTGATCGGTTGCCCCTGCGCCCTGGTCATCTCCACCCCGGCGGCGGTCACCTCGGCGCTGGCGGCAGCCACCCGGCAGGGGGCCCTCATCAAGGGGGGCGCCGCGCTGGAGCGCCTCGCCCACATCGATACCCTGGCCTTTGACAAGACCGGCACCCTGACCCTGGGCAAGCCGCAGCTGACCGAACTGGTGAGCCTCAATGGCCAGCCAGAGGCCGAGCTGCTGGCACTGGCGGCGGCCATCGAGCAGGGCTCCCACCACCCGCTGGCCCGCGCCGTGGTGACGGCGGCCAGCGAACGGGGCCTCAGCCTCGCCGCGGCCCAGGATCTGCGCGCCCTGCCCGGCATGGGGGTGGAAGGTCGCATCGACGGCACCCTCTGGCAGTTGCTGGCACCGAGCCGGGTCGCCACCCTGGATGCGGCGATGCAGGCTCGGGTTGCCACCCTGGAGCAGCAAGGCAAGACGGTGGTGGTGCTCGGTCAACCTGACGCCACTCCAGCCGCCCTGCTGGCCCTGCGCGACCAGATCCGCCCCGAGGCGGCCCCGGCCCTGCGCGAGCTGAGCGAGCTCGGCCTGCAGAGCATCATGCTGACCGGTGACAACCCCCGCGCCGCCGAGGCGATCGCCGGCGAGCTCGGCATGGGCTGGCGCGCCGGCCTGCTGCCGGAGGGCAAGGTCGATGAGATCGCCAAGCTCGGTCTGACGCAAAAGGTTGCGATGATCGGCGACGGCATCAACGACGCGCCGGCCATGAAACGGGCCAGCATCGGCATCGCCATGGGGGGCGGCACCGACGTGGCGCTGGAGACCGCCGATGCGGCGCTGACCCACAACCAGCTCGGCGGGGTCGCCGCCATGATCCGGCTCTCCCGCGCGGCACTGGCCAACATCCACCAGAACATAGCGCTGGCGCTGGGGCTCAAGGCCATCTTCCTGGTCACCAGCCTGCTCGGCATCACCGGCCTGTGGATTGCGGTGCTGGCCGACACCGGCGCCACCGCGCTGGTCACCGCCAACGCCCTGCGCCTGCTGCGCAAGCGCTAAGCCAGCCGTTGACGGCACAACCAACAGCCGTCCCCCTCGGGACGGCTCTTTTATTGCGCCGCCTTCGACGGCAAAGAAAAAGCGCGGCTGCCGGTCGGCAGTCGCGCTTTGCTTACTCTCTCGGTGTTATCCCACCCTTGGCGAGGTGGAATTCAACCCTGGGCTGCCGAGCCAGCCCCGGGCTCGATGGGAATGACTACTTGGCGCTGCACTCCTGGATCACCGCGGTGCCCGCCTTGGCACCGGCCGGGTCAACCTTCACTAGCACGCTCCACAGCCCTTGCGGCAAGGTGATGCTGTTGTTGGCGCTGCCCGCCTGGGAGAAGGCGAACGGGTAACCGGTCTCCGCCTTCAGCGCACCGCCACCGTTGAGCAGGTACTCCTTGCTCCAGTCCTCATTGGCCACCTTGAACTCGGTGCTGCCGGTGTAGTTGAAGGCCGCCTGATAGATGGCCAGATCCCCATCCATCCCCTTGTAGCTCAACTGGTACTGGGGCTGAGCATTCCAGCCGGAGAGCTCGCCCTTGACGAACAGGTTGTAGCCGAGCGGATTGCCCGCCACCGTGTCCAGCACCTTGCAGCTCTGCACCGGCTCGGTAAAGCTGACGCTCAGGGTGGGCTTCTCCTTGTTCATGGCGGTAAACACGAACTTGTAGCTGCCCGCCTTGGCCAGATCGAGCCCGATGTTGCCGGTATCGCCACCCTTGCAGAGGGTCAGCGGGGTGCCGACCACCAGCTTGTCACCGGCGTTGCAGCTGCCGTAGTTGAGGGGACCCCAGCTGGCATCCGCGATCTTGACGTTGGTGGTGCCCAGCTTGTCGCTGCTCACCTCGGTGGTGAACTCGTACATGAAGTTGCTGGTGAAGGTCATCTGGTTGGTGTTGCCCCACTCATCGAGAAACCCCTTCAGATAGACGGCGGTGTCACCAAACGGCGGTACCGTGCTCAGATCAGTCTTCTTGCCGACCGGCAGGCCGCTGCCCTGGGCACCGCTCTGCGGCTTGACGAACACCGCCGCCGACCAGGCCCCCAGGGTCAGGGTACCGCCATTGACGGCGGCATCGCGGGCGATGCTCTCGCCGCCGTGGTGGGCCGGGCTCAGCTGCAGGCTGGCCAGGTCGATGGGCTGATCGTTGCCGTCACGGAAGTCACTGACGCTCTGGGGAGCATTGGTGGCGTTGATCATCACCACCAGACCGTCGATGGCCGGATCCAGATCCGCACCCGCATTGATGCCGTCATCCACCGTCATCACGATGAGGCCGGGCACCTGATCCGGGCCGGTATTGCGAAAATCGACCCGCTTGATCACCTCGGCGCCACTGCCCAGACGCAGCAGACGGGAGGATTGGCGCAGCTCGGCCAGCTCCTGATAGAAGCCCACCATGGTCGCCATGTCGGCACCGCTCGGTTTGACGTGCTTGCCGAGCACCTGCTCGATCAGCGGATAGTTGTCGCCATCCTTGTCCTTGCGCGGCAGCCCCTTGTCGAAATTATTGTCATTTAAGCCGTAGTCGACCCGGTTGTACCAGTCACCCGCGTCGTAGCTGTCCCGCTCCATGGACTTGGAGCGCAGCAGCTCGACACCGGCGTGGGTGAAGGGAATGCCCTGCCCCAGCATGGCGGTGGCCAGCGATACCCCCTGCATCCGCACCAGATCGGCCCCTTGCGGCGCCTTGTAGATCAGGTTGTCGAACAGGGTCTGGTTGTCGTGCTTGTCGACGTAGTTCTGGATTTCGGTCGGATCCTGGGCATAGCCAGCTGGTTGACCGTTGTAGTCGATGTCGGAGCCCTTCTTCGGCATCCCGTCCTTGTCGGTCAGGATGAAGTCCTTGAGGTTGCCGGCCATGCCGAGGCGCACCAGATCGGCCTGATGCAGAGCAGTGGCGCGATCGACGCCGTCCATCTCGTTGGCATCCACCAGGGCGCCGTTGCCAAAGCCCTGGGTCTTGCGAATGGTGTCGCCGCCGTCGAACGGACTGCCACCGCGCACCGCATCCCGCAGCCGGTCGGAGAAGGAGCCGATACCGGTGCCGGCCAGGTGTTTCTGGGTCGCCTGCACGAAGCGCTTGTCATCCTGCACCTCGCCGAAGTTCCAGCCCTCGCCGTAGAAGTACATCTCCGGGTTGACCTGCTTCACCGCAGCCAGCGCCTGCACCATCTGATCTTTCGGGTGGTGGCCCATCAGGTCGAAGCGGAAGGCGTCGATCTTGTAGTCGCGGGCCCAGGTGACCAGGGAGTCATCCATCAGCTTGGCGAACATGGCGTGTTCCGGCGCCGTGTTGGAGCAGCATGTGGAGTTCTCCACCGAGCCGGTCTCCGGATTGAGGCGCTGATAGTACCAGGGCACTATCTTGTCGAGCACCGACTTGGGCCCCAGGCCCGCCTCGTTGGTGTGGTTGTAGACCACGTCCATCACCACGTTCATGCCGATGTTCTGCTTGATGGCCTTGACCATTTCGCGGAACTCCAGGATGCGCTGGCTGCCCTCGGCGTTGGTGGCGTAGGAGCCTTCCGGGGTGGTGTAGTGGTAGGGGTCATAACCCCAGTTGAAAGAGTCGACGCCGCGCAGGTAGCCGTAGAGCTCCTGCACCTGCGGGTTCTCCTTGCTGTCGCTACCTTGCAGATCGCCGAGCACGGCCTCGATGGTCTGGCCGCTGCTGCAGTAGCCGGCAAACTTGGAGTTCTGCACCTCGGGGTTGACCTGGCACAGCTTGCCGAAGTCGTCGCCGATGTTGGCGACCTTGGCCGGATCCTCGTTGACGGTGGCGATGTCGAACACCGGCAGCAGGTGCAGGTGGCTGACGCCGCTCTTGGCCAGCGCCTGCAGGTGCTTGACCGGCGCCGTGTCGGTATCGGTCAGGCCGAGAAACTTGCCGCGGTGCTCGGCCGGGGTGGAGTCGTCGTTGCCGGTCAGATCGCGGACATGGGCCTCATAGATGGTGATGTCGGCGGGGTTCTGCTGGCTGTGGGGCGCCTTCAGGCTGTCCCACCCTTCCGGCTTGAGGGCCGGATCGTTGAGATCCACCACCTGGCTGAACTCGGAGTTCATCGCCAGGCTCAGGGAGTAGGGGTCGGTCACCTGATAGGATTCCAGCTTGCGGCTGACCGGGTGATAAACCTGGATGTCGTAGCGGTAGAACTTGCCCACCAGCTCGCTGCCGCCCTGCACGCTCCAGCTGCCGCTGGCCTCGTCCAGGGTCATGGTGCGCTCGCCGAGCGACTTGTGCTGCTCGTCGAACAGCGCCAGCTTGACCGATCTTGCGGTCGGCGCCCACAGCCGGAAGGTGACATTGCCCCCCTCCACCACGGCGCCATAGGTCAGCTTGGTGGCCGCTTCGCTGTAGAGAGCATCGAGGGCGCCGGCGCTCTGCACCAGGGTCGCCCCCTGCAGAATGCCGTCGGCATCGGTGCCGATGGCCACCAGCTCACCCTTGAGCAGCGGCTTGAGGTCCTTGCCAGCCGGCAGGGCGAAGGCGGCAGCATCTTTCAGATGCGGATACTTGGCCTGCTGCTCGGCAGTCAGGCTGGTCGGGGTAAGGGTGATGTAGGGGAAGTCGAACACCCCTTCCGCGTTGGCCTTGATGGTACCGGACTCGGTGTAGTAGAGGCGGACATGGGGCTTGTCCTTGCCCCCTTGCCAGATCAGGGTGTTGCCGTCGATCAGGTGGGCACTGGCGCCCGCCACGCCGAAGGCGGCGGTGAAAGCCTCGGCCCGGCTGCCGAAGATCTCGTTCTTGCCGGCGACGATGGCCACGGTGCGGTCCGGATGATCGCTGAAGACCACCTTCATGTCGCTGCCGGTCAGGTTGGCCAGATCGCCGTTACGGGCGATAAAGTTGATGCACCCTTCCACCTTGCTGAGGGGCACCACCCAGCTCGGACCGAAGCCGTCGACCGCGGCCGGGGTGTTGGCCTTGTCGTCCCAGCCCGCGTTGAGGCCGCTCTCGGCGGTGGCGTTGCAGGCGTCGTTGTTCCACAGGTGCAGGCTGTAGTTGGCGAAGGGGCCAGTGACCCCGCGTGCCGCACTGGTCTGGGTATCCACCAGGGCGATCACCGCCTGATCGGGCCCGGCCACCAGCTGTTCGGCCGGGGGTTGTACATTGGGCAGACGGGCGACTGGGCCGTCCGAGGGTTCCGGGGTGGGGGAAGAGCTGTTGTCATTGCAGCCGGACAAAAGCGCGAGCAGTGAGGCTGTTACCAGCGCCACCTTGGTCTTTTTCATATCCATTTTTTTATAATTCCCGCTGTAGTTAGTCTCGATATTCGAGTACCCGGTCATTGCCGAGCGGGGCCATATTAATCAGCTGAAATCGTTTCAAATGTGAGCAGGAAGGCAAAAAAGTTAACCTCTTTCAACAAGATAACGTTTTCATAACGAAAATAGGATCGGGCTCACAGACCCGTCGTCCGTTTCGGCCCATACCAGCGGAAGGCGCGTCCAATTTCGGAAAAAAAGATTTCCGATCAAATGGATAAGTGAACAAGAGCGAGCAAAGGAGCAACCGGAGATGAAACGGATTGAGGAGCAGGCCAGGCGGCTGGATCAGGAGTATCAGGGGATTGCCCAGCTGTTCGACCAGTTCTGCCAGCAGGCGGGCACCCTGGCCGAGCAGTACCACTTCTTCAACTGGCCGGATTATGAAGATACCCCGCCCCTTGCCCGCGCCTTCACCCTGCTGGGGGAGCCACGGGAGCTGCGGCTGCGCTGCCAGCCGGGGGAGCGCGGCAGCCTGAGCGGTCTCATCCAGGTGTGCGGCGAGGATGGCACCATCCACGCCAGCCTCGGCTTTCATCCCGACGGCCAGCTGCAGCTGGAGTCGGGCCGGCTGCTGGACAATCCACCCGGGCTGCTGCTCAAGCTACTGCTCGGCGCCATCTGGCAGCACAAACCGGACGATGTGCAGGGCCCGCCGCACTGAGCCAGAAAAACAGGAAGGGGCCTTGGCCCCTTCCTGCTGTTGCGGCCAACCGGCCAGGATCAGGGGGTGCCCACCTCTATGGTGACGTGCACCAGCTCCTCGTGGATGGCGAGCCGCGCGCGGATCTCGCTGGCGGAGAGCGGCGCCGCCATCAGCAGGGAGAGCACGCAGGCATACTGCTGCTGCCCCACCCGCCAGACGTGCAGATCGCGGATCTCGGTTTCCGGCAACTCGGCGATCACCTCGCGGATCTCTGCCACCAGCGGCGCATCCATCTCGGCATCCAGCAGCACTCGGCCGGAGTCGCGCAGCAGCCCCCAGGCCCACACCGCCACCAGCACGGCGCCCACTATGCCCATCAGGGGATCGAGCCAGTCGGCCCCCCACAGCATGCCCCCCACCAGCGCCAGAATCGCCAGCACCGAGGTGGCCGCATCCGCCAGCACGTGGATGTAGGCGGCGCGCAGGTTGAGATCCTGATGGCCGTGATGATCGTGTGAGTGATCGTGGTCGTGATGATCATGATGGTGGTCGTGGCCGTGCCCATGGTGATGACCGTGATCATCCTTGAGCAGCCAGGCGCAGGCCAGGTTCACCAGCAGGCCGACGAGGGCGATGACGATGGCCTGCTGGTAGTGGATCGGGCTGGGATCCAGCAGCCGGAACACCGACTCGAACAACATCATGCCGGCCACCCCCACCAGCAAGAGAGCGCTGGTGAAGCCCCCCAGCACCTCGATCTTCCAGGTGCCGAAGCTGAATCTGTGGTCGCGGGCGAAGTGGCGGGCGGCGCGGTAGGCCAGCACCGACAGGCCGAGCGCCAGCGCGTGGGAGCTCATGTGCCAGCCGTCGGCCAGCAGCGCCATGGAGTTGTAGAACCAGCCGCCGCCGATCTCCGCCACCATCATGATGACGGTCAGCAGCACGGCCCAGCGGGTTTTCTGTTCGGCCAGCGGATTCCCTTCGTGGACGACGGGTTGGTGGCAGTGGGATGAGGCGAGGGATGACATGGATTTCTCCTGAGGACGACAATGCAATATACTATACCCCAGTATAGTTTTATTGATCGAGAGGATCCTGCATGTCACACACCATTCACGGCAAGAAGAAGCTGCTGGCGCGGGTGCGCCGCATCAAGGGACAGGCAGGGGCACTGGAGAACGCGCTGGAGCAGGAAAGCGACTGCGCCGCCATCCTGCAGCAGATCGCCGCCATTCGCGGCGCCGTCAACGGCTTGATGCTGGAGGTGCTGGAGGGCCACATGCGCGAGCATCTCGGCGCCGAAGAGGCGACCCCGGCCGAGCGGCTGGAGGATCTGGATCAAGTGGTGCGGGTGTTGCGATCCTATCTGAAGTAAGGCCGGTGGAGGGGGCCGCGAGCGACCCGCATCATCCCGTTTACGGCTGGGCGGCATCGGCCCCACGCTCCCCGCCCCTTTCAGACTTGAGCCCTCGCCGGCTTTACGCCATGATGACCGCCGATCATTGATCGCCATACCCTGGATTCCATTTCGCAAGGACCCCCCATGTTTGAACACGTCGATGCCTATGCTGGCGACCCCATCCTGACCCTGGTCGAGACCTTCCACAAAGACACCCGCGAGCAGAAGGTGAACCTGGGGATCGGCCTCTATTACGACGAGCAGGGCCGCATTCCGCTGCTGGCCTCGGTCCAGCAGGCCGAAGCGCAGCGCGCCGCCGCCCCGGCCCCGCGCCCCTACCAGCCGATGGAAGGCGCCGCCAACTACCGCACCGCGGTGCAGCACCTGCTGTTCGGTGCCGACCACGAAGCGGTCAAGGCGGGTCGCATCGCCACCATCCAGACCATCGGCGGCTCAGGCGCGCTGAAGATCGGCGCCGATCTGCTCAAGCGCTACTTCCCGACCTCAGAGGTGTGGGTCAGCAATCCCACCTGGGACAACCACAAGGCGATGTTCGAGGGGGCCGGCATCAAGGTGCACGACTATCCCTACTACGATGCGGCCACCGGCGGCGTGCAATTCGACGCCATGATCGACTGCCTGAGCAGCCTGCCGGCCAAGAGCATCGTGCTGCTGCACCCCTGCTGCCACAACCCGACCGGGGTGGATCTCTCCCGCGCCCAGTGGGACCAGGTCATTACACTCGTGGTGGAACGCCAGCTGATCCCCTTTATGGATATCGCCTATCAGGGCTTCGGCGACGGGCTGGAGGAGGATGCCTATGCCATTCGCGCCATGGTGGCCGCCGGCGTCAGCTTCTTCGTCAGCAACTCCTTCTCCAAGAACCTCTCCTTCTACGGCGAGCGCTGCGGCGGCCTGTCGGTCATCTGCCAGGATGCCGAAGAGGCGGGTCGGGTACTGGGCCAGATGAAGGCCACCGTGCGCCGCAACTACTCGAGCCCCCCCACCCACGGTGGCCAGATCACCGCAGCGGTGATGAGCCAGCCCGAACTGCACGCCATGTGGGTCGGTGAAGTGACCGAGATGCGCACCCGCATCAAGGCGATGCGCCAGAAACTGTTCGAGGTGCTGAGCGCCAAGGTGCCGGGCCGTGACTTCAGTTACTTCATCAACCAGCGCGGCATGTTCAGCTACACCGGCTTCACCCCGGAGCAGGTGGACCGCCTGCGCGAAGAGTTCGCCGTCTATCTGGTGCGCTCCGGTCGCATGTGCGTGGCGGGCCTCAACAGCCGCAACGTCGACTACGTGGCCGACGCCATGGCCGCCGTGCTCAAGGGCTGATCCCCGCAAGCCCCGCTCAGGCGGGGCTTTTTGTTTGTCCCGTTTGCTCGTGGAGTCCCTATGAACCTGATCGCGCCGTCTCCATTGCGCCATCCAGCCCGCCTCGTCTCGCAGCAGGAGGCCTCATGGATCTGATCGCGCTGTCGCGACTGGGCGGCCGCCATCTGGTTACCCTGCACCTGCTGCTTGACAGCCAGAGCGTCACCCGCACCGCCGAGCGGCTCTGCACCACCCCCTCCACCGTCAGCAAGACCCTCAACCAGTTGCGGGATCTGCTCGGCGATCAGCTGCTCTACCGCCAGGGCAACCAGCTGTTGCTAACCCCGTTTGCCGAGCGGCTCGGCCCCACCCTGCACCGGCTGCTGAGCGAGCTCAACGGCCTCACCGGCCAGGGCGGGTTCGATCCCGCCAGCTGGCAGGGACAGCTGAAATTTGCCCTGCGCGAGAGCGGCATGGTCTGGCCCATGGGGCCCATTCTGGCGCAGCTGATGCGCGAGGTGCCGGGCCTGGTGCCCGACATTCGCAACAAGGATGAGCAGGGGCTGGCGGCCCTGGCGGCGGGCAAGCTCGACTTCGTGATCCTGCCCCACGATCAGAGCCAGCCCTTGCCCCGCCAGCAAGGGCTGGTGTGGGAGACGCTGCGAGAGGACAAGCTGGTCTGCCTGCTGCGCGCGGATCACCCGGCGCTGGCGCGGCCCTGGGATCTCGATGCCTACCTGAGCTGGCGCCATATCGCCATTCGCGATCAGGAGCTGGCCAACCCCTTCTTCGAGCAGAGCCTAGCCCAGTTGCAGGTGCGCCGGCAGATCGCCGCCATCCTGCCCGATTTTGGCAGTGCGGCGACCCTGCTGCGCCAGAGCGATCTGATCCTCACCGCCGTCAACGGCTGGGCCGAGCAGGCTGCCCCGCAAGGGCTGGTGAGCAGGCCGGTACCGTTTGATTACGGCGCCGTCACGCACAGCCTGGTATGGTACGGCCCGGCAGGAGAAGAGCCGGCGCGGCGCTGGTTTCGCCAGCGGATCCTGCAGCTGGCCCGCGCGCTGGCATGATGAGGGCCGTGCCCGGCACAGGCTGTGCCAGGCACGACTGTGCTCAGGGTTTCTTGGTGTAGATGGGGCCGGGGAAAGGAGAGACGTTGTTGCCCAGCTCGGTGATGCGGGCAGCCCCCTGCTTGCGCACCTGATCGACCCGCAGCACGTGGTGCATGGGGATCATGGTGCGATTGACGTCGGCAAACTCACTCTTCAACTTCTCGTGGCTGGGGTCGACGATAAGCGCCGTGTGGTTGTCCCACACGAAGTTGGCGATCTCGATAAAGCCGAACAGCTGACCCTGGCTCACTTCCCTGACATAGACTTCGTAACGCTCGTTGTGACAAATGAACTGCACTCGATATAAGGCGTTGGATTCACTCATGTTCGTCTGTTGATGGTGGGCGATTGACCCATTCTAGCCGCCCCCTCGCAGAGCTCAAATAGACAGCAATCACAGTTACGTCATCTCAAGACTCAGGCAGCATAAAAGCCACGCCGAACCGCTCGGTTCGCCGCCCAATCTTGCCTTGTCGTATTAAATCCCTTTGCGATCAGCTGATTAGCATCCGGCTACTCAGAGCAGCGGCGGCAGAGTGACGGGACCAAGCCCCGCCGCCGCCAGCGCCGCGGCCAGCTGCTCCAGCTCCTCTCGCGTCGCCTGTGGCCAGCCCTGCGCCGCCCCGCGCACGCCGTGATGGCGAAAGCCGTTGAGACGGATGGGCACGGGCCCCAGAGCCAGCAAGAAGGCGGCGAGCCCGCCATCCAGCGTGCCGTCGGCGGCGAGATAATCGCTCTGCCCCGGCACCTGCAGCAGGCGTACCTCCGCCAGCTTGCCCGCCTGCGCCAGCAGTTGCAGCGAGGCCAGCACCCGCTCGCGGCCATAGCCGGTCAGCATGTGATGCACAGAGTCGCACCACCCCTTGAGGTCGATCATGGCGCCGTCCAGCACCGGCAGCAGCCGCTGCCAGCCAGCCTCGGCGAGCGAACCGTTGCTGTCGAGCAGGCAGTCGAGATGGGCCAGATCCGGCGCCCCCTTGATGGCCGTGAACAGCGCGATCACGAACGGCAGCTGGGTGGTGGCCTCACCGCCGGAGACGGTGATGCCGGTCAGCAGCGGGCCGTAGCGGCGCAGCAGGGCCAGCACCTCGGCCACCGTCATGGTAGCGGTCTTGGGGCTGGCGCTGCGGGGGCAGACATCGAGACAGACATCGCAGTCGGTGCAGCGCGCCGCCTGCCAGCTGACCCGTCCCTCGTGCAGGGTCAGGGCCCCGCTCGGGCAGCCGGGCACGCAGTCACCGCAGTGATCGCAGAGACCGATGGTGTGCGGGTTATGACAGCCGGGGCAGGCGAAGTTGCACCCCTGCAGAAACAGCACCAGCCGGTTGCCGGGGCCGTCCACGCAGGAGAAGGGCAGCCAGCGGCTCACCGTCGCGGTGCGCGCCGCCCCTGCCCGCCTGCCGCACTCAGTAGTCACACAGGGTCGCCTCGCGCCCCACCACCCGCGGCGACCGCTGGCAGATCCCGGTCAGCTCGCTCGCCTCGGCGCCGAGGCAGGTGGTCTGCAGCCGCGAGCCCTCGGCCGCGAAGCGGGCCACGTCGCTCTTGCGGATCATGTAGCCGGTCACCCGCACCAGGTCGCTGTCCGCCACGTTGGCGGTGAACTCGCGCATGCCGATGGCGAGCGCCCCCTTGCAGAGCTGCAGCAGCGCCTGCGGGTTCTGGCGGATGGTGGGATCCAGGGTCAGGATCTCGCTGATCCCGGAGTGATAGAAGCCGTGGTGGGGGGCCAGCGCCAGCACATGGCTGGCGGGATCCGGCTCCTCGCCATAGGGGATGCGCACCCCGGGGGTCACCCCGCGATCCACGCTGAGCCCGCCCTGGGAGTGGAGCAGGGCGCGGCCGCCCCAGGCGTGGCGCTGCGGCGTTTCGCTCACGTGGCGGGCGAGCTGGGCCGAGATGCGATAGCCCAGCTGGTTCGCCTCCTCGTCACGGCCGTAGCGCTCCGGCAGATTCTCCTTGTCCATCAGAAGGTTGACCGCCTCGGCCATGCCGTAGATACCAAACATGGGCACGAAGCGACCCTCCTCCAGCAGCCCCTCCTGCACCAGGAAGCTGTCGAAAAAGCCGGACTCCTGGTGCAGGAAGGCGGCGCGCGCCTCGATCAGGCGGGAGGCGAGGCGACAGTAGTGGGGCAGCAGGCAGCCCAGGAAGTCGTCGATGCCGTGGGCCTGCTCGGCCACCCGCTTGAGGGAGACCCGCACCAGGGTGTTGGCGCCGCCCGCTTGGGGCAGGGCGTTGTAGCAGCTGACGATGCCGAAGCCGCGCTCATCGAAGGTGTTGCGATGGAGCGGGTAGTTGGCGATGTGTGGTTTGCTGCAGGCCGCTATGTTCTTCACCCCCTGCAGCAGCAGGCTGTCCGGGGTCTGCGCCGGATCGTGAAACAGGGTGAGGTTGGGGGCCACCTGCTTGAGCTCGCCGTCGATGCGCAGGATCAGGCGGCAGAGCCGGTTGTCGTCCGGCCCTATGTTGACGTGCATGAAGGCATCCGGCAGCACCCGGTCCAGGTAGATCCAGAACCCCTTCAGCTTGCGATAGAGCACCTCGTCATCCAGCTCACCGACGAAGGGCAGCAGCAGGTGATCGAGCCGGCCCAGCCAGACCGGCATGCCGGTGACGGAGGGCACGTGGTGGTAGAGAATGCGCAGGGCATCGAGTGCTTCGTCGAAATCCCGCGGCGGTGCCAGCTCCAGCCAGGCGGAGCCCTGGCGCAGAAACTTCTCGTAATCCGGCAGCACATAGCGCGGCTTGTAGGGAGCGTGTCCCTCGAACATGTCGCAGACAAAGCCCTTGGCCATCGCCTCGCTCACCTCGGCGGGCAACGCAGGATAGGGCAGCGCATTCTCGGCGGCCAGTGCCAGGGCATGGCTCTTCTGGGCCGGTGACAACAGGGGATCGCGCACGATGCGCTGGCAGGTTTCGGTGAAGGACATGGCTCGCTCCTCGACGGATGGGAGCTAAATCCTCACACTTGAGAGGTGTTTTTTGAAGTGACATTCACAACATGGCGGATATCCAATGAAGACATCCGCCATGCAGGATCACGGGCCTAGCCCAGCCAGGGCAGCAGCTGGGCCACGCCCCCCTGCCAGCGCAGCAGGAAGAAGCCCCCCATGCCGACCACCACCACCAGCAGAGTCGGCAGCCGCAGCAGGGTCAGCGCCGTCACCAGCAGGGTGGCGACCAGGTAGTCCGGATCCCAGCTCAGCCCAGCGCCCGGCTGATAGCTGAAGACGATGGGCAGCCAGATGGCGGTCAACACCGACTGGGCCGAGAAGCTGAGGAAGGCCCCCATCTCGGCGCCCGGCTGATAGCGGGTCAGCCGCGAGAAGAAGGCGAAGCGGTTGAAAAAGGTGATCAGGGCCAGCAGGCCTATCATCAGCCAGCTCATGATTACCTCCTCATCCGGTGCAGCACATAACCCACCAGCATGCCGGAGAGCGCCGAGATGATGATGTAGACCTCCGCCAGCAGCGGCTTGGTGAGCAGCGCCATGGCCCCGCTCACCAGGGTGGCCGCCACCATGGGCAGGTTCTTCATGGCGGGAATGGTCATGGCGATGAAGGTGGCGGCGATGGCGAAGTCCAGCCCCATCTGATCCAGCCCGTCGATGTACTGGCCGGCGGCGATGCCGAGCAGGGTCGCCAGATTCCAGAACAGATAGAAGACGAAGCCGGCGATGAGCGCGTAGGCCGGATCGAAGCGGCCACCGCGCTCCCTGTCTTTGAGCGCCACCGCGAACATCTCGTCAGTCAGGAAGAAGGCGAGACTGGCGCGCCAGCGCAGGGAGAGCGGCAGCACGTCGCGGCGAAAAGTGAAGCCGTAGAGCAGGTGCTGAGAGGTGATGACGAAGGTGGAGCCCATGATGGGCAGCAGCGGCGTGCCTGCCCCGAACAGGGTGGTGGCCGAGAGCTGGGCGGCGCCGGCATAGACCAGCAGCGACATCAGCTGGGCCTGCAGCGGGCTCAGCCCTACCTGCAGCGCCAGGGCGCCGCACAGGATCCCCCAGGGGATCACCGAAACGGAGAGCGGCAGAATATCGATGGAGGCGCGCCACCAGAGCGCGCGGGTACTCTCGGCCCCGACGGACGGAGAGAGGGTTGCTGACGGCATGGGATCATCCTTGTTGCGGCCACGGCGAGCCGGAAAAACTAGCACAGCACGGGGACGGATACCAAGAGGCTGCGGGTAAAGAGAGGATGAAGCAGAACAGAGGGCCCAAAAAACAGAACGCCACCCGAAGGTGGCGCGCTGCAGAGAGTCAGGGCTGAATGATGATGGGAGTGCCGGGTTCGATGGCGTTCCACACTTCGTCCAGATCCTTGTTGAGCATGGCGATGCAGCCATTGGTCCAGTTGGACGGCTGCAAACGGGTGTTGCCTATGCTGTTGCGCTGACCGTGGATCATGATCATGCCGCCCGGTCGCACACCCATCTCGTTGGCCGCCTTGATGTCGTCCAGATTCGGGTAGTTGATGTGGATGGCCTTGTAATAGTTGGAGTTGGTCTTCTTGTAGTCGAGGATGTAACGGCCTTCCGGCGTGCGCTGATCCCCTTCCCGCTGCTTGTGCCCCTTGGGAGCCGGGCCCAGAGCGATCCAGTAGCGTTTGACCTCCTTGCCATCCTTCATCAGGGTCAGGCTATAACTCGATTTCTTCACCACCACCATATCGGCGGACAGGGTGGCAAAACTCAATGCGGGCCACAGCCCCAGCAAACACAGTAATACGGCTCTCATTCCATCCCTCGGCAAGCCTCTGGTAAGGGCTTTTCTGTTACCAAATCATCTGAACTGCACCGCCTGGTGTGGCGGGCGAGCGCCATCATATTGGATCGCCATCAATACTCAATATATCCAGAGAAACATATCCCGCGCCATCTTTTATAGATTGTTACAATTAACTGCTAAAACAACGGGATAACCCCCCTATCTCGGGATAGTCCCGGGCGGGACATTGGGGGAAGATAAGGCGCTTTTCACCTCTCAGGAACCTCACGATGCGATACCGACTCTCCCTGCTGCTCTTGCTGATCTGCTCCCCCCTGCAGGCGGCCGAGCCACTCTGGCTGCGCGAGCCCGCCCTCTCCCCCGACGGCAAGCAGCTTGCCTTCACCTGGCAGGGTCGCATCTACCTGAGCGCGGGGGATGGCGGCAGCGCCGTGCCCCTCACCGACGGCAGCTATCTGAGCCAGCGCCCGCTCTGGTCGCCGGATGGCAAGCTCATAGCCTTTGCCGCCAACCTCTACGGCAATGAAGACGTGTTCGTGGTGCCGAGCCGCGGCGGCGAGATGGAGCGGCTGACCCGCGATTCGCGCCCCGATCTGCCCCAGGCCTTCAGCGCCGATGGCAAGCAGCTGCTGCTGAGCAGCCAGCGCCTGACCAACCCCGATGCCGATCACTTCGTGGCGGAGGGGTATCGGGCCAGCAACCTCTACTGGACGCCAGTTACCGGCGGCCCGCTAACCCCGGCCCAGCCCCTGCCCGCCACCCTGGCCCGCCCCCACGGCAACCAGCTGGCCTACCAGATGCCGGGCATGGATCAGCCGTTTCGCAAGCATCAGCATTCGTTCGCCGTCTCCCGCCTCTGGCTGTTTGACGGCAAGCAGCATCGCCAGCTGACCGAAGACAGGGTAGCCGCCAGCGATCCGGTCTGGGATGAGCAGGGCAAGCAGCTCTACTACCTGAGCGAGCGCAGCGGCGACTTCAACGTCTGGCAACGGGATCTGGCCAGCGGCCAGGATCGCCAGCTCACCCACTTCAAGGGTCACCCGGTGCGCGGCCTCAGTGCCTCCCGCCAGGGGGATCTGGTCTGGTCCTGGCAGGGGGAGCTCTACCGCCTCGATGCAGGCAGCGACACCCCGCACAAGCTCGCCATCCAGCCGCTGTTCGCCAAGGTGCCGGCCGAACAGAGCTGGCAGCCCGGCCCCATCGACGAGGCCATCGCCCGCCAGGACGGAGAAGAGGTGATCCTGGTCAGCCAGGGGGATCTCTACGCGGTCGACACCCGGCGCGAGCGGGTACGCCAGCTCACTCGCCACCCCAGCGAGCAGTCGGCGCCACGTTATCTCGATAAGGAGCAGATGCTCATCTACCTCTCCGAACAGGAGGGGCCGGCGGCGTTGTATCGCCTCAAGAAGGAGCAGCCAGACACCCTGTTCAGCGCGCCCGGCACCCTGATAGAAGAGAAGCTGCTGGCCATCCCGGGCGCCGCCATCAGCGTGCCGACCCTCTCCCCCGACGGCAAGCAGCTCGCCTTCGTGGTGGATGGCCAGGCCGTCCATCTGCTGGATCTGGCCAGCGGCAAGCAGCGCCAGCTGGTCGCCGCCGAGTTCAACCCCTCCCGCCATACGGTGGAGCTGGCCTTTGCCCCCGACTCGCGCCACCTGGCGCTGACCATCCAGCCCGACTCCAGCCAGCAGGAGATCGCCGTCATCGACACCCGGGATGCCAAGGCCAAGCCGGTCAACGTCAGCCTCAACGGCTATCGGGATGGTGAGCCGGCCTGGAGCCAGGATGGCGGTATTCTCTATTGGCAATCCACCAAGTACGGCGTGCTGGGGGCCGATGGCGAGCCCCTCGGCAGCAGCCTGCTCGGCCTCTACAGCAGCCGCGCCGCCAGAAGCGATTTCCTTGCCGAACAGGCACCGCCCAAGGCTGGCTACGGCTTCGAAACCGACCGGCTGGCACACCGGGAGGCGCTGCAGTTGCAGCCAGAAGGCACCGCTCTCGCCAGTCGCATCGTCGACGATCACCTGGTCTATCTGGTGGAGACCAGCGGGGCCAACGGCGAGAGCGAGATCAAGGGTTACGCCCGGGATCTGCGCAAGGGCGAGACCAAGCTGCTGTTTGCCGAGCAGCCGGGGCCGGCGCTGGCCAGCCTCAACCAAGATGCCAGCCTCGCCACCCTGGTGCGGGAGGGGGAGATCGCCCTCATCGATACCCGCTCCGGCGAGGCCAGCAGCCACCCCTTCAATCTGCTGATCACCGCCAGCTGGCAGGATCGGATGAACGCCGCCTTCGACCAGATCACCCGCCTCACCCGGGACGAATTCTACCGGGCCGACATGAACGGGGTGGACTGGGATGGCTACGTGGCCGCCTATCGCCGCCTGCTGCCCGGCATCAGCAACGAGCGTGACTTCGGCAACCTGCTGGCGGAGCTGGCCGGCGAGCTCAATGTTTCTCACACCTGGGGCAGCGTCCCCGACTCCTCCCTGCGCATGCCGGACGACACCGCCAGCCTCGGCGGCTACTGGCGCGAGCGGCAAGGAGCGGTCGAGCTGACCGCCCTGCTGGCCGGCGGCCCGCTGGAGCAGGAGACGGATCTGGCGCCAGGCGCCCGCCTGCTGGCCATCAACGGCACCGAACTGCACAGCCTCAACGAGCTGGATGCCCTGCTCAACCATCAGGCCGGCCAGCGGCTGGCCCTCACCCTGCTGCCCAAGGGGGCCAAGGAGCCGCACCAGCTGGAGGTCACCGCCATCGACCAGCAGCAGGAGTATCAGCTGCAGCTCGACGGCTGGATCGCCAAGCGCCGCAGCCAAGTGGAACAGTTGAGTCAGGGGCGGGTCGGCTATGTCTATCTGCCGGAGATGAGCAGCGCCGTCTATGAGGAGGTGGTGGCCGACGCCCTCGGTCGCCAGCGCAACCGCGAGGCGCTGATCGTCGACGTGCGCTTCAACAAGGGGGGCTATCTGGCCAACACCCTGGTGGAGTTCCTGACCGGCAGCGGCAGCGCCCAGGGCATGGCCAGCAGCTGGCCGCGCCTTGGCAAGGGTGAGACGGACGCCGCCACCCGCCAGTGGACCAAGCCCTCGGTGGTGCTGGTCAATGCGGGCAGCTACTCGGAAGGCTCGGCCTTTCCCCAGTACTACCGCACCCTCAAGGTGGGCCCCATCGTCGGCGAACCGGTGCCGGGTACTGGCACCATGGTGTACGGCCACACCTCCAGGCTGATCCCGGGCCTCGCCTACGGCATCCCGACCCTGGGGCTGCGCAACCCCGACGGCACCCTGTACGAGAACCAGGAGCTGATCCCGGACGTGCAGGTGGCACTGACCCCGGCCGACATGGTGGCGGGGCGCGATCCCCAGCTGGCAGCCGCGGTGCAGGCCGCCCTCGCCCAGCTACCGGCGGCCAGATAAGCCCGCCATAAAAAGAGGAGCCGGCCGGGCTTGCCCGGTCGGCTCCTTTGACAGACAGACATCAAGGGCGCCCCGCCTGTTGCGGGGCGCCCTTGATGCATCAGGCCGGCTGCGTCTCGGCCGGCTGGCGGGCCAGCGCCAACTGATACCTGTGCTCGGCCAGCTCCAGCTCGCGGCGCGCCTCATCCACCTTGCCGTCGGCGCTCTTCACCGCCGCCACCAGCTGGTTGTAGCGATCCCAGCTGCCGTTGTACTCCTTCACCTCGGCCTGGTAACGCTGGCTGATCTCGTTGGACTGGCGAATGATGGCGTTGTTCTCATCGTGCAACTGATCGATGCGGGTGCTCAGGCCCGCCTGGATGACTCGGATCCGGCGATACTCTTCCGGGCCGTAGCTGCCGTTGTAGCTGTTGTGCTCGCGCACCAGCCGGTTGATCTCCTGCACCGTCTGGCGGTTGCGCTGGTTCAGCTGGTTCAGCTCGCGCTGGTAGCGATCAAAGTTGCCCTTGAGCGTCTGCTGGCGATCCTGCAGGGCGGTTCTGGCCGCCACCTGCTGGCTGTAGTGCTCCTGGGCCGCCGCCAAGTCCTGGCGCCGGGTTTCGAGGGAGCGTTCCAGCTCGCCCAGATCCGGCAGCGCTTCCGTCACCATGGTGGGGTAGAAGGCGGCGATCTGCGGCGTGGTCACCTTCAGCGCCCGCACCGCATCGGCCCCGTTGGCCTGATCCCGGTAATCCACGCCGCACGGCTGCCCCTTGCAGACCAGGTCCGGGCTGGAGAACTTGTACTCGTGGCTGTAGACCCCGAAGCTGGAGGGATAGGCCATCACGGTGGCGAAGGAACCCCGCACCCCGTGTCCCAGCGCATAGTGGTAAGTGCCCCCCGTGCCATCTTGCAGGCGGGAGTGGTTGAGCCCCATGTTGTGACCCAGCTCGTGCGCCAGCACCACGTCGCCACAGCCGGTGGCCGTGACATGGCTGAACATGCTGCCGGCATCCTGGGAGACATCCCCGTCGGCATACGCCTTGCGGCCATCGCTATAGGTCGCGGAACCACCAACCCAGGCCAGCCCGCAGCTGCCGTGATCACCTGTCTGGGGGCGCATCAGCACCACCATGTCGGCGCCATAACGGGTGCGCAGGGTCGGTACCTGCTTGAAAGCCGGATCCTGCTGGTAGGTCACCGCGTTGAGTGCGGATTCGTCGGTGCCGCCATCCGGGTAATTGACCTGCTGGTCGTGCACGCTCCGCACCGTCAGATCCAGGCCGCTGGCGGCATAGATCTGGTTGGTGACGTTGATCATGTGCTGGATCCGGGTCTGCGCATCCCCCTGATAGCGGGCCGCCAGCCCCGGGCTGTGCAGCACCATCAGGTCGATGGTTTCCGCCAGCACGGGGGTCGCCCCGAGCAATCCCGCAATCATGATCCCCAAGGTAGTTTTCTGCATGTGATCTTCCTTTTCTGTTGTTATTGGTGAGTCGGGATCAGGGCGTCATCGCCGCCATGACCCAGATCCAGCGGCGGGTTCTTGTAAACCCAGCCCTTGCCTCCCAGGGTCTCGACGGAGTAACTGCCTTGCGGCGTGCCGATGAACCCGAAAGTCGCTTGCTTGCCGACGGTGAAATTGACCGGATAGCTGTCACCCTCGACCCGAATCTCCCCTTGCCAGTTGCGCTCCCCGCCGCGCTGCAGCTCGACCTTGGTCACCCTGGCCTGCAGGGTGCTGCCATCCGGCAGCGGCAACGCCACGCTGTCACCCACCTGGGCCCGCTCCAGATCGCTGCCCTGCAGGGCGATCGGCTGGGGTTGCTCGACCGCATCGCCGGGCTCCGCCAGCGGAAAGTCCGCATCCACCTCGGCCGCCTGCCAGGGGGTCTCCAGCTGCTGGCTGCCATCTTCCCGCAGCCGATCCGGCTTGGCGGGGGGCGTGACCGGCGCCGGTTTGAGCGCGGGTACCGGCATGGCGGCGAGTGGCGTCAGCTCCACCAGCGGGGCCGACTCTGCCGCACGCGCCTCATCCCCTGTCGTCATTGCTCCGGGCGCCACCGGCTGCGGCCACAGCCACCAGCCGATCACCCCGGCCAAGAGGGCGCACAACGCCAGCCCAAGCCCCCATTTCGCTCTCTTCATACTGATACTCCAGTCAAAAACAATCCTTATAAAACAATGAATTGCATTCAAAGTGAGGGGGCATGCTAGAAACTGGCGACAAGGCTGGCACCCCCCTATATGGGGCGTCTGAAAAATCGACGCTGGTGTTTGCACACATCCATTTGAGTCGACAAAGCCAGCGCTGGCGGGGGCTGAGGAAGGGTTCGAATGATGCTTTTTTGCTGCAGTAAAACGTCCGTGAAAGCGACCGGCATGACTCCCTTCACCCCATATGGGTTAAGCAAATTTGGCTGTACCGGGAGGCGGGCTGCGGCGTACCCTGATGGCATTGATCAGGTCAAGGATGTTGCATGAACGGTTTGCGAATAACGGCGCCAGCACTGGGCTGGCTGGCAATTTCATGGCTGGCGGCGCCGCTCGCCGCCGCCCCTCTGACCCTGCAAGGCGGGACTCAAAGTTACAGCATCGATCCCGATACCCTGGCCATTGCGGTGAACCGGATCCCGGTCAGCGCGGGCCAGCCCGCCCGCCAGGTCGATCAGCTGCAGCAGGATGACCAGCAGGCCAGCTGGCGCTGGCCCGCCCAGGAGGCCAGGGTGGAGGTCAGGCTGGATGGCGACGACCTGCTGCTGACGCTTGCCAGCGACAGTCCCCGTCAGCTGACCTGGTACAGCCTGCCGAGAAACCAGACCCACCTCTCCCTCGCCATCGGCGAGGGCAGCCGCTTCTCCGTGCGCGACAGCGACTGGCTCGGCTATGTCGGCGACGAGCTGGCCGAGCTCAACACCCACTACGACCTCAAGCTGCCGCTCTGGAGCCAGGATGCGGGCAAGCAGACCTACAGCTGGATCCTGCAGAGCCCCTACGACAACCGGCTCAAGTTCAGCCGCCAGGGGGGCCGGCTGCAGCTGAGCGCCAGCCACGAGTTCAGCAGCTTCAACGCTCAGGCGCCCATGGTGGTGCGGCTGAGCGTGGGGGATGACTGGCTGGCAGGGGCACGCCGCTACCGGGCATGGTTGCAGAGCGAGGGGGCCTGGCAATCCCTGGCCGACAAGATTGCCCGCGTCCCGGCCGGCCGGCGACTGATCGGCGCCAGCCATGTCTACCTGTGGGGGGATGCCCTGCTCGATCGGCAGGACGTGAAGGCGTGGCCCGCTCTGCAGGCCAGACTGCAGCAAAAGCCGGAGTGGCTGCAGACCTTCAACGCCGAGGAGCGGGAGGCGCTGGCCGCCGCCCATCCCGAGATCTGGCAGCAGAGCCTGATCATGGGCGGCCTCAACCGGCTGATTGCCAGCCAGCTGCCGCTGCCTGCCCAGCAGGGCCCGCAGGCCCAGAGCAAGGTGCTGGCCCTGCGTCAGCAGTGGGTCAAGGGTCAGCTGGGGGATCTGCTGGTGCCCCAGGAGCGCTGGGGCCAGGGGCTGTCGCTGCCGGTGATCGAGGCGCTGCAGCAGGCGGGACTGCGCAAGCTGTGGCTCGGCACTCCGCAGTGGACGGCGGCCCTGCAGCAGGGCTATGCCCTCACCGCCGCCCAGCGCCAGGGCTATCTGGTGGGCAGTTATGACTCCTACGACACCGCCATCGCGCCCGGCACCAACGACAGCTGGCTCACCGCCCAGCTGCCGCCGGAGATCGGCAAGCGCTGCGCCATCGTCGAGGCCAACGGCAAGCCCAAGCCGGGCTTTGGCGGCGAGGGGGTCTATCTCAACCCCGGCTGCACCCTGCCCTTTGCCAAGGGGCGCATGAGCGAGCTGGCCAAGGCCAGCGGCATCAACAGCCTGTTCCTCGACGTGGATGGCACCGCCATGGCCTCCAACGACTACAACCCGGCCCACCAGCAGGGCAGTCAGGCCATGGTCGCCGACCGCAACGCCCGCATGAGCTGGGTGGGGGATCACCTCGGCCTGGTGCTGGGCTCGGAGGATGGCAACGCCCTCACCAGCAAGCCGCTGCTGTTTGCCCACGGCATCCAGAGCTGGGGCTTTGGCTGGGAGGATGCCGCCATGCGCAAGCAGGCCAAGTCCCCCTACTACCTCGGCAAGTGGTGGCCGGACGAGGCGCCGCAAGTCTTCTTCCAGCCCGCCCGGCTCAAGCCGCGCTACCTGAAGACAGTGTTCAATCCGGCGGATCGGCTGCCCCTCTATCAGGCGGTATTCCACGACTCCGTGCTCAACAGCCACCACTGGCTGCTGGACAACCTGAAATTCCCCGGCATCAAGGAGGAGCGTGCCCTGCTCGGCCTGCTCTACAACACCCCGCCGCTGGTCAACCTGAGCCGCAGCACGCTGGCCAGTCGCTTGCCGGAGCTGACCCGGCTGAACGAGCAGTTCGCCCCACTGCACGAGGCGCTGTGGGACAAGGCGCTGGTGGGCTTTCGCTGGCGTGACGGGGTGGGCCGGGTGCAGGAGACCCGCTTCTCCGACGGCAGCCGGCTGGTGGCCAACTTCAGCCACAACTCCATCATGATCGACGGCCACAAGCTGGCGGGCCGCCAGCTGCTGGTGGCGCTCAAGGGCAAACCGGTCAGCGTGCTGAAGATCCAGGGCTAGGCCCGGCGGGGTGACGGGGGATCAGAAGGGAGCAGCCCCGCCGGGCGAGACGGTGGGCTGCGCATGGAGGTTGAGCCAGCGCCGGCGCAGGGTCTCCAGCGAGCCATCCTGGCGCATCTGGTCGAGGGCCTGCTGCAGGGCCTGCACCTTGGCCGGCTCCGTCGCCAGGTTGAGGGCGAAGTAATACTGCTCGCTGTCGTCATAGACGAACAGCGGGGTGAGCGCCTCGAAGCCGTGCCCCAGCTGGTGCATGTGGAAGGCCGCCCCCAGATCCAGCGCCGTCACCAGCTCCACCCGGCCGCGCAGCAGCATGCGAAACTTGTCCTCCTCGCTGTTGACGCTGACCGGCGCCAGCCCCTGGCGGATCAGCTGCTGGGCCGAGGCCGAGTTGCGTACCACGGCGATCCGGTAGTCGCCCGCCTCCTGCAGGCTGCGGGGCTGGATGTCGGTGCGCGAGCTCAGCCGCCACACCCTGATGGTGCGCGGCCCGACCGGCCCCACCCACTGGAACTGGTGCTCCCGCTCCGGGGTGCGCGCCACCGAGAAGAGGATGCTGCCCGCCCGATAACGGGCATTCTGATAGGCCCGCGCCCAGGGCAGCAGCTGGATGTCGCCGCGCAGCGCCAAGCCGCTGCGCGCCAGCAGGGCCTGCAGCAGATCCACCGAGAAACCGCTCACCGGCTGGCCGGCCAGCTGGTAGTTGTAAGGGGGCATCTGCTCGGTCAGCGCCTGCAGTGCCCGGGCCGGCTGCGCCAGCGACCCCGTCAGCAGCAGCGTGGCCAGCAGCCACCTCCACCGCGATCTTGTTCCCACCCTCGACTCCTTCCCATGAAAAACAGACCCCTGCCGTGGCAGGGGTCTGACATAACGCATGTTCACCGGCTTGCGCCTCAGTGACTGGTGGCCGCCTCCTGGTAGTAGTGGCGGATCCAGCGTTCGAAGCCGGCCAACATGGCTTCCTCTGAGTCGCTATTGTCGGCGATAAGCTGGTCGCCGTGAACTACCCGAATGCGGGCATCGAGCGGTGCCCCCTCGCCGGCCGGCGGACGCTGACGGGCCGCCGCCATGCAAGCCTCGGCCTGCTGCCACGCCTCGGCCACGCTCTGGTTGCACACCGCGGCCAGCGGGCCGGCGCTGAAGCCCTTGCCGGTCAGGCTGCGCAGGGTCTCGTCATGGGTCATGCCGTTGCCCGGCCCCCAGTAGTGGGCGGCCAGATCCGGCCCGATGCGCGGGTTGTCGGTGAGGTAGCCGTCGCGTTTGAGGAAATAGGCGCGGGTCTGCTCCACCGCCATCAGCGCCAGCAGGTAGCCGTGATAGGCACAGGCCGACTCCTGGTTGAGCAGGTGCGGAATGGCCAGCAGCGGACGCGGGCTCTCCACCCCCAGGATCTGGCGCTCCCAGCGGCGGGCCAGCGCCAGCACGGCGGCCGGGGTACGTTCGGCCTCGTCCATGGCGTAGAGATCCCGCTCGAAGTAAGCCACCAGCGCGATCTGGCGCTCGTTGAAGGCGCGAAACGGCTGTCGTGCCTCGATCATCGCCTTGATCAGCGCATCCGGGATCGGCTCCCCCGCCGCATTTCTGGCGTAGCGCTTGAGCCAGTCCGCGTCATCCAGCAGGCTGTCGCAGAACATCGACTGGGTCTCGGCGTAGGCCATGGAGGTGGGCGGGAACTCCTGGGAGAAGCAGGGGGCGTTGCCGGTGACGTTGGCAAAGTGCGCCGCATGGCCCCCCTCGTGGAACAGGGTGTTGAGCCCGCTCCAGCCGCTGCCCACCTGGGCCGGGTCGGCCAGGCTGGTGAAGTTGACCACCGCCGGCACCCACTCCCCCTCCTGCCAGAAGCTCGGCACCGGGCCGTGGCAGAAGCCGTTCTCGTATTTCCCCTCCCGGGTCAGCAGATCCAGGGTGAGGCTGGCGCCGCGGTACTGGATGCCGAGGCGGCGGAAGCTCTCGACCCAATCCTGCAAGGCGCGGGAGAAAGGCACGTAAGGGTCGAGCTGGCGGGTCACGTCGCCGCTCACGCTGTAGCGCAGGTTGTGGGGCAGCAGAGCCGCTTCCCCCTTGGCCGCTTTCAGCTCGGCCAGGCTCTGGTGCAACCGCTGCTCGGTGCCGGCGATGAAGTCGTCGAGGATGGCGAACAGCTGCGCCGGGCTCATCTGCTCGTTCTTGTGCACCTTGTAGTCGAAGTAGTCGCGATACCCCATGGCCCGGGCGAAGCGGTTGCGCAGCGCGACTATGGCCAGGTAGCCGTTGTCGACCACCCAGTTTTCCAGGGTGTGGAACATGGCGAGCGCGCTCTGGCGCACCGCCTCGTTGCTACTGGCGGCCAATGCCGTGCTGGCGGCGGGCAGACTGCCGACCACCTGGCGGCCCTGTTCGTCCAGCAAGGTCAGCTTCAGCTCCCGACGGCGGGCGAACAGCGCCGCCTCGGCGGCCACCAGCTCGTCCATCAGGGCGGCGGCGTCCGGCGCCTCGATGACGTTGCATTCGAAGAAGGCGATCCAGCCTGCCAGACCGCGCTTGAGCTCGGTCTCCTCGGCCATGGCATGCATCTCCCGCAGCACCGGCAGGCGCGCCGGATCGGCGCAGAAGGCCTTGTAAGCCTGCTCGGCGGCGGTGAAACCGGCCTGATCGTCGCTGGTGCCCATGTAGGTGGACCAGAACAGATCCTCCTTGCGCCTGTGCACCTGCAGGTAGTCGGCGTTGAGCTGGTTGAGATAATTCCTGGCAATGGAACTCATAAATTCCCTCTTGTTATGGGGCAGCACGGGGTGCCCACTCCTTTATTGGTGAAATGCTGACTCATTCACATTTTCTGCAAATAATCCGGCAAATGGTGCGCCGGGATGCGCGCGAACACGCTACCAAAAGCGAGGGTTTCTGTCTGCTGGCTATACTGGTGTCAAACTTCTCAATTGGCGTGCTGTCGCGCCAAGCCTTTGAAAGTTAATTAAATGTTAAATGAAAAATAATCAGGGCCAGCCGACAGACTGGTCACCACCAGACCCGCATGGGAAAGTTAAGGAAGAGACTATGTTCAAGCTCGGTGATATTGCCGTGAGCCGCAAATTGATGCTGTTGCTCTCACTGGCGCTGGTCGGCTTCATCGCACTGCTGCTCATCTCCGCCAGTGCCCTGCAGCGCAATCTGATGAGTGAACGGGAAGCCAGGCTGCAGGCCGTGCTGGATCTGGCCATGAGCCGGATCCAGGCGCTGGCCGCTACCCTGCCCGCCCCGCAGGCGCAGGCCGAGGCCAGGGCCATGCTCAACAGCATGCGCTTTGACGGTGACAACTACCTGTTCGTGCTGGACGAGAACCGCCGGATGCTGGTGCACCCCGTCCGGCCCGAGCTGGTCGGCCAGCAGATGGGCGAGAGCGGATCCGCCACCGCTGGCGCACACTGGCAGCGGATGGTGGATCTCGGCAGAGGGGGTCAGCAGGGTCGGCTGGAGTACCAGTGGGTCTCCCCCTCCGGCGAATCGGCCCAGAAACTGTCGCTGGTGGCAGGCTATCAGCCCTGGGGCTGGATCCTCGGCTCCGGCGTGCTGCTGCAGGACATCCAGGCCACCATCTGGTCCCAGTACCAGCTGATGGGGGGCGCTACCCTGCTGGTGACCCTGCTGATGGGGCTGCTGGGCTTTGCCATCAGCCGCTCCATCGTCAACCCGCTGGCCGAGATCAACCGGGCCATGCAGCAGGTGGCCGCCGGCGATCTGGTGGTGAGCATCCCGGTGCATGGCAAGGATGAGCTGGGGGCCGTCGCCAGCTGCACCAACCAGGGGCTCAGCGCCATCCGGCACGCCCTGCTGGAGGCAAGCCAGGGGGCCGGCAACGTGGCGGATGCCGCCCTGCGCATCGCCGCCTCCGCCGAACAGACCAACCAGGCGGTCAACAGCCAGCGGGATCAGCTGGCCCAGCTCGCCACCGCCATGAACGAGATGAGCGCCACCATCGCTGACGTGGCCGGCCACGCCGAGAACACCGCCCGCGACACCCAGGACGCCACCAGCGAGGCCGGCCTCGGCAACCGGGACGTGCACGCCAGCGTGCACGGCATCCAGGCGCTGGCCAGCGAGGTGGAGCAGGCCACCCTGCAGGTCAACCAGCTTAAAGAGGGGGTGATGCAGATAAGCGAGGTGACGGCGGTCATCAGCGCCATCTCGGAGCAGACCAACCTGCTGGCCCTCAACGCCGCCATCGAGGCGGCCCGCGCCGGCGAGCAGGGCCGTGGCTTTGCCGTGGTGGCCGACGAGGTGCGCCAGCTGGCAAGCCGTACCCGCCAGTCCACCGAAGAGATCCAGGGCACCATCGCCCAGTTGCAGCAGCGGGCGGTGAGTGCGGCCGACGCCATGGACGCCAGCCGCAAGCTGGCGGAGAGCAGCGTCGGCCAGTCCGAGAAGGCGGGCCAGGATCTCTCCCTCATCGTCAACCACATCCAGCACGTCAGCGACATGGCGACCCAGATCGCCACCGCGGCGGAGCAGCAGAGCATGGTGGCGGAGGACATGAATCGCAACGTCAGCGGCATCAACGACTCGGCGCTGGAGATGTCTCAGTCCGCCTCCCAGCTGGCTCAGGAGAGCGAGCTGCTGGCCGGACTCTCCCGCAGCCTGGACGAGCGGCTGGCCCTGTTCAAACTGGGCTCGGCCAACCACCAGCCGGCAACCCAGCCACGGATGCCGCAACCGCCGCAGCAGGCGGATCGCCCGCGCATCCGCCACTGATCCGTCCTGGCTTGTCGCAGCGCACGCCCCCGCCAGATCGGCTGACGGGGGCGTTTTTCATTGCGAAAAAATGCCAAATATTTGCATCTTGTCGACCTGTTCGACGAACTTGATGCCGTGACGCCGAGTTAATAGCCATTTAAAAACAGAAAGTTAAGTGTTTGCTCTACTCCGATGAGGTCAAGCTGTAAAGATTTACACTTAATTATTTAATCAAAAATAGTCATGATGAGTTGTCGCCAAACGCGACACCATGACCCTTTATGTAGTCATTTGGCAAACTGGTTGAAAGGCCAGGACGCAAAGCCTCCGGTCTAAAGACATGTCGTCCAGGATAGCGGGGTTGCCACACAGTGTTTCGGGGAACGCCCCTGCCAACTTGACTGCCCACATCTGTCGAACAGAGGAATGTATGGCAGCAAAAATCCAACTCAATCACGTCGCTGCGACGCTGGCCCTGCTGGTCAGTGGCAGCGTGCTCGCCCACGGCTACATCAGCCAGCCGGAATCGCGCAACTACCTGTGCAAGACCGGCGGCAACAGTCAGTGCGGCGCGGTGCAATGGGAACCCCAGAGCGTGGAAGGTCCCTCCGGCTTCCCGAATGGTGGCCCTGCCGACGGCCAGATCGCCTCGGCCGGCAGCGCCAGCTGGGGCGAGCTGAACGCCCAGACCAGCGACCGCTGGATCCGCCGCGAGGTACAGGCCGGCCCCTTCGCAATCAGCTGGACCTTCACCGCCAACCACGTCACCCGCAACTGGCGCTACTACCTCACCAAGCAGGACTGGAACCCGAACCAGCCGCTGACTCGCGCCGCCTTCGAGCTCACCCCCTTCTGCGTGGTGGACGGCAACATGACCCAGCCGCCCAAGCAGGTCACCCACCAGTGCAACCTGCCCGAGCGCACCGGCTATCAGGTGATCCTGGGGGTGTGGGAAGTGGGTGACACCAGCAACAGCTTCTATAACGTGATCGACGCCAACTTCAAGGGCGGCACCCAGCCACCGCTGGAATGGAGCCAGGGCGGCACCATCTACCCCTCCACCGAGCTGGCGGTCGGCGACAAGGCCAGAACCCTGGTGTTCGACGCCAACGGCGTGCGCCCCGATCTGCAGACCGAGCTGACCATCGCCAGCCCGGAGCAGGGCCAGAAGAACAACTGGACCCACGCCCTGGCGAGCAAGATCAATGCAGAGCAGAGCCAGATCCGCGCCGGCCAGCAGAGCGGTGAAGGCCAGTTCAACCCCGTCTATGGCCAGAACCCGGTCTACTTCAAGGCCGGCAGCGCGCTGGAGCGGGTCGAGATCCAGCTCGAACAGCAGCAGCCACCGGTGAGCAACGGCGTCAGCGTGAGCGGCCTGGAGAGCGACTACCTGCTCGACGAGGGCAAGCTGACCCTCAACTTTACCGTGGCCGCCGAGGGTGATCTGACCGTCACCAACACTCTGTATGATCACGGGGGGGCCGCCAAGGGACAGACCAGCGCCGACATCAAGGACAGCAGCCACAGCTTCACCATGCCGCTCACCGGGCTCAGCGCCGGTCACCACCAGCTGGTGATCGAAGGCAAACCCAAGGCCGGTGGCGATGCGGTGCAGCAGACCCTGGACCTGATGCTCAAGGATCCGGCCGCCGGCGGTGACTACCAGTTCACCTTCCCGGAGGGGCTCAAGTCCTACACCGACGGCACCAGGGTGCTGCAGCCCAAGAACGGCAAGATCTACCAGTGCAAGCCCTTCCCCTATCGCGGCTGGTGCAGCCAGTGGTCGGCCAGCGCCACCCAGTATGAACCCGGGGTCGGTAGCAATTGGCAGGATGCCTGGATCCTGGTCAACTGACCCGCAGGCGCAGCACGATGCCATCAACAAAACGGGGAGCCACTGGCTCCCCGTTTTCTCTGCTGTGACAGCTCAGATCTGGAAGTCGATGGCGGGCTCGCCACCCATGGCGCGGGCCTGAATGTCCGCCAGCGCCAGCTCAGGGTTGCAGAGCTGGATGAACTGCCAGGCGAAGTTGTGCTGGAACTGCCCCTGCTTAAGGCCGATCCAGGCGGTGTGGGGCGCAAACAGCCGGCTGCCGTCCAGCTGCACCAGTCCCTTGTCGCGCTGGGTGTCGAACGCCATGTCCGCCAGTATGCCCACCCCCATCTCCAGCTCGACATAGGTCTTGATAACGTCGGAGTCCTGCGCGGTCAGCAGGATCTGCGGGGCTATGCCGGCCTCGGCAAACGCCTCGTCCACCCGCGCCCGCCCGGTCAGCCCGGCCTGATAGGTGATGATGGGCCACTGGGCCAGCGCCGCCAGGGTCAGCTCCTGCTCGGCACTGAGCGGATGCTGCTCCGGCACAACTATGTTGTGGTGCCAGCGGTAGTAGGGAAACGCCACCACCCCTTCGCTCTTGTCGAGCTGCTCGCTGCTGATGCCGATGTCCACCTCGCCGGTCTGCACCAGCCGCACTATCTCCTCCGGACCGCCCTGGCGCAGCTCCAGCTGCACCAGCGGGAACTGCTCGCGAAACGCCTTCACCACCCGCGGCAGGGCGTAGCGGGCCTGGGTGTGGGTGGTCGCCACCAGCAGCCGGCCCGAGTCGCGGTTGGCAAAGGTGCTGGCCAGCTTGCGGATGTTCTCGGCATCCCCGAGGATGCGCTCGGCGATCACCAGCAGCTCCTTGCCCGGCTCTGTCATGCCGAGCAGCCGCTTGCCGTAGCGGATGAACAACTCGATCCCCAGCTCCTCTTCCAGCTCGCGGATATGGCGGCTGACCCCGGACTGGGAGGTAAACAGGGCATTGGCCACCTCGGTCAGGTTGTAATCCCGCCGTGCCGCCTCCCGAATGATTCGCAACTGCTGAAAATTCACGTCATCGCCTCCTGCGCTGACCGGCCGGTCGGGGCCCTCCCCGCCGCCTTGTTGTTATCTTGTCTGGCTGCCCGAGTCTGAACTCTGAGCGCCATACTGACCCTGTTGTACCCAGGTGGGCAGACTCCGCCCTGGTCACGCTGCTTGCCTGCGCGGCCCCCCAGGGGCCTGCCACTTAAATCTGGTAATCCGGGTAGAGCTGGGCCTGTCTGGCCACCAGCCGCACCCCCTGGCCCGGGCTGAAGGCGCGGGCCGCCTCCTTGCTCAGCTCGGCCTCGAAGTGTGCACCGTTTGTATCCCCATTGCCACGCAGTTCCACCCGGATGCGCGGCCCCATGGGCAGCAATCTGGTGATGGTGGCGCTGATGCCGCCCGGCGCATCCTCCGGCACTATCTCCAGCTCGTGGGGACGCACATAGGCGACGGCCGCGCTGCCCTCCGCCAGCTGGGAGCTGATGGGCCCGCCCAGCAGCTGCTCGCCGATGCCGAGCCCCTGCCCGGCCACCCGCCCGCGAAACAGGTTCACGCTGCCGAGGAAGCTGTGCACGAAGGAGCTGGCGGGCTGGTCGTAGACCTCGGCCGGGGTGCCGATCTGCTCGACCTTGCCGGCATTCATCAGCACCACCCGGTCCGCCACCTCCAGCGCCTCCTCCTGATCGTGAGTGACGAACAGGCTGGTGACGTGCAGCTCGTCGTGCAGCTCGCGCAGCCAGCGGCGCAGCTCCTTGCGCACCTGGGCGTCGAGGGCGCCGAAGGGCTCGTCCAGCAGCAGCACCTTGGGCTGCACCGCCAGCGCGCGGGCCAGGGCGACCCGCTGGCGCTGACCGCCGGAGAGCTGGGTCGGGTAGCGCGCGGCCACGTGGCTGAGCTGCACCAGATCCAGCAGCTCCTTGACCCGGGCGCGGATCGCCGCCTCGGCCGGTCGCTCGCGGCGCGGCTTGACCCTAAGGCCAAACGCCACGTTCTCGAACACCGTCATGTGGCGAAACAGGGCGTAGTGCTGGAACACGAAGCCGACGTTGCGCTCGCGCACGTGCAGATCCGAGGCATCCTCGCCGCGGATGATGACGTGGCCGCTGTCGGCCTGCTCCAGCCCGGCGATGATCCGCAGCAGAGTGGTCTTGCCGCAGCCGGAGGGGCCGAGCAGCGCCACCAGCTCACCGTCGTGAAAGTCGAGGTTGATGTCGGCCAGCGCCGCGTACTGGTTGAAATGCTTGTTGAGTCCTTGTACCTGAATGCTCATGGCAGCCTCTTGAATTCGGTGATCAGTGAGAGTGAACGGGCTGGGCACGCAGCCGGGCCAGCAGGGTTTCCCCCAGCAGGGTGAAGATCCCGAACAGGGCCAACAGGCTGGCCACCGCGAAGGCGGCGCCGGTCTGGTACTCGTTGTAGAGGATCTCGATGTGCAGCGGCAGGGTGTTGGTCTGGCCGCGAATGTGGCCGGAGACCACCGACACGGCGCCGAACTCCCCCACCGCCCGGGCGGTACTGAGCAGCAGGCCGTACATCAGGCTCCAGCGGATGCCGGGTAGAGTGACCCGCCAGAACATCTGCAGGCCGCTCGCCCCCAGCATGATGGCGGCCTCTTCCTCTTCCGGGCCGCGCGCCTCCATCTGGGGCAGCAGCTCGCGCACCACGAAGGGTACTGTGATGAAGGTGGTGGCCAGGATGATGCCGGGAGTGGCGAAGATCACCTTGATGTCGTGCTCGCTCAGCCATTCGCCGAACCAGCCGCGACTGCCGAACATCAGCACGAACATCAGGCCCGCGATCACCGGCGACACGGAGAACGGCAGATCGATGAGGGTGATGAGCAGCTGCCGGCCAGGGAAGCGGAAGCGGGCGATGGCCCAGGCCGCGGCGACCCCGAACAGCAGGTTGAGGGGTACCGAACAGAGGGTCACCAGGGCGGTGAGGCCGAGGGCGCTGAGGGCGTCCGGCTCGCTGATGGCGTGCCAGAAGAAGGCCAAACCAGGGCTCAGCGCCTGGATAAAGACGGTGGCCAGCGGCAGCAGCAGCAGGGCGGCAAACCAGCCGAGGCCGACCGTGATCAGCAGCCACTTGACCCAGACCGGCTCGCGGATGACGGGGGGCTGGCGCACCGAGGGGGTCGGCGCCGCCTCGCCCGTGGCCAGCGTCAGGCGTGCGTTGGATGCGTTCATATCCGGCTCCCCCCGATACGGGCCCAGCTCCAGGCCTGCAACTTGTTGATAAGCAGTAACAAAATGAAAGAGATCAGCAGCATGACCACGGCGATGGCGGAGGCGCCGGCGTAGTCGTACTCCTCCAGGTGGCTCATGATCATCAGCGGCGCGATCTCCGACACCATCGGCAGGTTGCCAGCGATAAAGATGACGGAGCCGTACTCCCCCACCGCCCGTGCGAAGGCCAGGGCAAAGCCGGTGAGCAGGGCCGGCACCAGGGTCGGCCACAGCACCCGGATGAAGGTCTGCCAGCGATCGGCACCCAGGCTGGCGGCGGCCTCCTCCTGCTCGGTCTCGGCTTCCCGCAGCACCGGCTGCAGGGTGCGCACCACGAACGGCAGCCCGATGAAGGTGAGCGCGATGACCACACCGATGGGGTTGTAGGCGAGCTCGATGCCAAACGGGGCGACCCACTGCCCGATCCAGCCGTTCGGGGCGAAGATGGCGCACAAGGCGATGCCGGAGACGGCGGTGGGCATGGCGAACGGCAGGTCGATCAGGGCATCCACCAGTCGGCGGCCGGGGAAGGTATAACGCACCAGCACCCAGGCCAGGATCAGGCCGAACAGGGCGTTGAGCAGCGCCGCCACCAGGGCAGCCCCGAAGCTCAGACGAAAGGAGGCGAGCACCCGCGGCGAACCTATCACCTGCCAGAACTCGGCCAGGGTCAGATTGTTCACCGCGAACAGCACCAGCGCCGAGAGCGGCAGCAACACCAGCACGCCCAGATAGAGCAGGCTGAAGCCGAGGGTCGGGCCGAAGCCCGGCAGCACGGAGTAAGAACCAAATCGCATAACGCATCCGTTTGTTATGAAAAACATTAGATACAGCGATTCTGCGCACTCCTGTCAGGGGCAACAAACACCAATAACGCCTTTGCTAAGCACTTTTTTATCTAACAACGACATACAAGGCTTTTAGAGCAATAAAATGAAAAAAAGGTCTTTTATATAAATAAAAGACCTAAAAATGGAGCGTCGTGCAATGTACCAAGCTATCCAAATCAGACTGTCGTTGTGTCGGGTGCCTGCCCTCCTTCTCTGTTCCAAACCTCTGTGATCAACGTTCGCCGCTCAGCGAAAACTCAAGGCCGCCCGCCGCTCCCACACCGCCGGCGTCGGTGCCACCACCATCTCGGCCCGCCGATAGAGGGTGCCGAGCAAGTTGAGCCCCTGGTGCCACTCACCGTGGCCGGACTGGGCATTGAGGTGGCCCACCTCGCCGGCATCGAACAGCGGCACCTGCCACTGCCGGCTCCAGTATTCGGCCCGCTCGAAGCTCATCCAGGGATCGTTGCGGCTGGCCACCAGCTGGGCCGACACCTTGAGCGAGCCTGCCAGCAGCTCATCTGGCAAGCCGAAGCGGGCCGGATCCGCCGGCGCCACGATAAACAGCGAGGCCACCTTGTCGGGCTGCCGGCGCGCCGCCGTGATGGCCGCCAGCGCGCCGAAGGAGTGAGCCACCAGGTGAGCCCGCCCGCGCCGACTTTTGAGCTTGCTCGCCAGCTTGGCACTCCAGACCGTGAGGTCGGGCCGATCCCACGGCAGCCCCACCATCCGCTGCCAGTGGGGGAATTGTTGGTGCCAGCGGCTCTGCCAGTGATCCGGCCCGCTGTTGTGCAGACCGGGAACCAGGAGGATCTTGTTCATCTTGGTGCTCCTATCAGCTGGCACAGGGGCCAGTTCAGTTGACGATGGCCGGCCGCTCAGCGACCCGGCTGATAGATCTGGTCAAACAGGGCGCCCTGGGCGAAGTGCTTCTTCTGCGCCTTGTCCCAGTCCCCTTCCAGATCCTTGACGGTGAACAGGGTCAGCTGCGGGAACTGGGCTGCGGTCTCCTTCAGGATCGCCGGGTTGCTGGGGCGGTAGTGATATTTGGCGACGATGCGCTGCCCCTCGTCGGAGTAGAGGTAGTCGAGGTAAGCCTTGGCTACCGCCTCGGTGCCGTGCTTCCTGGCCACCTTGTCCACCACCGCCACCGGCGGCTCGGCCAGGATGGAGACCGACGGCACCACCAGCTCGAACTTGTCACGATTGCCGGGCTGACCCAGCACCAGCAGGGCTTCGTTCTCCCAGGCCAGCAGCACATCGCCGAGGCCGCGCTCGATGAAGCTGGTGGTGGCACCGCGGGCGCCGGAGTCCAGCACCTTCACGTTCTTGTAGAGATCGCCGACGAACTGCCTGGCTCCCTCCTCGCTGCCACTCTTCTTCAGGGCGTAGCCCCAGGCAGCCAGGTAGTTCCAGCGCGCCCCGCCGGAAGTCTTGGGGTTGGGGGTGACGATGGCCACGTCCTTGCGCACCAGATCATCCCAGTCCTTGATCTGCTTGGGATTGTCCTTGCGCACCAGGAACACGATGGTGGAGGTGTAGGGCGCCGCATTGTTGGCCAGCCGGCTCTGCCAGTCGGCGCCAATCAGCCCCTGCCTGGCCACGGCATTGACGTCGTAGGCCAGCGCCAGCGACACCACGTCCGCTTCCAGCCCGTCCACCACGGCGCGCGCCTGCTTGCCGGAGCCACCATGGGACTGGCTGACCACAACATCGTCGCCGGTCTTCGCCTTCCACTCCCTGGCGAAGGCGCCGTTGTACTCCTGGAACAGTTCGCGGGTCGGATCGTAGGAGACGTTGAGCAGGCGGATCTCGGCGGCATTGGCCTGACCGAGGGCCAGCAGGGAGAGCAGGGTCAGGGCTGTCGTTCGCAGTTTCATGGGGATACTCCATATCTCGTTGGGTTGAGTTCAGCATGCCGCGGGCTTGTTATGCCGAGAACCAAGAAATAACGCTTTGCTTATCTCATTTGCTCATATCAGGAGGGCGCAGGCGCCATTCGCGCACTCTGTGAGCCAGGCCGCGCTGGCCCGATGCCGGCTGTGCCATCATGGAAACAAGGCAGGCTGATGACGAACAGGAAGTCGTTATGTGGATCAACGCAGAACCCGTCAATGGTGCCCTGGTGTCGCTGGCCATCGGCCTCATCATAGGGCTGGAGCGCGGCTGGCAGGTGCGCCAGCTGGGGGACAACCAACGAATCGCCGGGATGCGGACCTACGGCCTCATCGGCCTGCTCGGCGGGGTCTGCGCCCTGCTGCTGCCCACCCTGGGCCCCTGGCTGCCGCTGCTCGGCCTGCTGGCGGTGGTGATTGGTTGCGGCCTCTCGGTCTGGCTGGCCCAGCGCTGGCAGGGGGAGTTCGGCCTCACCAGCTCGGTGGCCATGCTGCTCACCTATCTGCTGGGGCTGATGTCGGTGCTGCTGAGCCCGAGCGAGGCAGTGGCCTGCGCCGTGCTGGCGGCGCTGCTGATGGGGCTCAAGGGCAAGATCCAGCAGGGGATGCTGTTTCTGAGCGAGACCGAATTTCACGCCACCCTGCGCTTTTTGCTCATCTCCCTGGTGCTGCTGCCGGTGCTGCCCAACGAGGAGATGGGCCCGCTCGATGCCTTCAACCCCTTCAAGATCTGGCTGATGGTGGTGGTGATCGCCGGCATCTCGTTCTGCGGCCACTTCGCGGTGCGCCTGCTCGGCACCCGCGCCGGGCTGGTGCTCACCAGCATGCTGGCCGGGCTCGCCTCCTCCACCGCCCTCACCCTGCAGTTCGCCCGTCTCAACAAGGAGCAGGGGGGGCTGGAGCGGCTGCTGGCCACCGGCATCCTGCTGGCGGGGGCCACCATGTGGCTGCGACTGCTGGTGCTGGTGCTGCTCATCCACAACGAGCTGGCGATGCGCCTGGCGGCGCCCCTGCTGCTGCTGGCAGCCACCGTCTACGGCTTCGCCTTCTGGTTCTGGCGCCAGCGCGAGGAGCTGACCGACGGCCCGGTGCAACCCCAGACCAGCAACCCGCTCGATCTCGCCACCGCCATCAAGTTCGGCCTGCTGCTGGCGCTGATCGGCTTCATGGCCACCCTGTTGCAGAACAAGGTGGGCAACTCCGGGGTCTATCTGCTGTCGCTGGTCTCCGGCATCACCGACGTGGACGCCATCACCTTGTCGCTCTCCCAGCTCTCCCACAAGGAGCTGGCGCTGGAGGTAGCAGCCCGCGGCATCCTGTTGGCCGGGCTGGTCAACTCGCTGGTGAAGGGGCTGCTGGCCCTGGGGATCGGCGGCCGCCGGCTGGGGCTGCGGGTGCTGCTGCCCTACTTCGTCTCGGCCCTGCTGATCCTGCCGCTGATCTGGCCGGGCGCCTGAGGTTGCAGCAAGTGACAGCCTGACGCCGCCTAAGTGCTCGCGTATACTGGCTCCTCTTGGCACATGAGAGGAGCGGTAGCATGGCAAGCGATTGGGACAAGGTTCTGGTGGGCGGCGCCCTGGACAGCCAGAGCGAGGAGATAGCGAACGACCGGATCCGCGGTCAGGCGCTGCTGGCACAACTCAACGCCTCCCCGGCCGGTGACCAAGCCCTGCGCCAGCGCCTGTGCGGCGAGCTGTTCGGCCACTGCCCCGACTCCTGCTGGATCAGCACTCCCTTCACCTGCGAATTCGGCCGCAACATCCACATCGGCGAGAAGACCTTCTTCAACTTCAACATCACCATTCTCGACGTGGGCGAGGTGCACATCGGCAGCCATGTGCTGCTGGCCCCCAACGTGCAGATCTACACCGCCACCCACACCATGGACTATCTGGAGCGACGCAACTGGACCGCCTACAACAAGCCGGTGCGGATCGGCGATGACTGCTGGATTGGCGGTGGCGCCATCATCTGCCCCGGCGTCACCATAGGACCCCGTTCCATCATAGGGGCCGGCGCCGTGGTCACCCGCGACATCCCGGCCGACTCGGTGGCGGTGGGCAACCCGGCGCGCGTGATCCGCAGCCTGAGCCCGGACGCCCCCCGCGGCTGGGAGCTGGCCCTGTGATCTGGCTCGCCCTGCTTCCCCTGCTGTGGACGGCCTGGCTCGGTCTGGCCGACGCCAACTGGTGGCCGCTGGCCATCATCACCACCATGAGTCTGCTGACGATGCTGGCCTACGCCCACGACAAGCGCCAGGCGGTGCGCGGCGGCTGGCGCATCCCCGAGTCCCGGCTCCACCTGCTCGAGCTGTTCGGCGGCTGGCCCGGCGCCCTGCTGGCCCGCCACTGGCTGCGCCACAAGACCCAGAAGGGGAGCTATCGCAGGGTATTCTGGTTCATCGTGCTGCTGCACCTGACCCTGTGGGGGCTCTGGCTCGGCCGTCCGCTCTGGCAAACGGTCTGACGCGGGCAAAGTAGCCCCTCGACATTCCCGTCCACCCCCTTGCCGGCCATTGCAGCCGGCAATCGGGTATGAGACAACAGATGGCAACAAGGCTGTTTTCTCGTTTATTCATCGGCAAGGAGTCATTCATGACCATGTGGACCGGTATCGTGCTGATCGTCTTCATCAGCGCACTGTTCGGCTTTCTCAGCAAGCGGGCCCGCTACCAGTTGGGGGATGCCCGCATCACCGATCGTCTCGGCAAGCAGGACATGCTCATCAACGAACTGCAGGAGCGCATCGCCAATCTGGAGGCCATCGTCATCGAGGAGGAGAAGCGCCGCCCGTTCAAGGAGCTCTGATCCGGCAAGCCGGGCGGCAAACCGCCAGCCCCTGGGCTGCAAGGGTTTGCCGCCGCCCTCTCTCGCACTCGCCCGCCCTCTGCCTGGCAAAAACTAAATTCACCGCAGGATCAGTCCCCTGCCACTCTAAGACTAAATTTTCGCCAAACTGGCCCGTTCCCTGCTCCGTCATGACATCAGTAGTACGGAGAGTGACATCATGATCGCCATCGGCACCCTGCTTCCCCTCGCCTCCCTCGCCCTCAAGCTCGGCAGCAAGCTGCTTGGGGACAGCACGCCACCGGCCCAGCCGGAGCCCCCCGTGCAGGAAGAGCGGCTCGCCCCCACGGTGCAGAGCCTGTTCCAGCGCCTCGGCGTCAAGGAGGCCAACAGCGAGCAAAACCGTCCCGCCATCAACCACTTCATGGGGGCGCTGATGCAGACCCTGGGGCAGGAGTACTCGGGCCAGTCCCTGCCCCAGGCCATCGACGCCGCCCGCACCCAGCTGGCAAACGGCACCCAGAGCACCCGCCTCGACGCCCTGCAGGGCGAGCTCGACACCCTCAAGGGCTCCCTTGGCAACAGCGACCTCAGCCTCGATCAGCTGCTCTTCGCCTTCAAGCAGACCCTGCCCAATGGCAAGGGGGAAGGCGTCGGCAAGCTGCTCAATGCCAGTGCGTGAACGGCGGTGAGCAATAAAAAAACGGCAACCTCCTGGTTGCCGTTTTTGCCGGGCCGGACCTCATGTTAGCCACGCTAGGGTAGTGAGGAAGGTGGACTCAGCATCGCCTCTGCCAGCGCGCTCTGCCCGCGATCCTGCAAGGCATTGGCCGCCCCCAGGCGATCCGCCGTCTCCTTGTTCTGACCCAGCTTGAACTTGCCGACCAGCCCGGTTATCTCGATTTCGATGCCGACAACCGCCTGCACCATGGCCTCGAGATAGTCTCGCGGCGCATCCGCCATCTTCCAGGGGGTTGGCTCTGCAGCTTCATGGGTGCGGGTCAGATTAGCCAGCAGACGGCGCACGAAGCGGGCATCGTCGCGGATCTGGATGCGACCGTGAGCATGCACCACGCTGTAGTTCCAGGTCGGTACCAGCTTGTGATGCTCCTGCTTGCCCGGATACCAGCTGGGAGAGATGTAACCATCTGCAGCCTTGAAGATCACCAGCACCTCGTCACCGTCTTTCACCTCCTGCCAGAGCGGATTGTTGCGGGCAACGTGGGCGCGCAGGACGCCATGTTCCCCTGCTCCAGCATCGAATTCGAACGGCAGGTGGTTGGCATCCAGCCCCCCTTCACCATGGGTGATCAGAGCCCCCAGCGGATAGGCCCGGATCAGCTGGTGCAGAGTCTCGGAGTCGGTGACGGCAAAATGGGGTGGCAAGTACATGCAGGTTCCTTCTGGTTGGCGCTGAGTTCCATTCAGCCTGGTCAGGGATTTATGCCCGCTTTGCCGCCCTCGGGGCAAGCGAAACAGGCTGATAAGCCGACATAAAAAAGAGGGCTGACGCCCTCTCTTGATGTTCCTGTGCATTTAGGCACGTTTGGCCAGCCACTGTTCGGCGGTGGTGAGGGCCGATTCAATCTGCTCGCGGGCGACGCCTCCCTTGGCAACCCGCTTGGCCAAGGTCGCCTCCAGCTCCAGGTTCGGGTAGACATCTTCCCCCACCACCGGGCTGAAGCGCTGGAACTCGGGGAGGGAGAGCTCTTCCAGCGGCTTCTTCACGCCGATCGCGTAGACCACGGTTTCACCGACGATATGGTGCGCCTCACGGAACGGGATGCCCTTGGCCACCAGATAGTCTGCCAGCTCGGTGGCGTTGGCGTAGCCCCCCTGCGCCGCCGCCATGGTGCGCTCACCATTGACCTTCAGATCGATCAGCACTAGGGCCGCCATGTCGAGGCAGTCGTGCCAGGTGTCGAGGGCATCGAACAGCCCCTCTTTGTCTTCCTGCATGTCCTTGTTGTAGGCCAGCGGCAGCGCCTTGAGGCTCATCAGCATGCCCAGCTGGGCGCCGACCACCCGGCCGGTCTTGCCACGGATCAGCTCCAGCGCATCCGGATTCTTCTTCTGCGGCATCAGCGACGAGCCGGAAGTGACCGCATCGGAGAGCTCGACAAAGCCAGCCTCGCCGGTGTTGTAGAAGATGAGATCTTCGGCAAAGCGCGACAGGTGGGTCATGGAGAGGGACGCCACGTGCATCAGCTCCACCACGTGATCCCGATCGGAGACCGAATCCAGACTGTTGCGGGTGGCGCCGGCAAAACCCATGTCGAGCGCCAAGGCTTCGCGGTCGATGGCGTAGGCGGTGCCCGCCAGCGCGCCGCAGCCGAGCGGGCTGGTGTCGAGGCGCTTGAGGGCATCCTGCAGCCGGGAGTAATCCCGCTCCAGCATCTCCACATAGGCCAGTGCCCAGTGAGCGTAGGTGACCGGCTGGGCCCGCTGCAGATGGGTGTAGCCCGGCAGCACGGCGGCCTGATTGGCGCGGGCGGAGGCGACCAGCCCCTGTTGCAGGGCGGTGATGGAGCCGAGCAGCAGCTCACCCTGTGCCTTGCACCAGAGTTTCAGGTCGGTGGCGACCTGATCGTTGCGCGAGCGGCCGGTGTGCAGCTTCTTGCCCAAGTCGCCGACGGCGGCGATGAGCTGGCTCTCGACCCAGGAGTGGATATCTTCAGCATCCGAGCTCAGGATCTGCTGGGGATCCTGCTGCACAGAGGCGAGCAGCACTTCCATCGCCTGCTGCAACTTGCCCTGTTCACCCTCGGTCAACACGCCTACCTTGACCAGCGCTTTGGCCCAGGCCATGGAGCCCTGAATATCCTGCTCCGCCAGCCGGTAATCGAACCGCAGCGAATCGTTGAACTGCTTGAACCGGCTATCGGCTCCCTGACTGAAGCGTCCACCCCAAAGTGCCATACTGCTCTCCTTGAATGCGTTGTCGGTAGGCGTTTGCGCCTGCCGTACTCGCGCGGCCTCTTGGCCTGCGCGCAGAAATCTTGCCCTGTATTTTCCTGTATAACAGTGCGGTGGTGAGGAGTGCTGTTGCCGTTAAACATGTCACATCCAGCAACTGCGAACCGGTTCCCTCTCCCTTTGGGAGAGGGCTAGGGTGAGGGCAATTTTCCCCCTCATCCCCAACCCTTCTCCGCCTGTTTTCCACGTAAGCGGGAGAAGGGGGCAAAGCACACCCCTCATTGAAAGCCGCCCCTGTTATCTCACAGAAGCGGCCGGGGCGCTGCCGCTCTTGTCACAGCTCATCGGTTATCCTTCCCCCCGCTCACAGGCGAGGGAATCAGGTCGCCGTTTATGAGTGAGGGGGCCAAGCCCCCTCACCTGTTTCTGCGGCTTGGAACCTATAGGGTTAGCCGTGGGTGTGATCACCACCGATCGCCTGATGCTGCTCCTTCATGGCGCGGATCCGGCTGGCCAGGGTGTAAAGACGGATGAAGCCTTCGGCATGGCTCTGGTCGTACACTTCGTCGGCGCCGAAAGTGGCGAAGTCTTCGGAGTAGAGGCTGTTCGGCGACTTCTTCTGCACCGCGGTGACCTGACCCTTGTACATCTTCAGCACCACTTCACCATCGAGATCTTCGGCGATGGCGTTGGCGGAGGCAACGATGGCCTTGCACAGCGGGGTGAACCAGCGACCGTCATAGACCAGGTGGGAGAACTCGGCACCCAGCTTTTCCCGCCAGGCGCGGGTCGGGCGATCCAAGACCAGCTCTTCTACCGCGCGCAGAGCAGCGACCATCACTGTACCGCCCGGGGTCTCGTAGCAGCCGCGTGACTTCATGCCCACCATCCGGTTTTCGGTGATGTCGATGCGGCCCACGCCGTGCTTGCCGGCACGCTCGTTCAGGGTCATCAGGATCTGGTGCGGGCTGAGCGGCTGGTCGTCAACGGCCACCACCTCACCCTGGGCCACGGTCAGCTTGACGTACTCCGGCTGATCCGGTGCCTGCTCGGCGGAAACGGTCCACTGCCAGACCGCTTCGGAGGGCTCGTTCCAGGTGCTCTCCAGCTCGCCACCCTCGGTGGAGATGTGCCAGGCGTTGGCGTCGCGGCTGTAGATCTTCTTCAGGGTCGCCTTGCAGGGGATCTGACGGGCTTCCAGGTAGGCCAGCAGATCTTCCCGGGAGCGCATGTCCCACAGACGCCAGGGGGCGATCACTTTCAGCTGGGGCGCCAGCGCGGCCACCGCACCTTCGAAACGCACCTGATCGTTGCCCTTGCCGGTGCAACCGTGAGAGATGGCATCGGCCCCTTCCGCGAGTGCCGCCTCGACCATCGCCTTGGCGATCACCGGACGGGCCATGGAGGTACCCAGCAGGTAGGTGCCCTCATAGACGGCGCCGGTCTTCAGGGTCGGGTAGACGTACTCTTTGACGAACTCTTCCCGCAGATCCTTGACGATGCACTTGGTGGCGCCGGAGGCGATGGCTTTTTGCTCGATCCCTTCCAGATCGTCACGCTCCTGACCGACGTCGGCGACGAAGGCGATGATCTCCGCATCATAGTTTTCCTTCAGCCAGGGAATGATGGCCGAGGTATCCAGTCCGCCCGAGTAAGCCAGTACGATCTTGTTGATTCCGCTCATTTACTTCTCTCCATGATGATTCGATAAAAGGGTGTTATTTGGGGTCGGTTGCCGTTATTTGTGCCCCTGACCATGTCCAAGCAAGGTCAGCAGCACGGCGTTCTGGATATGCATCCGGTTTTCTGCCTCGTCCATGATGAGGGAGCCAGGCCCGTCCATGACCTGAGAGGTGATCTCCAGCTCCCGGTGCGCCGGCTGGCAGTGCAGCACGTGCTGGATGCCGGTGCGGTCGAGCAGGGCCTGGTTGATCTGATAAGGCATAAAGATATCTTTTACCTGCTCCATTGGCGTGTTGTCACCCATGGAGACCCAGGTATCCGTGTAGGCCACGTCAAACCCTTCGATGGCCGCCACGTCGTCGCTGATGTGGATGGTCGCCCCCGACTGGGCCGCCAGCGCCTGGGCCTGCAGGAAGATCTGGGTATCCGGCCCGTGGCCTTTCGGGCAGACCAGGGTCACGTCGGTGCCGAGGGTCGCACCCAGCAGCAGCAATGAGTGGCTGACGTTGTTGCCATCGCCGAGATAGGCCAGCTTCACCTTGGACAGATCGCCGTAGTGTTCGGCAATGGTCATGAAGTCCGCCAGCCCCTGACAGGGGTGGTAGAGGTTGCACAGGCTGTTCACCACCGGCACTGTGCCGTGCTCCGCCAGCTCGACCAGGGTCTGGTGATCGAACACCCGGGCGACGATGGCATCACACCAGCGCGACAGGTTGGCGGCTAAATCCTTCACCGATTCGCGCTTGCCGAGCGCGCCGTTCTGCTGATCCAGATAGACGCTGTGGCCGCCCAGTTTGGCGATGCCGATGTCGAAGGTGACCCGGGTGCGCAGGGAGGGTTTCTCAAACAGGGTCACCACGCTCTTGCCCGCCAGTGCCTGGCCGTACTTTTTCGGATCGGCCTTGACCGATTTGCCTAGCGCGATCAGCGCCTCGATCTGGGCCTTGCTCAAGTCGCTGTCTTTCAGAAGATGTTGCATCGGATGTTCCTTGTTCCGGTGGAGATCAGAGAGAGACCTGGGTGCCGACCGCACCGCCAGCCAGCAGCTTGAGCAGCTGATCCGGGTAGCGCCAGCTGGCGACACAGACCGGTTTGCCCAGGGTCTCGGCGGCATGCAGGGCGGCTTTCACCTTGACCGCCATGCCGTCGCTGATCACCCCCTTCTCCATCAGATCCAGCGCGGTCACCTTGTCGAGCTGGGGCACCAGCTTGCCCTTGCCATCCAGGATGCCGCTCACGTCGGAGAGCATCACCAGGTCGGCGCCGAGCGCCTCGGCAATGGCGGTAGCCGCCTGATCCGCGTTGACGTTCATCAGCTGGCCGTCTGCGGTGATGCCGATGGAGCTCACCACCGGCAGGAAGCCTTGAGCGAGGATCCCCGCCACCAGCGCCGGGTTGCCCGGCTGGCAGTCACCGACCGCGCCGAGTGCCGGGTCGAGCTGGGTCACCTGGCACAGACCGCCATCCGCCAGACAGAGCCCCACCGCCGGAATGCCGGTGGCGATGGCCTTGGCCATCATCTGCTTGTTGGCGGTACCGGCCAGCGCGCCGGCGATAAACGGGATCTGCTCGAACGGGGTCACCCGCAGACCGTTCTTCTTGGTGGAGGTGAGACCCAGCCCCTTGAGCAGGTCATCCACCAGGCAGCCGCCGCCGTGCACCAGCACCAGGGGTCTGTGCTGCTCATCCAGAAAGCTTTTGAGGGTGGCGAACAGGGCGGTCAGCGCCTCGTCGTTCTCGATCAGTGCGCCGCCCAGCTTGATTACCAGAGTCTGCTTGTTCATCGTTGCGATCCTTCCTTGAGTCCTTAAATCAGGCCGGTGGCCGGTTCAAATCCGAATTTGATATTTATGCACTGCATGGCCTGGGAGGCGGCGCCCTTGAGCAGGTTGTCGATGGCGGATACCACCACCAGCATGTTGCCCTGCTGTTGCCAGGCGAGGTCGCAGTAAGGGGTGCCCGCGACGCCGCGGATGGAGGGCATCTGGCCAGTGAGGCGCACCAAGGGCTTGCCCTCGTAGGCCTTGAGATAGGCCTGATCCACCTGGGTCGGCGTCACGCCGTCCGCCAGCTGTACATAGATGGTGGCCAGGATGCCGCGCACGTAGTTGCCAAGGTGAGGCTGGAACAGCACCTCCTTGCCGAGGTGGTGGCTGATCTCCGGCTGGTGCCTGTGATTGAAGGTGCCGTAGGGGTTGAGGCTCACTTCGCAGAAGCTGGTGTTGATGGCCGCCTTGCGACCGGCACCGGAGACCCCGGAGACGGCGTTGATGATGGGCTGCCACCCCTTGGCGATGAGACCGGCCTGCTGCAGCGGCTTGAGGGCGCAGAGGGAGGCGGTCGGGTAGCAACCTGGCACGGCAATCAGCTGGGCCGCCTTGACCGCTTCGGCATTCCACTCGGCCAGGCCGTAGGCGGCCTGATCCAGCCACTGCTCGCTCTCATGGGTGAAGCCGTAGTAGGAGGCGTAGAACTGCTGATCCCTGACCCGGAAGGCACCGGAGAGATCGAACACCGGCAGCCCCTTGGCCAGGAACTTGGGCGCAAGTTCCGCGCTCACCTCGTGGGCGGTGGCCAGCAGCACCAGATCGGCCTGGGTCAGGATCCGGGTCATGCCATCTTCGTCCAGCGGCAGTAGCGGCTGATCCAGGGCGCCAACCCACTGGGGATGCAGAGCAGAGAAACGCTTGTGGGCGTCCTGGCTGCCGGCGGAAACATAGAGGCCGAACAGCTTGAGTTGTGGGTGGTTCTGGACCAGGGCGGCCAGCTCGGCTCCCGCGTAGCCACTGGCACCGACGATAACGGTGTTAAGCATGTTGAGTATTCCAAGTCAGAGTTCGAGATTCACAGCATGGTGCTGCGGTGCACAAGGGGGTTCGATGCCCCATGCACAAGTGCGGAGGGGCAATTCAGGCGGGTGTGTGTCGTCGGTTATAGATCAGGTGACAGAACATTAACTTTCCCTTACAACTAGAAGCCTTGTCGATGAGCCACGTATTCAGGCAAACTTATAGAATATTCATGCACTCACTTTGCATTTGTATTTTCTAACAGAAACATTCCGGGGAAGCAAGGAGGAGCAGGTGGCCAATCTGGATTTTTTTTCACTCTACAAGAATATTATTGCGATTCCGTCCATCAGCAGCACGGATCCCCGCTGGGATCAGAGCAATGAGGCGGTGATCCGGCTGCTGGCAGACTGGTTCGGTCAGCTCGGCTTTCAGTGCGAGGTGACCGCCCTGCCCGATCTGCCGGGCAAGTTCAATCTGGTGGCGACGATAGGTCAGGGTGAAGGGGGGTTGCTGCTGGCGGGCCACACAGATACGGTGCCGTTCGACGAGGGGGCCTGGCGCAAGGATCCCTTCAAGGTGACCGAAGAGGGCAATCGCCTGTACGGGCTGGGCACCATCGATATGAAGGGCTTCTTCGCCTTTATCGTCGAGGCGCTCAAGGAGATCGACCTCAAGACCCTCAGCAAACCGCTGCGCATCCTGGCCACCGCCGATGAAGAGACCACCATGGCGGGGGCCCGCGCCATCGCCGCCGCGGCCGAACTCAAACCCGACTACGCGGTGATTGGAGAGCCGACCGGGCTGGTACCGGTAGTGGCCCACAAGGGGCACATGTCGGAAGCCATCCGCATCACCGGCAAGAGCGGCCACAGTTCGGATCCTGCCAACGGCGTCAACGCGCTGGAGATCATGCACCAGGCCATGGGCCAGGTGCTCAAGCTGCAACACAGCCTGAAGGAGAAGTACGCCGATCACAGATTCGCCGTGCCGCAGCCGACCCTGAACCTCGGCTACATCCAGGGGGGCGACAGCCCGAACCGCATCTGCGGCTGCTGCGAACTGCACATCGACATGCGCCCCACCCCGCAGGTCGGCCCCGACGAGCTGATGGGCATGCTCAAAGAAGCGCTCTCCCCCATCGAGATCCACCAGCCTGGCTGCCTGCATCTGCAACACCTGCACGAGCCCATCCCCGCCTACGCCTGCGCCGATGACTCCGAGCTGGTGCGCGAGGCTGAGCGGGCCAGCGGCCGGGCCGCCGAATCCGTGAACTATTGCACCGAGGCCCCCTTCATCCAGCAGCTCGGTTGTGAAACCATAGTGCTGGGCCCCGGCCACATCGCTCAGGCCCACCAGCCGGACGAATATCTCGATCTGTCGTTCGTCAAACCGACCACCAGCGTATTGCAGCACCTGATCCGCCGTTTCTGCCTCTGAACTGACGGGAATGTAAGTAAGTTACATGACATCGCACCTCGGGACAGGTGATGGAAATACATGTTCTGAATCGGCCTGTTATTTGACCTTGCGCAGACAATCTGGGTAGATTGTCACCCTAAGATGACGGAGCATATGTTGTAATCGCACAACAATAAGTGAGGTCGTCTCGCACCCCGGATGGGTGTCAGGCACCAACAAGATAAGGATGTGGAATGAACGAAAAGTACGCCGCACTACGCGCCAACGTAGGCATGCTGGGTCAACTGCTGGGCAAGTCCATCAAGGATCATCAGGGACAGGCCTTCCTCGACAAGATCGAAACCATTCGCCAGCTGGCCAAATCCTCCCGCAAAGGCAATGAGACGGACCGGGAACGTCTGCTCGACACCCTGCGCAACCTGAGCGACGACGAGCTGCTGCCGGTGGCCCGCGCCTTCAGCCAGTTCCTCAACCTGGCCAACGTGGCCGAACAGTTCCACACCATCTCCCGTCGCTGCGAAGAGCAGGTCTGCACCCCGGATCCGCTCGAGCAGATGTTCGACAAGCTGAAAGCCTCCAACCTGTCGCAGGAAGCCATCATCCAGGCCGTGCGCGAGCTGGACATCGATCTGGTGCTGACCGCCCACCCCACCGAGGTGACCCGTCGCACCCTGATCCACAAGCATGTGCAGCTCAACGACTGCCTCGAGGCGCTGGAGCTCTCCGATCTGCTGCCCCGCGAGCGGGACAAGATCCTCAATCGCATCGAACAGCTGGTCAACCAGGCCTGGCACACCAACGAGATCCGCGAACAGCGCCCGACCCCGGTGGACGAGGCCAAGTGGGGCTTCGCCGTGGTGGAAAACAGCCTGTGGCCGGCCATCCCCGAATTCATGCGCAATCTGGACGAGCGGCTGCAACACCACCTGGGTGTGCGGCTGCCGCTGGATGCCGCGCCGGTCAAGTTCACCTCCTGGATGGGCGGTGACCGCGACGGCAACCCCTTCGTCACCGCCAAGGTGACCGCCGAAGTGCTGGAGCTGGGCCGCTGGATGGCGGTGAGCCTGTTCTACAAGGACATCAAGGAGCTCACCTCCGAGCTCTCCATGTCCGACTGCACCGACGCCGTGCGCGAGCGAGTCGGCGACCACCCCGAGCCTTACCGCGCCCTGGTACGCGAGCTGCGCGAACAGCTGCGCGAGACCCAGGAGTTCCTGACCGCCAAGGTGCAGGGCCAGGCGAGCGAGAGCCGGGATCTGGTCAAGACCACCGCCCAGCTGCGCGAGCCGCTGGAGCTCTGCTACCACTCCCTGCACGCCTGCGGCATGGGCAACATCGCCGACGGCATGCTGCTGGACGTGCTGCGCAAGCTGGCCTGCTTCGGCATCCACCTGGTCAAGCTGGACATCCGTCAGGATGGCGAGCGTCACGGCCAGGTCTTCTCCGAGCTGACCCGCTACCTCGGCATGGGCGACTACGCCGAGTGGAGCGAGGATGACAAGCAGGCCTTCCTGCTCAACGAACTCAACTCCCGCCGCCCGCTCATCCCGAGCGACTGGGCGCCGAGCGACGAGACCCGCGAGACCCTGGATACCTGCAAGGTCATTGCCCAGCACGATCCCGATGCGTTCGGCATCTACATCATCTCCATGGCTGGCGCACCGTCCGACGTGCTGGCGGTGCAGCTGTTGCTCAAAGAGGCCGGCTGCAAGTTCCGCATGCCGGTCGCCCCGCTGTTCGAGACCCAGGAAGACCTGATGGCGGGCACCGCCGTGATGGAGCGCCTGCTGTCGGTGGACTGGTATCGCGGCTACATCCAGGGCCGTCAGTACGTGATGATCGGCTACTCCGACTCCGCCAAGGACGCGGGCATGATGGCCGCCGGCTGGGCCCAGTACGCCGCCATGGAATCCCTGGTGGCACTGGCCGAGGCCAACAATCTGCGTCTCACCCTGTTCCATGGCCGTGGCGGTACCGTCGGCCGTGGTGGTGCACCTGCCCATCAGGCGATCCTGTCGCAACCGCCGGGATCCCTGCGCGGTGGCCTGCGGGTGACCGAACAGGGCGAGATGATCCGCTTCAAGTTCGGCCTGCCCAAGGTGGCCATCCAGAGCCTCAACCTCTACACCAGCGCCGTGCTGGAGGGGAACCTGCTGCCGCCGCCCAAGCCCAAGGAGTGCTGGCGCGCCGTGATGGAGCAGCTGGCGTCCGTCTCCTGCGATCACTACCGCAGTATCGTGCGCGGTCATCCGGACTTCGTGCCCTACTTCCGCGCCGCCACCCCCGAGATGGAGCTCGGCAAGCTGCCGCTCGGCTCGCGCCCCTCCAAGCGCAAGCCCAACGGCGGCGTCGAGAGCCTGCGCGCCATCCCCTGGATCTTCGCCTGGACCCAGAACCGGCTGATGCTGCCGGCCTGGCTCGGTGCCCACAAGGGACTGCAGCAAGCCATCGCCGACGGCCAGAAGGGCGTGCTGGAAGAGATGAGCCGCCAATGGCCCTTCTTCCGCACCCGCCTCGAGATGCTGGAGATGGTGTTCCTCAAGGCTGACGTCTGGCTGGCCGAGTACTACGACACCCGGCTGGTGCCCAAAGAGCTGTGGGGCCTCGGCAAACAGCTGCGTCAGGAGCTTGCCGACTCCATCCAGGTGGTGCTGGAGCTGCGTCCGCAGGGCGACTTGCTCGACGACCAGCCCTGGATCAAGGAGTCCATCAAGCTGCGCAACCCCTACACAGACCCGCTCAACGTGCTGCAGGTCGAGTTGCTGGGCCGCTCGCGCAACCATGCCGAAACTCTGCATCCCGAGCTGGATCAGGCGCTGATGGTCACCATCGCCGGCATCGCCGCAGGTATGCGCAACACGGGTTGATAGTCGGGGCTATCAAGCTCCCCTCAATGACAAAGGGCGCCTCGGCGCCCTTTGTCATATCGACAGGGCCCGCTGGAGCCATGCTGCCGGAGAATCCTTGGTCGTTAGGCGTTGCCATGGAATCGCAGGGTCGATTAGCTATCAGGGGCAATCGCCCACTTTACAGCTTTAGAGGATGGTGGATGCAAGCCTGCCGGTCTTGAAGGGGTTTCGCCCGCCCTTCGGGCTGGGGCGAGTGACTTTGGAAAGACCCAAAGTCACCAAAGGTCTTCTCCCCCGCTTCTTCGCCCGACTACGTCGGGTTCCTTCGTCTCACCCGCTTGTCCGACGGCACGCACCGACGGGCCGTCCATGGCCCGGCGCTGCTCGCTCGACATCCTGTCTCGCAGCCTGAACAAGCGGGCTCGCCTCAGCGAATAAGAGGGGAAACCAATACCGTGCCCGTTCTTGGCCAGTCTGTGCGGGAGTAGTGCCCGTTCATGCTACCTGTGCAAGTCCGGTTATTACCTGACTCCTGCCAACAACCTGTTGAAGACGCTCAAAAACGGGCCGCTTACGGGATAGGGAAATCAGCCCGTAGACCTAAAAACCTGCCGCTAAACAATAAAAAGAGGCGCCACTGGCGCCTCTTTGACTGAACGGCTTGTCCGCTGTTACAGGCTGGCACAGATCTGCCAGAGGTCGTACTGGATGGCGGCGGCCGTCACTTCCCGGCCGGCCCCCGGCCCCTGGATGACCAGCGGGTTGGTGCGATAGCTGTCGCTCTCGATGGCAAACACGTTGTCGCACGGCAGCAGGTTGGCGAACGGGTGGTGCGGCTCCAGCGCCTCCAGCCCAACCCGCGCCTTGCCGTCGTGCTCGAAACGGGCGACATAGCGCAGCACCTTGCCGACCCGGCGCGCCCCCTCGAAGGCGGTCTGGATCGGGTCATCCAGCTCCTTGAGCCTGTCCATGAACTGATCCGCACTCACCTTGCGCAGGGCCACCGGCACCAGGTTCTCCAGCTCTATGTCGGCAGAGTCGAGCTCGAAACCCGCCTCCCGCGCCAGAATGAGCAGCTTGCGGCGCACATCCTGGCCGGAGAGATCCTCGCGGGGATCAGGCTCGGTCAGGCCGTGCTGCCACGCCTCGTCCACCAGCTCGGAGAAGGGGCGAGTGCCGTCATACTGCTGGAACAGCCAGGAGAGAGTGCCGGAGAAGATACCGGAGACCCCCTGAATGCGGTCGCCGCTCTGGCGCAGCATCTGGATGCTGGACTGGATCGGCAGCCCGGCGCCCACGGTGGCGTTGTAGCGCCACTGCACCTGATGATCGCGGCAGGTCTGCTTGATGCGCTGGTAGAACTCGCTGTCGGCGGCGCCGGCAAACTTGTTGGCGGCGATGATGTGAATGCCGAGCTGGGCAAAGTCCGGGTAGTAGCGGCTCACCGTCTCGCTGGCGGTCATGTCCAGCGCAATCAGGGTATCGAAGCCGTGTTGCTCCAGCTGGGCCAGCAGCTCGGGCCAGATCAGCGGCTTGGGATTGAAGTTGTCCTGCACCTTGAGCGGATCCAGCCCCTCTTCATCCAGCAGGCCCACTTCCGAGCTGAACACCCCGTAGAGGGTGAGCGCCAGGTTCAGTTCATGCTCGAGCCGTGCCTTTTCCCGGGCATAGAGGTTCAGCCAGTGACCGCCGATGTTGCCCTTGCCGAACACCACCAGCCCGACCCGGTTCGGGCGGCTGAACAAGGCGCTGTGCAGGGCGATCAGCAGCGGCTCCAGCACCACCTGGCGCAGCACGGCCACCAGGCTCAGGCCATCTTTGGCCACCTGCACGAACTCCAGCGGCTGATCCGCCAGCAGCTGGTAGAAGCGATGGCACTGTTCGGCGTTGTCGGTGACGCCGGCCCCCACCAGCGCCACCAGGCTGTAGCCTTCACGCTGGATAAGAGCGGTGAAGCTGCCCTGCAGCTGGAAGTCGCGCAGCAGCTCGAACGCCCCCTGCGCCACCTCGAGGGTGTAGGCGAGGCGCAGGATCCGGCGATCAGGCTGGCGCTGCAGGGTGAGCGGGTTGAGGCGATGGCGGGCCAGATAAGCCTCGATGGTTGCCACTGTCTGCTCAAAATCAGTCTGCGGCAGCACCTTCAGCTCGATCAGGGCGATCTGATCCACCGAGGAGACGATGCGAGCGCCGCCGGAGCGCGCTGCACGGCGCAGAATGTGGGTGCAGCCCTCGTCCGGGTTGTAGCTGCAGCGCAGGGTGAGGCGCTGGCGGCTGTCGGCCACCGGCTGCAGGGTGCGCGAGTGCAGCACCGAGGAGCCGAGGCGGGCCAGCTCGTTGGCTTCGGCCAGGCTCAGGCGCTCCAGCAGGCGCGCTTCCTTCACCCGGCGCGGGTCGGCGCTGTAGACCCCGGCCACGTCGCTCCAGATGGTGGTGGATTCGCCGTCCGCCAGCAGGGCCAACAGGCTGGCGCTGTAGTCGGAGCCGTTGCGACCGAGCAGCAGGGATCGTCCCTCCATGTCGGCGGCGATAAAGCCGGTCACCACGATGCGGCCGGCGTGCTCGGCCAGTCGCGCCTTGAGCAGTTCGCTGGAGAGCGCAGTATCCACCTTGACCAGGGCGCCATCCTCGGCGCGCAGGAAACTGCGGGCATCGAGCCAGATGGCCTTGTCGCCGCGACTGGTGAGCAGGGCCGCCAGCAGGCGCGCCGACCACACCTCGCCAAAGGCGAGCAGACCGTTGCGCTCGAAGCGGTCAAACTGCCCCTCCAGGGTCTTGGCGATCAGCTGCATGTCGTCCGCCAGCTGCTGGCTCAGTTCGAGGTGAAGATCTCCTTCCAGCAGACCGTCGATCAGGCTCTGCTGATAGGCCTGCAGGGCCGAGATGGCCTCGCCGGCGGCTTCATCCCCGGCTTCGGCCAGCTCCACCAGCTGGATCAGCCGGTTGGTGGTCTTGCCGGCGGCGGAGACCACCACCAGCTCTCGCCCGCCCCCCTGCTGCTCGACTTGTTGTTCGAGAATGCTGGCGACCCGGCGATAACAGACCGGATCCGCCAGGCTGCTGCCACCGAATTTGTGGACGTGACGTCGCTTCAAGCCTGCTTCTGTTGCCACCGCGATCTCTCCTTGTTGCTGCTGTTCCATTACTTCGCCACCTGCTGTGCCTGCTGTGCCTGTGCAAACGCCTGGGCCAGATCGGCCACCAGATCCTCACCGTGTTCGATACCGACCGACAGGCGCAGCAGCTGGCTGCTGATGCCTGCCGCCTGCTGGGCCGCCGGGGTCATGGCCCTGTGGGTCATGCTGGCCGGATGGGCCACCAGACTCTCCACCCCGCCGAGGGATTCGGCCACCGAGAAGAGGGTGAGGGCCGCCAGGAAGGCGCGAATGCCCGCCTCGCCGCAATCGAGCTCAAAACTTAGCATGGCGCCGAAACCGGACTGTTGACGGCGCGCAATATCGTGGCCCGGATGGCTCGGCAGGCTGGGGTGATAGATGCGTTTGACCAGCGGTTGCTGCTGCAGGAAGGCGAGGATGCGGTCGGTGTTCTCCTGATGGGCGCGCAACCTGGGAGCCAGGGTGCGCAGACCGCGCAGGGTAAGGTAGGAGTCGAACGCCCCGGAGGTGAGCCCCAGACAGTTGGCCCACCACACCAGGGAGTCGGCCAGCTCGGGTTCCTTCGCGATCGCGACCCCGCCCACCACGTCCGAGTGGCCGTTGATGTACTTGGTGGTGGAGTGCACCACCAGGTCGGCCCCCAGCGCCAGCGGCTGTTGCAGCAGCGGCGAGAGGAAGGTGTTGTCCACCGCCACATTGGCCCCCGCCGCGTGGGACGCCTCGGCGATGGCGGCGATGTCCACCACCCGCAGCAGCGGGTTGGAGGGGGTCTCCACCCAGACCAGCGCCGGTTTTTGCGAGAGCGCCTCAGCCAGTGCCGCCGCATCCCCCTGATCGACGAACTGCACCCGGTAGTGGCCCTTGGCCGCCAGGTACTCGAACAGACGCCAGGTGCCGCCGTAGCAGTCATGGGGGGCGATCAGCAGATCCCCCGCCTTGAGCAGAGCGGTGGTGACCAGATGGACGGCCCCCATGCCGGTGCCGGTCACCACGGCGCCGGCGCCCCCTTCCAGCGCCGCCAGCGCGTCCGCCAGATTGGTGCGGGTCGGGTTGCCGGAGCGGGCATAATCGTATTGACGAGGCTCGCCAAAGTCGGCAAAGGTGTAGTTGCTGGAGAGGTAGATGGGCGGCACCACGGCACCGTGTTGCTGGTCAGTCTCAATCCCGGTGCGCACTGCCTGGGTGGCCTTGTGGGTCATGTCACTCTCCTTGATGTCTCTTCACACGCTGGCATCTTGCTGCCACGCGTCATCCCGCCATTGCAGGCTCATGGTGAACCACACTACGCCAGCTTAAAAAGGCCGTCAACACTTCTAGACGTCTAAATGGCTTTGCTGTTGGATTGCCATTGATTTCCTTAAGGGTTAAAATCCGCGCTCACGGCTAAACGAGAACAGGTGGATCATGGGTACAGAGTGGAACGGCGACTACGTCAGCCCCTACGCGGAGCACGGCAAGAAGAGCGAACAGGTCAAGAAGATTACCGTCTCGATCCCGCTCAAGGTGCTGAAGGTGTTGACCGATGAGCGCACCCGCCGTCAGGTGAACAACCTGCGTCATGCGACCAACAGCGAGCTGCTCTGCGAAGCCTTCCTGCACGCCTTCACTGGTCAGCCGCTGCCCTGCGACGAAGATCTGCGCAAGGATCATCCGGACAGCGTCCCTGCCGAGGCGCGTGCCATCATGGAAGCGCTGGGCAAAGAGATCGAAGATTTCGACGCCGAGTAATCCAGCAGCAGATGCCAGACAGCAAACCCCCTTCGATGACGCGGCCCCTGGCCGCGTCATCGCTATCCGCCCCTTTCAGCCTGCGTCGCTACCAGAGCGACGTCTGCAGCCACAGCCACGACCATGCCCAGCTGGTGATCCCCCTCGACGGTCCCATCGAGATCGAGGTGCAGGGCCAGGGGCGGCGGCTCGCACCCGGTTTTGCCTGCATCATCGCCCCCGGTGAGCGGCACGACTACGCCGCCGATCCGGCGCTCTCGTTTCTGGTGCAGGAGAGTCACTGGCTGCCCGGCGAGCTGGGCGAGCGCCCCTTCATCGAGCTGGACGAGGCCCAGCGCCACTACCTCGCCTTCCTGCACCGCATGGTGGCCGAGGGGCGCCACGTGGCCGGCATGGAGCAGGTGTGGCTGGGTCTGCTGGCAGAGGCGCAGCAGGCAGGCTCGCGCGGCCGTGCCCGCCTCGCCCCGCGCATCGGCAAGGTGCAGCGCCATATCGAGGCGCATCTCGCCGAGCCCCTCAGCAACGAGCGGCTGGCCGCCATCGCCTGCCTCGGCCAGAGCCAGTTCAAGCACGCCTTCCAGCAGCAGGTGGGGATGAGCGTCTCCCACTACATCCGGGCGCGGCGCATGGCGCTGGCACGTACCCTGCTCGCCCACACCGCCCTGCCCGTCGGCGACGTGGCCAGCCGCTGCGGTTACCAGAATCAGGGGGCCTTCGGCGAGCGCTTCCTGGCCGAAACCGGAGTAACCCCTTCCCTCTGGCGCCAACAAAACGGCCGCTTGCCGTAACCGGGCGGCCGTTTGCCGAAGACGGCGCAGGTGGTTTCGAGGCATGCTGAGGCTCATGCAAGGTATGGGTAACGAGGAGCCAAGATGCAGACCATAAGCTGGCAGGATTTCGAGATGGTGGAGCTCAGGGTGGGCACCCTGGTGCGGGTCGAGCCCTTCCCCGAGGCGCGCCGCCCGGCCTACAAGGTGTGGGCGGATTTCGGCCCCGAGCTCGGGGTGCGCAAGAGCAGCGCCCAGATCACCGACCTCTATCGACCGGAGGCGCTGGTAGGTCGCCAGATTGTCGCCGTGGTGAACTTCCCCCCCAAGCAGATAGGCCCGATCCAGTCGGAGTTTCTGCTGACCGGCTTCTACCGGCCGGATGGCGCCGTGGTGATCGCCATCCCCGAGCAGGCGGTGCAAAACGGCGCCAAGCTAGGCTGAGGCCACCACCGGACGGATACAAGAGAGGCGACCCAAGGGTCGCCTCTCTCTTTTGCGGCTGGTTGCCCGCCGTTACTTCAGCAGGCTGAAGATCAGCGCCGACACCGCCAGCGAGCCGGTCAGCAGGATGAAGCCGTTGGCCCAGCGCTGGCGGAAGCGAGCCAGCGCCTCCACCTTGTAGATGGCCACCACCGGCATGATGAACAGGATCATGGCGATCACCGGACCGGAGAGGGTCTCCATCAGCCCCAGGATCCCCGGGTTGATGATGGCGGCGCCCCAGATGGAGAAGAACATCAGGGCGATGCCGAGCTTGTCCGCCTTCGCCAGCGACAGGCCGGTGGGCTTGGCGATCAGGCTTTTCAGGCTCTCGCGGGCACCGAGGAAGTGACCGAGGAAGGAGGAGCTGATGGCGATGAAGGCGATGAGCGGCCCCAGGGTCACGATCACCGGGTTGTCGGTGATGTTGGCAAGATAGGAGAGTACCGAGACGTTCTGGGCCTTGGCCTCGGCCAGCTGGGCCGGCGAGAGGCTCAGCACGCAGGAGAAGACGAAGAACAGCACGAAGCCCACCAGCATGACGGTGGTGTTGCGCAGGATCAGGCTGCTCTTGGCTTCCGCCTGCTCGCCGTACTCCCGGCGCTGCACGTTGGCAAAGCCGGAGATGGCGGCGGCGTGGCTGAAGGCGAACACGGTGACCGGCAGCGCCAGCCAGACGGTGTTGAGGAAGCTGCCACCCTCCAGGCTGCCCAGCTGCGGCCACTGCCACTGGGGGATCAGGTAGCAGGAGAGCGCCGCCAGGATGGCCGCCAGTGGATAGACCATGACGGCAAAGGCGCGCAGCATCGCCTTCTCACCGGCCAGCATCACGGCGATCATGGCGAACACCAGCATGCCGGAGAGCATCACCCGGTTCGGGGTCGCCATGCCGAGCTGATTGATCATGAAGCTCTCCACCGTGTTGGTCAGCCCGACCCCGTAGATGAGCAGGATCGGGAAGATGGAGAGGAAGTAGAGCGCCGAGATGAGGCGGCCGGCCATCTTGCCGAAGTGCTCCTGGGCCACCTCGGTGAAGTCGGCGTGGGGGCGCGACGAGGAAAGCACGAAGCGCGCCAGCCCGCGGTGGGCCAGGAAGGTCATGGGGCCGGCCAGCACGGCGACTATGATGAGGGGCCAGATCCCGCCCAGACCCAGGTTGATGGGCAGGAACAGGATGCCGGCACCGACGGCGGTACCAAACAGGCTGATGACCCAGTGGGTGTCGTGGCGGCGCCAGGGGGTGGCGCTGACGGTGGTGGAGCGGGAACCGGACAGCTCCCCTGTGACGTCTACAGATAAACTCATTACTAATTCACTTTTTGTCAGTGTTTTAATCTGAGTTCATTGTGGTTTATCGGGATTTAATTCTCAAAAATCCCCCCTGAAACATATCACTACCATTACGGGCTTCAGCCAGTGAGATTGGGAATGGAATCGGGATCACATAAATGAGTAAAACTAAATTCAGTCAAATTAACGAAATTTAAAACCAAATTTTCATTCATGGTCAATTTTTTATTTTGACCAAATGATCGTTTACAGAATTACCTGAAAAATCGTGCCATTCCGCCGCCCTCTCTTGTGATGATTCACTGTCATTCCCGCGCTTTGCCAGCGGATATTCCTGTTCATCCCCGATAAAACCAGCGGATCACACCATGCAATCAGGCGGCCATGGGGCCGCCTGATTGCCGTCAACGATAAGATATTCACCCACTCAGTGAGCCAGAATGCTGCCCCAGGCGAGATCCGGATCCCCCATCACGATGAAGTCCGGGTTCTCCAGCGACTCCGTCTCGTTGTAACGCAGCGGCTGCAGCGCCAGGCTGAGGATGCGGCCACCGGCCGCCTCGACGATGCACTGGGCGGCGGCGGTGTCCCACTCGCCGGTGGGGCCGAGCCGCACGTAGCAGTCGGCCGCCCCTTCCGCCACCAGACAGGACTTGAGGGAGCTGGAGCCGAGCGGGATCAGCTCGTAGTTGATGGCCGGGTTGAGGCGGCGGGTCAGATTCTCCAGCTTCTGGCGGCGACTGATGGCCACCACCAGCGAATCGGGCTGATCGTGTTCGTGGTGCATGGCGCTGATGGGGTGCACCTCGCCGTTCGCCTCCTTGAAGGCGCCATGGCCGCGCACCGCCCAGTAGAGCACGTCCGACTCGGGGGCATAGATGACACCGAGTACCGGCACATTGTCCTGTACCAGGGCGATCAGGGTGGCGAAGTCACCGCTGCCGGCGATGAACTCGCCGGTGCCGTCGAGGGGATCCACCAGCCAGTACTGACGCCAGTTGGCGCGCTGACTGAAGGGGATGTCGGCCGCCTCTTCGGTCAGCACGGGAACATGGGGAGTGAGCGCCGACAGCGCCTGTTTGAGGTAGGCATCGGCAGCAAGATCGGCACTGGTGACCGGGGTCGCATCCTCCTTCAGCTGACGCTCGAACTGACCGCCGTGATAGATTTCGTGAAGGATCCTGCCCGCTTCGCGCGCGATCTCCTTGACCCCCGGCACCCAGGCCAACAACTCCTGCATCTTGTTATCCTCTGTATTCAAACTGCCCCTGCGGGCTACTCTGCCTGCTCCGCCAGCCAGCGTTGGGCCAGCAGCAGCGCACTGATGCTGCGCGACTCCGTGAAGTCGGGTCGCGCCAGCAATTCGTCGATCCGGTTCAGCGGCCAGGGGATCACCTCGAGGGGCTCGGGCTCGTCCCCCACCCGCTGCTCGGGGAAGAGATCCCGCGCCAGCAAGATGTCCATCCGGCTGGAGAAGTAGCCCGGCGCCAGCGACACCTGCTTGAGCAGGGTCAGGCTGTTGGCCCCGAAGCCCGCCTCCTCCATCAGCTCCCGGTTGCCCGCCTCGAAGGCATCTTCGCCCGGGTCGATCAGTCCCTTGGGAAAGCCCAGCTCGTAGGAGTGGGTGCCCGCCGCGTACTCGCGCACCAGCAGCAGGGTGTGGGCATCAAACAGCGGCACCACCATGACGGCGCCCCGGTTGCCGCCACGCATCCGCTCGTAGACCCGCTCCTCGCCGTTGGAAAACTTGAGGTGAAGCGACTCCACCTTGAACAGCCGGCTCTCGGCCACTATCTCGGCATTGAGGATCTCCGGCTTGCTCTTGTCGTGCGCCATGGTGTCGACGCTGAGGTGGACGGGTTTGCGTTGGTGGTGATCACTCATCGGGGCTGGCTGCTCGTTAAAAAATCGTGTTTCAAGAGTAAACGACTCCCCTCTCGAACACCACGGGGCAAGGGTGGGAAAGCGGCGGGAAAAATCCGTTATAATACCCGCCCGTTTCGACCCGACCACCGAGGCCCCATGCCGACCCCACTGCCCTGGCACCAGATAGACACTGTCCTGCTCGATATGGATGGCACCCTGATCGATCTCCATTTTGACAACCACCTCTGGCAGCAGCTGGTCCCCGAGCGCTATGCCGAGCGACTCGGCCTGCCGCTGGCCGAGGCCAGAGTGCAGATCGAGGCGCACTACCAGGCCGTCAGCGGCACCCTCGACTGGTACTGCGTAGATTACTGGAGCGAGACGCTCGGGCTCGACATCCGCGCCTTCAAGCAGGAGATCCTGGAGAAGATCCAGTGGCGCCCCAACGTCATCCCCTTCCTGGCCGCGCTCAAGGCCGCCGGCAAGCAGCTGGTGCTCTTCACCAATGCCCACCCCGCCAGCCTGTCGGTCAAGGATGCGCACCTCGGCCTCGCCGAGCACCTCGAGCTGATGGTGAGCACCCACGAGCTGGGCTGGTCGAAGGAGAGCCAGCACTGCTGGCAGGCACTGGCCGAGCGGCTGGCGTTCGACCCGGCTCGCACCCTGTTCGTGGATGACAGCGAGCGGATCCTGCGCGCCGCCGCCGATTACGGGATCGGCTACCAGCTCGCCATCCAGAACCCGGACAGCCGGCAGCCCGAGCAGCGCATCACCGCCTTTCCGGCGATCCGCGACTACGCCGAGCTGTTGCCCCTCGGCACCTGATACGCTCAAGGCCCTCATCGCGAGGGCCTTGTCATATCGGCTCAGCAGCCAGTCCGCTGATTAAAGCCCTCAGGCCGCATCGCGCGGGACCAGCACCCCCATGCCGGCCAGGTAGTCGAGGGCGCTCGGGGTGAAGCCGATCTCTGCGAGGTGCGCCGCCGTGAAGGGGGCGCGCTGCAGCGGCAGGCCGCGGCTCACCCGTTCCATCCAGTCCGGATTTCCGATCGCCGCCGTGCCCACCGCTACCAGGTCGGCGCCGCCGGCCAGGGCCAGCTCGGCCGAGGCTGCATCGTGGATCTTGCCCGCCACCATGAGCGGCACCCGCCCGGCCAACCCGACCCGCACCGCCTCCAGCAGGGCGCCGCCGTCGGGGTCCCCCGCCACCGCCTTGAAGCTGTCCCCCATGGAGAAGTGCAGGTAGTCGATCCCCTCGTCCGCCAGCAGGTGCGCCACCGCCAGCTGATGGGGCAGCTCTATGCCCTGGATATGGGCATAGTTTTCGGGGGAGAGGCGCACCCCGACCAGAAAGTCCCGGGGCAGGCGGGCGCGGATGCCGCGCACTATCTCCACCAGGATCCGCGCCCGGTTGGCGATGCTGCCACCCCAGCGGTCGGTGCGCCGGTTGTGCAGGGGGTTGAGGAAGTTGCAGAGCAGGAAGTTGTGGGCCCCGTGCAGCTCGACCCCGTGCAGGCCGGCACCATGGGCCCGCTCGGCGGCGCCCACGAAGGCCTCGATCAGCGTAAGAATCCCCTCCTCGCTCAGCCCCTTGACCCCGAGCGGGTAGCGCCCGCCCGGCGCCAGCGCGCACGGACCGACCGGCGCCCCATCGTTCAGTTCGGGCAAGGCCCGCATCCCGCCGTGATGCAGCTGCACCACCGCCAGTGCCCCGGCCTGCCGCGTACTGTCGGCCAGGGCCGTGAAGGCTTGCTGCTGGGTGTCGGTCATCAGGGCCGGCTGTCCCGCCCAGCAGCGTCCGCCAGGCTGCACCTGGGTGGCGGCGGCGATGAGCAGACCGAAGCCGCCCCGGGCGCAGCGCGCCAGCCAGTCGAGCTCGGCCTGCGCGGGATCGCCGCCTGCACCGCTCATGTTGTGGGTCAAAGGGGCCAGCACGGCCCGGTTCTTGAGCCGCAATCCGGCCCGTTCGAAGTGGAAGCTGTCGCCAAGTGCCTTGTTCATCGCCCTCTCCCGGGATCGCAATGGAATGGCCGCCACTATAAACCGGGACAATCAGGATATAATCAGGCACACAAGCAAGGCATTCATTCCCAGCAAGACACAATAGATCACCCCTCATGCGTCACCACAAGCTCGACACCCTCTACCTGATGCGCCTGCTGGTCGCCATCGTCCGCTGCGGATCCTTCGCCGCGGCGGCGGCCCAGCTCGGCATCACCCCGAGCAAGGCCTCCAAGGATCTGCGCCACCTGGAGCAGAGCCTCGGCAACACGCTCCTGAGCCGCACCACCCGCCGGGTGCAGCTGACCGACGCTGGGGAGCTCGCCTACCGCCAGGCCGACCAGATGATCGCCCTGCACGAGCAGTTGCTGGACGGCCTGCAGCGCCGCCGCTCGGCCCTGTGCGGGGAGCTGCGCATCACGGCGCCGGATCTGTGGGGCGAGGTGGTGCTGACCCCGGTGCTGCTGCGCTTTCGCGCCGACCACCCCGAGGTGCGGATCATCGCCGACTTCAGCAATACCCCGGCCGACCTCCTGCGCGACAACCTGCACGTGGCGTTTCGCAGCACCGAGCTTGGCACTCAGCCCTATCTGGCGCGCCCCATCGCGGTTGACGATCTGGTGCTCTGCGCCAGCGCCGACTACCTGGACCACCACCCGCCCTTGCGCGAGCCGCAGGATCTGCAGCAGCACCCCCTCATCACCCGCTGCCAGGAGTACAGCCGCCACGAGCGCTGGACCCTGCTTGCCCAGGGGCGCGAGATCCCGCTGGAAGTGGCGGGCGAGCTGGCCTTCAGCAGCAAGAAGGCGATTCACCAGGCGATGCGCCAGGGGCTGGGGATCGCCCGCTTGCCGCGCTACCTGGTGGCGGCCGAGCTGGCCGAGGGAGTGGTGCGCGAGGTGCTGCCCGACTACCGTCCCAAGGGGACCGGCTTCTATGCCCTCTACACCCAGCGCCGGGCCGAGTCGGCCCTGGTCGGCCACTTCCTCGACTACGTCATCGAGGCGCTCACCCCCTCATGAGCGGATCACCAGGTGGTACTGCTTCTTGCCCCGGCGCAGCAGCAGGTAGCGGCCAAACAGCCAGTCGCCATCGGTCACTGGCCCATCCTGGCGGATAGCGCCGTTGAGGCTGACCGCCCCCGCCGCCAGCAGCTCGCGGGCGATGCGCCTGGAGTTCGCCAGGCCACACGCCACCAGCAGGGTCACCAGATCCGTTTCCCCCTCGATGGGGCTGCTCGGCAGGCCATCCTGGGCCAGCTGAGCCAAATCGCTCTCGCCAAGGTGGGCCACGTCACCGCTGAACAGCAGCTCGCTGATGCGCCGCGCCGCCGCCAGTGCCCCCTTGCCGTGCACCAGCTCGGTCAGCTCGTCCGCCAGCACCTGCTGGGCCAGCTTGCGCCCTTGCCGCTTGGCATCCTCTGCCTCCAGCGCCTCAATCTCGGCCAGCGCCATAAAGCTGTAGTAGCGCAGGAAGCGGTAGACATCCTCGTCCGCGGTGCCGAGCCAGAACTGGTAGAAGGCGTAGGGCGAGGTGAGCGCCGGATCGAGCCAGATTGCGCCCCCCTCGGTCTTGCCGAACTTGGTGCCGTCCGCCTTGGTGATGAGGGGCAGGGTCATGCCATAGACCTGGGCCTGATTGAGCCGACGGGTGAGATCCATGCCGCTGGTGATGTTGCCCCACTGGTCGTTGCCACCTATCTGCAGGGTGCAGCCGAGACGCTGGTTGAGCACGGCGAAGTCCTGGGATTGCAGCAGGGTGTAGGAGAACTCGGTGAACGAGATGCCCTGATCCGGGCGGGCGAGGCGCTGGCGCACCGATTCGCGGGCCAGCATGGCGTTGACCGAGAAGTGCTTGCCGATGTCCCGCAGAAAATCGAGGGCGGACATCTGCCCCATCCAGTCGGCGTTGTTGACCAGCAGCGGCGCCGCCAGCCCGTCGCTGGCCGGCAGCAGGGCGCTTATCTGGGCCGACAGGCTGGCTACCCAGCCCTGCACCGTCTTGGCGCTGTTGAGGCTGCGCTCGCTTGCCTTGAAGCTGGGATCGCCGATAAGGCCAGTGGCACCGCCCACCAGCGCCACCGGGGTGTGGCCCGCCAGCTGGAAGCGGCGCAGCATCAAGAGCGGCACCAGATGGCCGATGTGCAGGCTGCCGGCGGTGGGATCGAACCCGCAGTAGACGATGCGCGGGCTGGCAAGGTGAGAGGCGAGCGCCACCGGGTCGGAATTCTGGGCCACCAGGCCACGTCGGGTCAGCTCATCGAGCAGGTGGGGGTTGATCATGGGTTCTCCAACAGCAGGGGAAAGCCCACATCCTCGCCGCTCCGGCCCGCGCCGAATATGTCCCCCAGGGGACAGTTTTGCCACTCTCGTGCTAGCATCCTGTCATAGTGGGTAGCCAGCCCAGCCACCCGGAAGCCACCGCCATGAACCAGCACCCATGATCCAGTCCCTCACCACAGAAGCTCTGACCCGCAGCATGACCGAAGTCGTCGATGCCCTGCATGGCAGCGGCTTCCCGGCAGCCCTGGTGCGCCTGATCCAGCAGCAGGTGGCGTTCGACTGTGCCCTGCTGCTCGGGGTGGGGCAGCGTCCCGTCTACCTCTATGACAACCTGCACCACCAGCGTGCGCTGCTGTTCGATCGCTACCTCACCCGCCACTTCAGTCAGGATCCCTTTATGCAGGCGCTGGAGCAGGGCTTGCCTGCCGGGGTCTGGACCCTGGCGCAGGTGTCGCACGGACGGCTCGACCCCGAGTATCGCCACCACTTCTATCAGGCCACCGGCTGGCAGGAGGAGGTGGGGCTGATCCTGCCGGTACGCGACGGCCTCACCCTGATGTTGTTTCTCGGGCGCCTCGACAAGCGCAGCTCCCTCAGTCGTGACGAGCTGGCGAGGCTGGAAGCGCTGTTCCCGCTGGTGCATTCGCTGTGCCGCCAGCACTGGCGGGAGGGAGCCGCGTTGCTGGCCCAGAGCCCGATGCTACCGGGTGGCGCCGATCTCAAGGCGACGGTGGAGCAGGCCATCGCCAGCGTGGGGGGCGCAAGCCTCACCCGCCGCGAGCGTCAGGTGGCGGGATTGCTGTTGCAGGGGCTCGACACCGAGGCCATTGCCGGAGCGCTTGGCATCGGCAGAGGCACGGTAAAAAATCATCGCAAGCACCTCTACGCCAAGCTGCACCTGCGCTCGCGGGCCGAGCTGTTCCGCTTCTTTCTCAATCACCTCATCACGGCGCCGGCCGCCGCGGCCCCATAACGACACCACCCCGCCGGGGCGGGGTGGTGTCGATGCTTGCCAGCACAGACGGCAACGCCGTCAGATGCGGCCCTGGTAGCGCAGCGGGAAGCGCCCCTGACCATCGGGCTGGCCGAGGAAGGGCAGCCCCTGCTTCATCTGCTCCGGCAGTTCGGGCCCGGGTTTCAACGTGCCCTGAAACAGGTACTGGCGATTGGCCTGCAGCTCCAGCTTGCCCTGCACCTGCACCGCCTCCGAGCCCTGCTTGAGCTCGGCCACCAGCCGGGAGTCGATGCAGGTCAGCTTGATCTCGGGATCCCCCAGCACCAGCTTGCCGGCCGGGGTATCGGCATCGGCCCCGTACCAGTAGAGGTTGCCATAGAGGTTGTCGCACCAGGGATTGCCCTGGGCAAACTGATCCAGCTTGAGCTGCAGCTGGCCGGCCACCGTCACCGGCACGGGCAGCTGCATCGGCACCCGCGCCAGCAGCCAGGGGGCCGGCACGTTGAGGGTGATGTCGCGGCCGAAGGCGGCGCCGCTCCAGCCGACCACCCCCTGCCCATTGAGGCCGCTGCGCTCGCCAAAGCGCAGGGAGACCTCAGGGGCAAAACGCAGCAGCGACCAGCCGTTGAGCTCCCAGCGCAGCTGGGTCAGCGACTCGCTGGCGTATTGCAGGCGGGCAACCTGGCCGCTCCAGAGGGTGCCGCTCACCCCTTCCAGCTGCACCAGGGGCGGCAGCGGCAGATGGCGCACCACCAGAGACGCCGGCAGCTTGGCCAGCAGGAAAACCAGATAGGCCGCCAGAAACAGCACGGCAATCAGCACTCTTTGCTTCATAGAAAACGACTCGACTGCAAACGCCCGATCAGGCGCGAGGCCCTGCTCGGGACGCGTGGTTTCATTGGGGACGGCTCAGTTGCAAGCGGCGTACCTTGACCAGACCGGGCGCCAGATTCTCGCTGGCCAGCTCGATCACCTGTACCTGCACGCCATGGCGATCCGCCAGGGTCGCCAGCCAGATCAGCAGATCATCGAACGCCACCGTGTCGATCCATACCTGCAGCTCCTGGCCCTGGGGCTGCAGCCGGGCAATCTTGATCTTCTGGTTGAAGGCGGTGCGGTTGACCACCCCTTCCAGGGTGCCACTGGTATCGAGCTGGCGGCCCTGGCCACCCTGCAGCGCCAGCACCTCTTCACCCTTCTCTTTCAGCCAGGCGAGAGTCTGCTGCTGGCTCAATACCTGCCGCTCGCGCTCGTCGATGCGGTTGCCGATCGGTTGCCAGATGACCCAGTAGCAGAAGCCGATCAACAGTACGCTGCCGCCCACCGCCACCAGCCGCTGCTCGCGGGCGCTGATGCTCCGCCACCAGCTTTGTAGTTTGTCCATCATGATGATTTACCCTTCAGCACCAGTGCCCCTTCGACCTTGCCTTCGGTGCTACGCACCTCCCCCTGCTGCACCTCGAAGCGCTTGCCGGCCAGCTCGCGAAAACGCTCGATCTCGGCAAAACCGGGGGCCGTCACCTGCAGCCTGAGCTCGCCGCGTGCCGCGTCGAAACGCAGCACCTCGGGCTTGAGGCCGGGTACTTCGGCGAAGGTGGGCGCCAGCTCGGTCAGCACCATCAACACCCCGTCCTGGGGCGTCTGCCCCAGCTGCTGGAGGTGCTGGGTCATCTGGCTGCGCACGTTGACGATGCGGCTCTCCCCCGGGAAGATCCGGGTGTAGACCTGCCGGATCTCCGCCTTGAGCGCCTTGTCCTGCTCCGCCAGCTGGTAGAGCTGCACGCCGCGCTGGGCAAACGCCACCACCAGCAGCGCCCCGGCCACCACCGCCACCTTGCGCCACTGCTGCCAGTAGCGGGAGTATTCGGTCTGCGGCCGGTAGGGGCCCTGCAACAGGTTGGCCTGACTGGCGAGCGCGCCCCGGGCCAGCAGCAGCATGGGCAGTTCGGGATCGGCCGCCTGCCAGCTGGCCGCCGCAATGGCCGGCGGCGGGGTATGGCAGTGAATGGTCACCGGCGCCGGCTCCGCCGCCAGCAGCATGGCCAGCAGCGGCTCGTCGGCGACGATGCCCTGACAGGGCCCCTGGCGCAGCAGCCACTCCTTGCCCAGCTGCAGCGCCGACCAGCCCTCGCTCGCCTGCGGCAGCGCCAGCACGTCCGGCAGCAGCTGCCGGCTCTTGAGACCGGCCTGCTCCAGCCAGCCAAGCCAGGTCTGCATCTTCTCCTTGTCGACCGCCATCAGGTCCACTTCGTGACCCTGATGACCCAGCACCACCAGGTGCAGCTCATCCACGTCGGAGGCGATTTGCTCCTCCAGCAGATAGGGAAGCGCGGCCGCACTCTGGCGGCTGTATTTGCCCGGCAGGCTCACCCGCCGGAAGATAAGATCGCTGCCGGGCACCAGCACCACCGCCGGGCGGCCACCGGCCCGCTCCTGCAGCTCGCCAAGGGCATGGGCCGAGGCCAGGGTACCGGAGGCGATCACCTCCTCCTCCCCGCCCGACCACACCAGCCACTCGACCGGCTGCTGCGCATTGGTCCCCAGACGGATGACCAGACTCTCGCTCACTAATGTCTCTCCTGCCATGCTCGCTCGCATCCCTCGGGATGGGCGGGCGCGCAGCCATGGGCTGCAGTCCAATCGGGGGATGGCGCGGGCCGGCCAACGACCGTCACCCGCCTCCCTTGTTATTCGGCGCCGCCGTTCAGACGGCGCAGCATCACCAGCTTGTTGTCCTTGCCGCGCACGAAGACGCTCTCCAGCCTGGCCCGGGTGTCACCCACCTCGGCAAGCAGCCTGGCCTCGAAATAGCTGCTCTTGACGTCCAGCGCCGCATCCAGACCCTGGATGTTGCCCACCTGCACCGGCATCTGGTCCGTCATCTCCTTCTTGTTCTTCCACCCCTTCTGGGGGCGGCTGGTCAGCACCCGCTTGGCATCGTCCAGCCCCACCTTGTCCAGATAGAGCGCCACCAGCAGGGCCGACTGCTCCGGCCGGATGGTGTTGACGTTCACCACCAGCTTGTCGTTGGGCAGGGTGCACACATAGGGCGCCAGCCGGGCGTACAGTTTGGCGCTCACCCCGCGCACCGCCCGCAGCTCGTCGGTGCCGAGCATCCACTGGTTGGCGGTCAGATAAGGGGGGGTGAGCCCTTCGTAATAGGCATCCTCGGCGCCGTAGCTCGACACCAGCACGGTATCCTTGTCGGTCCAGTCGCGGATGGCATCGGTCAGCTGCACCGCCTCGTAATCTTCCACCTCGAGCTGCTTGAGCAGCGCCTTGAACACCTTGACCGGATAGGGCTGCTTCTCCAGGTCGTCGCCGCTGATCCCGTCCTTCAACGGCACGCTCAGGCTGTTGAGGTTGAAACAGGATTGCAGATCCCGCACCCGGCCGGTGAGCTTGCCGTCATCCACCGGGAAGACCGCATCCTGGCGCGCCCAGTTCTGCCCCAGGCTGACCACGTTGGGGTCATCCTTGAAATCCTGGGCCAGCACCTTGCTCACCAGCGCCTCCGCCGACATGGCATACCACCAGGCCTGCTTGCCGGCGGTGAGGTTGGCGGTGCGGCGCAGCTCCAGCTGCAACCGGCCGCTCATGTTGCTGGCGATGATCACCATCACCGACAGGATGAGCAACACCACCAGCAGGGCCATGCCCCCCTGGCGGCCCGGAGTGGTGCGGGATCGGCCCCGGCCGCGCTTAATTGCCATTGTCCGCTCGCTGGCCGCCGGCACCGATCAGGAACTGGCGGCGTCGAATAGTGCCGTCATCTTCCATGACGGACAGGGGAAACTGACGATCAGTTACCATTATCTGCCCTCTGACCACCGGCACCGATCAGGAACTGGCGGCGAATGGTGCCATAGTCTTCAAGATCCAGCTCTACCGCCAACCCGTAGGGCAGCACGTTGCGCTGGGTCCACTCCTCTTTCCAGCGGCCCTTGTCGTAGAAGTAGAGTCGCATCGCCGTTACCCGATCCAGCATCGGCTGAATGCGCGGCTCGGTGCCGATCACCGGATCCGGGTAGAGGTAGCTCAGCCGCTCCAGCTTGTGATCCTTGAGCCGCCAACCGACCCGCTGCAGGCCGGAGCGCGGCAGCATGCCATCGGGGTTGAGCCAGCCGCCGCGCATGAAGGCCATGCCCCAGTCGTCGCTCTGCTGGCCGAAGCGGGAGGCCGCCAGCAGCACCTTGTTGCTCTCGCCGTCGATGCGGCCGCTACGCGGCACCATCTGGGTGACGTCCCGCTCCAGCACGGAGAAGGCCAGCTGCAGCTCGGAGAGACGCGCCTCCTTGCGCTTGGCCACCTCGTCGCTGGTGAGCACCCCTTGCAGCACCTGATAGGCGCCCAGGCTCAGGCCGGCGAAGATGGCGATGGCCACCAGCATCTCCAGCAGGGTAAACCCCGCCTGACGCTGGCTAATGGAGAGACGTTGGTGAATGTTCATCGGCTGATGCCGGCTCCGGCTTATGGAGACACCTTGATGCAGGTTCATCGGCTGATATAGGTCCGGATCATGGCAACCGGGCTGTCGGCCTTGGGCGCAGTGCGCACTTCCATGTCCAGCGCCTTGAAGTTGCTGTCGGCGGTGGCGACCCCGCGATAGCGCCAGTACCAGGTCTGGCCCGCCATCTGCTCGTCCCCCTCCACCCAGCTGTCACCGGGCCACTTGGCTTCGAGCTTCTGCTGCACCAGCTGGTTCTCCACCACCCAGGTCGCCAGGGTCTTCTGTTCCAGATAGTTGAGGCCGGAGAGGTGCTCGCTGGCGGTCTTCATCACCGCCAGCCCGGCGATGGCGAACACCGCCAGCGCCACCATGACTTCCAGCAGGGTCATGCCGCGGGCGTTCATTCCTCTTCCTCCTCGTCCTGCAGCAGGCGCAGGCGGCCGAACTCGTCCGCCTTGACCGTGCGCACATAGCGCTGATCGTCGTCCTGCTGGGTCAGGGTCAGCACGAAGGGGGTCAGCTCACCACCGGGAAAGATGAACACCTGGGGCGTGCGCTCCTTCTCGTCGCGCCCCTTCTCGTACTTTTCGTCGGAGTCGGTCCGCCAGCTGAAACCCTCGAGCTCGATGGCCAGCTGCATGTTGTCGGGCAGCTCGACCCGATCCAGCAGCTTGTCGCCGCTCATCACCTGCCACTTGCGATCCTTGGCCGCGCGCTGCATGAACTGCCAGCTGTTGTCCTCGACACGCAGGCCCACCAGCCGGCCATCCATCACCGAGTACTCCTGCGCCTGCTGCAGCACGGCCATGAAGCGGCGCGCCTGCTTGTCGAGCTCCCGATCCCCCCTGACGCCACCCATGCTGAGGGTGACGGCAGTGGCCACCAGCCCCATCAGCATGGCGACCAGCAACACTTCCAGCAGGGTAAAACCGGCCTGGCGACGGGTAGAAGAGGCCACCTTCATTCAGGCAGCCTCGGCATGTCTCGGTGAGCGCGGCGCGGCGGGATCACTTATTGGAAGTCCTTCAGGTTCCAGTTGCCGATGTCGTCATCGGTACCGGCTTCGCCATCCAGCCCCATGGAGAAGATGTCGATCTTGCCGAACTGGCCCGGGCTCAGCATCTGGTACGGGTTGCCCCAGGGATCCTGCGGCAGGCGCTTGATGTAGCCCCCTTCCCGGTAGCTGCGCGGCTCAGGTGCGGCGGTCGGCTTGTTGACCAGTGCGTCCAGCCCCTGCTCTGTGGTCGGGTAGCGGTTGTTGTCCAGCTTGTACATGTCGAGGGCGTTTTCCAGCGCCACTATGTCGGAGACCGCTTTCTGCTGGTCAGCCTTCTCCTTGTTGCCCATCAGGTTGGGCACCACCAGGCTGGCCAGGATCCCCAGGATCACGATGACCACCATCACTTCCAGCAGGGTAAAACCCGATTGACGACGCTTTTGCATGACTTACTCCCTCACGAAATGAGATGGCATGAACCATCAACGATTAACTGTTAAACCACGATCGTTCGATTACGCCTGTCGGCTAATCGAACCTACGGGTTCGACTGGGTTTGTAGGTTCGAATAGCGAAGCGTATTCGGACACCCTCACCTACAGATTCACCATATTGTTGAGCTCGAGGATCGGCTGCAGGATCGACATCACGATAAACAGCACCACCCCGGCCATGGAGACCACCAGCATGGGTTCGAACACCCCGAGGGCGATGTTCACCTGGGTTTCGAACTCCCGGTCCTGGTTGTCCGCCGCCCGCTCCAGCATGTTGTCGAGCTCGCCGCTCTGCTCGCCGGAGGCGATCATGTGCAGCATCATGGGCGGAAAAATTTTGGTTTCATCCAGCGACTTGCGCAGGCTGGTCCCCTCCCGCACCCGCTCGGTGGCCTCACCGATACGCATGCGGGCAAAGTCGTTGGAGAGCACTTCGCCAGAGATCTTCATCCCCTCCAGCAGCGGCACAGCGCTGGCGTTGAGGATGCTTAAGGTGCGGGCGAAACGGGCGGTGTTGAGACCGCGGCTGACCCGACCGATCACCGGCAGGCGCAGGATCAGCTGGTGCCAGTGACGGCGACGCTTGTCGTCGGTCAGCCACCAGCGCCAGACAAACCCACCCACCAGCAGCAGCAACAGGAACCAGAGGCCGTAGTGCTGCATCAGCTCGCTAGTACCGATGAGGAAGCGGGTGGTGGCCGGCAGTTGCTGGCCCATGTGTTCGAACTGGGCCACCACCTTGGGCACCACGGCGGTCAGCAGGATGGAGATGACGCCGATGGCGACGCAGGTAAGGACGATGGGGTAGATCATCGCCTGCAGCAGCTTGGTGCGCATGTGCTGGCGCTGCTCTGTGTAGTCGGCGAGGCGGTTGAGCACCTTCTCCAGGTGACCGGACTTCTCGCCGGCCGCCACCATGGAGCGGAACAGCTGATCGAACACATGGGGGAAGGCCCCCAGCGAATCGGCCAGCGAATAGCCCTCCACCACCTTGCTGCGCACCGTGGCCACCATGCTGCGCAGGTGGGCCTTCTCGCACTGCTCGGCGACGGCCTTGAGCGCCTCCTCGATGGTGAGGCCGGCCCCCACCAGGGTCGCCAGCTGGCGGGTGATCATCGCAAGCTCGGCGGTGCTGGCGCCACGGCGGAACAACACGAAGCGGTTCGCCTCGCGCTTGGCCTTCTCGGTGGTCTCGTTCACCTCGAGCGGGGTCAGCCCCTGCTCGCGCAACAGCTGGCGTACCTGACGGGCGGAATCCCCCTCCAGTACGCCGCTCTTGTTGCGTCCCTTGCCATCGAGGGCCTTGTATTCAAATGCCGCCATCTCAGTCTTCCCGGGTCACGCGCAGCACCTCTTCGAGGCTGGTCTGCCCCTTGAGTACCTTGTCGATGCCGTCGCGGCGGATGCTGGGGGTATGGCCCCGGATCAGTCGCTCGATGGCCAGCTCGCCGCTGGCGCTGTGGATCGCCTCGCGTACCGCCTCGTCCACCACCACCAGCTCGTGGATGCCGGTCCGGCCGCGATAGCCGGTGTGGTTGCACTGCTCGCAGCCCACCGGGCGCCACACCTGCTGATCAGGCGCCAGTTCGATGCCCATGGCAATGCGCTCCTGCTCGGTGATGGGGCGCGGGGCGCGGCAATCGGGGCAGAGGGTGCGCACCAGCCGCTGGGCCAGTACCGCCAGCAGTGACGAGGAGAGCAGGAAGGGCTCGATGCCCATGTCCCGCATCCGGGTGATGGCGCCGATGGCGGTGTTGGTGTGCAGGGTCGACATCACCAGGTGACCGGTCAGCGACGCCTGCACCGCGATCTGGGCGGTCTCGAGGTCACGGATCTCCCCCACCATCACCACGTCCGGGTCTTGGCGCAGAATGGCGCGCAGGCCGCGGGCGAAGGTCATGTCCACCTTGCTGTTGACCTGGGTCTGGCCTACCCCTTCGAGGTCATATTCAATGGGGTCTTCGACGGTCAGGATGTTGCGATCCCGCGAGTTGATCTCGGAGAGGGCCGCGTAGAGGGTGGTCGACTTGCCCGAACCGGTCGGGCCCGTCACCAGAATGATGCCGTGGGGCTTGCGAATGAGTTCGCTGATGATGTTGCGGTTGGCCAGCGTCATGCCGAGCTGCTTGAGCTCGAGCCGCACGTTGTTCTTGTCGAGCAGACGCAACACCACCCGCTCGCCATAGCTGGACGGCATAGTGGAGACCCGCACGTCCACCGCCCGGCCGCCGATGCGCAGTGAGATGCGGCCATCCTGCGGCACCCGCTTCTCGGCGATGTCCATCCGCGACATGACCTTGATGCGCGACACCAGCAAGGAGGCGAGCTTGCGGTGGGGGCGCAGGATCTCCCGCAGCACCCCATCGATGCGAAAACGGATCACCAGGGCCCGCTCGAAGGTCTCGATATGGATGTCGGACGCCTCTTCCTTGATCGCCTCGCTCAACATGGCGTTGATGAGGCGGATGATGGGGGCGTCGTCGTCGGCGTCCAGCAGGTCTTCGCTCTGGGGCAGCTCTTCGGCCAGCGCGAAGAAGTCCATCTCGTTGCCGAGATCCTCCATCAGCTGGCGTGCCTCGGAGGAGTCGCGCTGGTAGTGGGCCATCAGCAGCTCTTCGAAGGCCTCGCCGTCCATCTGCTCCACCGTGAAGGCGCAACCCGCCACCCGCCGTACTTCCAGCAGGGTTTGCGGCGTCACGCCCTGGCGGCAGAGCAGCACCGGGGCCCCCTGCCGCTCGGTCAGGATCACGCCGAAGTTGCGGGCGAAGGCAAACGGCAGCTCGGGCAGGGCTGCCGGCATGTCGACGCCATCCAGCTGGTATGCCGCCATTACTTGTTACCCACGAATGGCTGGGACCCGCCGTTCGTCTGCGGGGCCGACTGTGTCTGCTGGAGCTGTTTCTGCACCTCGGGCGAGACGGTCACGTCCTGGCCGTACTGGGGCAGCACCTGGCGCTTGGGCGAGGTGAGATACCCCTCCTGCGCCGCCGCATCCAGTTGTTCGGAGCGGAACTGTGAGTACTTGTTGCCGGAGATGCCGCTGTAAACGTCGGAGTCACGCAAGATGGTGGGCCGGATAAAGACCATCAGGTTGCGTTTGGAGGTGGTATTGCTAGTGGAGCGGAACAGGTAGCCCAGCACAGGGATGTCGCCCAGCAGCGGCACCTTGGAGACCTTCTCCTGGGTCTTCTCGTCCATCAGGCCGCCCAGCACCACTGTCTCGCCACTCTTGACCAGCACGGCGTTCTTGATGGTGCGGGTATCGAAGGTCGGGCCCAGAGTGGCGGTCCCGGTCGCCTGGGTCTGCGCCACGCTGGAGACCTCCTGCTCGATGTTGAGCAGCACGGAGTCCCCTTCGTTGATCTGCGGCGTCACCACCAGCTTGGTCCCCACCGTCTTGCGTTCGATGGTGTTGAACACCTGATCGCTGGTGGTGGAGCTCTGGGAGCCGCTCTGCACCGGCACTTCCTGGCCGACGTTGAAGGAGGCTTCCTTGTTGTCCATGGTGACGATACTCGGGGTGGAGAGAATATCGTTCTTGGTATTGGTCGACAGGGCCGTCACCAGCGCGGCCCAGTTGCCTTTGTAGAAGCCGGCCGCCATGCCGTCGAAGCCACCGGCCAGTTTGGACAGCGCATCCGTGTTGCCGTTGTCCTTGTAATCCTTGGCCGCGATGGCCACCGAGCCGATGGGCAGGTTGGTGTCGGTGAACTGGGTGCCGCCGCCATTGGTGTTGGCCCACTGCACCCCGAGGTTGAGGCCGTCGCCATCGGCGATCTCGACGATGATCGCCTCCACCAGTACCTGGGCACGGCGGATGTCGAGCTTGGCCACCACCTGCTCCAGCTCGGACATCACGTCCGGCTGGGCGGTGATCACCAGCGCATTGGTGGTCTCGTCGGCGGAGATGGCCAGCTTGCCACCGCCGATGCTGGCACCGCCACCGCCTGTGGTAGTAGCCGCGCCGCCCTTCTTGTCGGCCTCGATGCTGGAGCTGACGCCCTTGAGCACCTCCACCAGATCCTTGGCCTTGCCGTATTTCAGATAGAAGACCCGGGTGTTGCCCTGGCTCTGCAGGTCACGGTCGAGCTGGTGCACCATCTGGATGATGCGGGCGCGCGCCTTGGGCTCGCCGCTCACCACCACGGAGTTGGTGCGCTCGTCGGCCACCACCTTGGGGGCCAGCAGCAGGGAGGTGTTGGCCCCCTGGTTGTTGCCGTCCTTGTTGAGGTTGGTCACCAGTCGCACCATTTCACCAGCGGAGGCGTACTTCAGCTTGACGATGTCCACTTCCTGGTCGCCCGCCTTGTCGACCCGGCGCACCACTTCCACCAGCCGGTTGACCACGGCGGCGCGGCCGGTAATCAGCAGCACGTTGGAGGGATCGTAGTGGACCACGTTGCCGCCGCCGGCGTTGTCATTGAGCTGGCGCAGCAGCGGCGCCAGCTCGCGCACCGAGACGTTGCGCACCGGCACGACCCGGGTCACCATCTCGTCGCCGCTGCCGGGGTTGCTCTCGTCCACCACCGGGATGGCGGAGGTCTTGGCATCCTTGGAGCGCACCACCTTGAGCACGCCGTTGTCCATCGGGACCACGGCGAAGCCATAGACGTCGAGCACGCTCAGGAAGAACTGGTAGTACTGGTCTTCGTTGAGCAGGTCATAGCTGCGGACGTTGATCTTGCCCCGTACCGACGGCTCTATGATGATGGTCTTGTTCAGGTTCTTGCCGACCGTGTTGATGAACTCTTCGATGTCGGCATTCTTGAAGCTGGCGGAGTATTCGGTGGCCCAGGCTGAGCCTGCCATCATCAACGCCGCGGCCACGGTGGCCAGACGCCAGCCCTTCCCTTTATTTGTCATTCTTGGTGCTACTCCAATTCATTATTCTGACAAGCCGACATAAACGTCGTAGAGCTGTCCTTGCCGCTCGACGGTGACGGTCATTTCCGTTGCGCCAGCCACCTGCTGCATCGCCTGCATGGCCTGAGCGTTATCCCGCAGATCCAGCCCGTTGATGCTGACCGCCATGTCGTTGGCGACCAGCCCGAGTTGATTGAACAGTTCCGGATTGCGACCCGGATTGAGGCGATAGCCGACCATGCGACCATCGACCCGGACCGGGGAAATATTGAGGTAATCGGTGATCTTGCCGGGGTTGCCCATCAGTTCGTTGCGCACCGAGGAGAGCTTGTCGTCCTGCTTGCCCTGCTGGGGCAGCGGCTTGCCGTACTCCTCCCCGTCCAGCATCAGGGTCTCGTCGCGCCCGTCCCGCTCGATGATGACACGGTCGGCAAATACCTGGCGGATCTTGGCCTGGGTGCCGTCGATGAGGTCACCGATGCCATAGGAGTTCTGCAGCCCGTTGTGGGCGATGATGGCGATGGACTTGGCGGGATCCGAACTCGCCAGCACGCCATTGAGCTGGGCGTTGAGCTGGGTCTTGGGAGCATCGGCTGCGACAACATCGGCCGCCTGGGCCTGCTGCTTGGCCTTGCCGAACAGCGCCAGCCGGCTGACGCCGCTCAGATCGAGCCGGTTTGAACCCTGACCCTGACTGGCTACCACCGACGGCTGCCAGGGCTGACTGACGGGGCGGCTGCCGAGATCCAGCAGACGCCAGGTGAGACCGGCACACTGGTGGGCCAGCAACAGCAGCAGAAGCCAGAACAGAGGCTGGCTGAAACGGGAGAGTGGCACGGTTTTACAACGGGCCAGAAGGGAGCTCAACAAGTCATCCCTGAACGGTAGCGTCATGTTTATCAATATTTTCTGGCATCCAAATCGGTTGGCTATTGTGTACGGCAATGGACCCAGAGACAACCGACCGGATGGGAGTAAGCTGCGAAAATTGACATTCCGTCACACCCTTGGGCCCCCTGTTTCTATCCCGGGGCCTGCCTCTGGTATAATCAGGCACCCCTTTCAGCCATTCCGGAGTCGATTCATGCCGAACCCCGCAGAAATCCCAACCCAGGTCCGTCTCGACAAGTGGTTGTGGGCGGCACGTTTTTACAAGACCCGCAGCCTGGCCCGCGACCAGATTGAAGGGGGCAAGGTGCACTACAACGGCCAGCGCAGCAAGCCGGGCAAGCATGTCGAGGTCGGCGCCCTCATTCGTTTCTGGCAGGGCCAGGACGAGCGGGAGGTGCGGGTGCTCGAGGTGAGCGAGCAGCGCAAATCCGCCCCGCTGGCCCAGCAGCTCTATGAAGAGACCGAGGCCAGCCTGAAACGACGGGCGGAAAACAGCGAGGCACGCCGCTTCAACAGCCAGTTTGCCCCGAGCCCCGAGCGTCGCCCCGACAAGCAGGAGCGGCGCCAGCTGATCAAGGTCAAGCAATATTGACCCGCCAAGATGGCCCTTTTATGACGACAGATGGCGGAATAAGTTCCTAACCACCTGTTTATTAATGTTTTTATCTATTTACCCCACCGAAGAACCCAGGAATGCATGATGAGTAACCAAGATCTCCTGTATCGCTATCTGTTCGAAGAGTACGAAGTCCGGGGCGAGCTGGTCCAGCTGGACCACACCTACCGCCACGTGGTGGAGGCTCAGAACTACCCGGTACAGGTGCAAAAACTGCTGGGTGAACTGCTGGTCGCCACCAGCCTGCTGACCGCCACCCTCAAGTTCGAAGGCTCCATCACGGTACAGCTGCAGGGCAACGGCCCGGTACGGCTGGCCGTCATCAACGGCGACAACAACCAGCAGCTGCGCGGCGTGGCCCGCTACGAGGGTGAACTGCCGAGCGACGGCAAGTTGCAGAGCCTGATCGGGGAAGGCCAGCTGGTCATCACCATCACCCCGGAGCAGGGTGAACGCTATCAGGGCATCATAGCGCTGGACGCCGACACCCTGGCCGGCTGCCTGGAGCAGTACTTTACCCAGTCCGAACAGCTGGCGACCAAGCTCTGGATCCGCACCGGCTACCACGAAGGCGCGCCGCGTGCCGCCGGCATTCTGCTGCAGGAGCTGCCCGCCCAGAGCGAGGATCACGGCGACGACTTCGAGCACCTGACCCAGCTCACCAGCACCATCAAGGATGAAGAGCTGTTCGGCCTGGAAGCGGAAGAGATCCTCTACCGTCTCTACCACCAGGACAAGGTGCGGGTGTTCGATCCGCAGGCGGTCGAGTTCCGCTGCACCTGCTCCCGCGAGCGTTGCGAAGGGGCCCTGTTGCAGATCGAGAAGGAAGAGGTGATGGAGATGGTGCAGGAGCTCGGCAAGATCGGCATGCACTGTGATTATTGTGGCGCCCAGTACGAATTTGACGGGATCGATGTCGAAACCCTGTTCAGCGGGGCTCCCGGTAATGATGCAAACAAGTTACACTAATTGAAGGCGGGCAAAACCCGCCTTTAACTTAAATAACAAAAAAATACCCTATTTTATAAAGTTTGATGGCGATCGCTAAACTCTACCACCTAAGTGATAGGATGAACGCCAGATAGAACCCTACCAACCTCTGAACCCAGGAGAATACAATGACAATCGTGGCAGAACCCACCCTGGCCCAACAATTAGGACTGGACCAGTACGGTATCAAGAACTCCACTGAAATCCTGCGCAACCCTTCCTACGACCAGCTGTTCGCGGAAGAGACTCGTGCCGACCTGGAAGGGTTCGAGCGCGGCGTGGTGACCGAACTGGGGGCCGTCAATGTCAATACCGGCATCTTCACCGGCCGCTCCCCGAAAGATAAATATATCGTCAAAGACGCCACTACCCAGAATACTGTGTGGTGGTCTGACCAGGGTAAAAACGATAACAAAGCCATCAGCCCGGAAGTGTGGTCACATCTGAAATCCCTGGTGACCAAGCAGCTCTCCGGCAAGCGCCTGTTCGTGGTGGACGGCTTCTGCGGTGCCAACCCGGACACCCGCCTGGCCGTGCGCATCATCACCGAGGTAGCCTGGCAGGCTCACTTCGTGAAAAACATGTTCATTCGCCCGAGCGATGAAGAGCTGAAAACCTTCAAACCGGACTTCGTGGTGATGAACGGTGCCAAGTGCACCAACCCGAACTGGAAGGAGCAGGGTCTCAACTCCGAGAACTTCGTCGCCTTCAACCTGACCGAGAAGATCCAGCTCATCGGCGGCACCTGGTATGGTGGCGAGATGAAGAAAGGGATGTTCTCCATGATGAACTACTTCCTGCCCCTGCGCGGCATCGCCTCCATGCACTGCTCCGCCAACGTGGGCCAGGACGGCGACGTGGCCATCTTCTTCGGCCTCTCCGGCACCGGCAAGACCACCCTCTCCACCGATCCCAAGCGTCAGCTGATCGGCGATGACGAGCACGGCTGGGACGACGACGGCGTGTTCAACTTCGAAGGGGGCTGCTACGCCAAGACCATCAAGCTCTCCAAGGAAGCCGAGCCGGACATCTACAACGCCATCCGTCGCGATGCGCTGCTGGAAAACGTGACCGTGGCGGCCGACGGCACCATCGACTTCGACGATGGCTCCAAGACCGAGAACACCCGGGTCTCCTACCCCATCTATCACATCGAGAACATCGTCAAGCCGGTCTCCAAGGCGGGTCACGCCACCAAGGTGATCTTCCTGACCGCCGACGCCTTCGGCGTGCTGCCCCCGGTCTCCAAGCTGACCAAGGAGCAGACCAAGTACCACTTCCTGTCTGGCTTCACCGCCAAGCTGGCCGGTACCGAGCGCGGCATCACAGAGCCGACCCCGACCTTCTCCTCCTGCTTCGGCGCGGCCTTCCTCTCCCTGCACCCGACCAAGTACGGTCAGGAGCTGGTGAAGCGGATGGAAGCGGCCGGTGCAGAGGCCTATCTGGTCAACACCGGCTGGAACGGCACCGGCAAGCGCATCTCCATCAAGGATACCCGCGCCATCATCGACGCCATCCTGGATGGCTCCATCGAGAAGGCCGAGACCAAGGTGCTGCCGATCTTCAATCTGGAAGTACCGACCGCCCTGCACGACGTGAACCCGGCGATCCTCGACCCCCGCGACACTTACGCCAACAAGGCCGAGTGGGATGCCAAGGCGCAGGATCTGGCCCAGCGCTTTATCAAGAACTTCGAGCGCTTCACCGACAACGACGAAGGCAAGCGTCTGGTCGCGGCGGGTCCGCAGCTGTAACAGCGACCCCGTTCACAACCAATCTCATACCGGTCAGCCCAGCTGACCGGTATTTTTTTGAGCAGAGCGCGGCGTTTGACTCCCGCCAAACCTTGCCTTGTGGGCCCTTGCGCGTTAGATTCAGCCCAACTTTATACAATATACAATTTTGTAACGATTCCCCTGTGACCCGATCATGACCCCACCCTACAAGACCCGTACCCAAATGGTGATGGAAAACCTCCGTGGCCGGATCCTGCGCGGTGAGTTTCCCGCCGGCGCCCCCCTGCGCCAGGACGCCATCGCCAAGGAGCTGGCGGTGAGCCGCATTCCGGTGCGGGAGGCCCTGATGCAGCTGGAAGCTCAGGGACTGGTGAAATTCGAGGCCCATCGCGGCGCCGTGGTCACCATGCTGGACGCCGCAGCCATCGAGGAGCTCTTTTATTTGCGAGCCCTGCTGGAAGCCGATACCCTGTTCCACGCCGTCGACCTGATGACGGAGGAGACCTTCGCCAAGGCGCAGGCGATCCTCGCCCAGTTCGACCAGGCCCTCGAGTCGGGCACCCAGATCGAACACTGGGCCGAACTGAACCACAGTTTTCACGCCACCCTCTATCAGGCCGCCGGCCGCCCCCAGGCACTGGAGCTGATCGCCCAGATCAATCTGAGCTGTGACCGCTATGTGCGCTTCGAGCTGCTGTTCGCCAGCGATGGCGTCGACAAGGCGGAGCGGGAGCACGCCCAGCTGCTGGAGCTGTGCCGCGCCCGCCGCAAACACGAGGCGGTGGTACTGCTCAAGCAACATATCGAGGCGGCTGGCCAGTCAATCAAGCGGATCCTGGACAGCGGCCACAACCACTGAACACTCACATCACTACAATCTGGCATTAACGACATGAATCATTTCGAGATTATTGAAACCCGCGTCGCCCAGGTCAGGGCCGAACTGGCCATGATGGAGCTGGACGCCTTCATCGTCCCCCATGACGACGAGCACCTGGGGGAGTACATTCCCGCCTACGCCGAGCGACTGGACTGGATCACGGGTTTCAACGGCTCCGCCGGCCTCGCCATCATACTGGCGCAGCGGGCGGCCCTGTTCATCGACGGTCGTTACACGGTGCAGGCCCGCATGCAGGCACCGGCCGAGCTCTTCGAGTTTCTCCATCTGAACGAAGATCCCCACGTGCAGTGGCTGGCCGAGCAGCTGCCTGCCGGTTCCCGGGTCGGCTTCGATGCCCGCCTGCACAGCCTGGCCTGGTATCGACACGCCAAAGAGATCCTGACCGAGCGCGGCATCGAGCTGGTGCGTGTGGATCAGAACCCCATCGATCTGCACTGGAGCGATCGCCCCGCCCCCACCAAGAATCCGGCCATCCTCTACAGCGAGGCGCTGGCGGGCCAGTCCAGCCAGGCCAAGCGCGAGCTGCTGGCCAGCGATCTGCGCAAGCGCGGGCTGGATGCGGTGCTGCTGACCCAGGCCGAGCCCATCAACTGGCTGCTCAACCTGCGTGGTCGCGACGTGGAGCGGCTGCCGGTGGTGCTCGGCTTTGCGGTGCTCTACGCCAACGCCACCATGGATTTCTTCGTCGACACCGACAAGATCGACTGCTTCGCCTTCAGCCAGCACGTGGGGCAGGATGTCTCCGTCTACCCCATCGACAAGCTGGGTGACGTGCTCAAGCGCATCGGCGAAGATCAGCAGAAGGTGCTGGCCGATCCCAACACCGCCAACGCCTGGACCCAGCTGGTTATGGAAGAGGCGGGCGCCATCCTGGTGGCCGGTCAGGATCCGACCATGCTGCCGAAGGCGTGCAAGAACGCCGTGGAGCTGGCCGGCATGCGTGCCGCCCATCTGCGCGACGGTGTCGCCGTCACCCGCTTCCTGGCCTGGCTGGATCGGCTGATCGCCAGCGGCGAATTCGACGGGGTGGATGAAGGCACCCTGGCCGACCAGCTGGAAGCCTTCCGCCGCGAGCAGGAGCACTATGTCGAGCCGAGCTTCGACACCATCTCGGCGCTCGGCCCCAACGCCGCCATGTGCCACTACCGCCACACCAACGGCACCCCGCGTACCTTTGGTCAGGACAGCATCTATCTGGTGGACTCCGGCGCCCAGTATCTGGACGGCACCACCGACATCACCCGCACCATCAAGGTGGGTGAGCTGACCGACGAGCACAAGGCGATGTTCACCCGGGTACTGCAGGGTCACATCGCCCTGGATCAGGCCCGCTTCCCGCGCGGCACCGCCGGCATCCAGCTCGACGTGCTGGCCCGCATGCCGCTGTGGCAGGCCGGTTACAACTACGACCACGGCACCGGCCACGGCGTCGGCCACTTCCTCAGCGTGCACGAAGGCCCGCAGCGCATCGCCCCCAAGGGCAGCCTGGTGGCCCTGCAGCCGGGCATGGTGCTCTCCAACGAACCCGGCTACTACCGGGAAGATGCCTTCGGCATCCGCTGCGAGAACCTGGTGGTGGTCACCGAACAGGAGCAGATCGGCGAGCTGCCGATGCTGGGCTTCGAGCGGCTGACCTATGTACCGTTCGATACCCGCCTCATCGATCGCAGCCTGCTGAGCCCGGCCGAGTTCCGCTGGATCAACGAGTACCACGTCGAGGTCTACCGCCGTCTCAGCCCGCTGCTGGAGGGTGAGGATCTCGCCTGGCTGGAGCAGGCGACTAGCCTCATCTAAGCGCAGACAACTCTGCTTGTCTGATAAAACAGGGTCCACGGGCCCTGTTTTTTTGCCCGCCGGTTTGACCTGTATCAAGGCCCCGCCGCCCCAGGTCAGGACAATGCCCCTCATGACGACCCATCACTCCCACCCCGCGCGCCCGGCCCGCGCCGACCAGGTGCCCATGCACCCCAGGCTCAAGCGGGAGCAGCAGACGGTCAGCGCCATGATCCGCCTCTACTGCGACCACCATCACCAGGACCCCGCCTGCCGGCACTGCCAGCAGTTGCAGGAGTTCGCCCACCAGCGGCTACGCCGCTGCCGCTATGGTCACGGCCACAAGCCCACCTGTGCCAACTGCCACATCCACTGCTATGCCCCGGCCATGCGCAAACAGATCCAGCTGGTGATGAAGTGGAGCGGCCCGCGCATGCTGTGGCATCACCCCTGGCTGGCCCTGCGCCACCTGCTGGACAGCCGTCGCAAGGCCCCCAAACGGCCGGGCAGCCGCCCTCTGCCGCCCTGAGCCGGGGCCACCCTGCCGCTCAGACCCGCTTGCATCAACCCGACGGGCCCACTACCCTGTGGCTCCTTTTTGACTGCCGCCCGGCAGCACGTACGACACTACAGGAGCCCGGATGCACCAGCCCCCCGTTTTGAGAGTGGCGCGCCACACCGACATGCACGCCATCTGGCAGATCGACGTCAATGTGTTCGGGGAGGATGTCTATCCCGGCTTCTTCTTCCGCCAGGCCATGGACCTGTGGCCCGAGCTGCTGCTGGTAGCCGAGCTGGACGGCAAGCTGCTGGGCTATGCCCTGGGTGGACTGGGACAGGATCGGTCGCAGGGCTGGCTGCTGTCGTTGGCGGTGCTGCCGGAGGCGCGCGGCTTCGGCCTGGCCGAACGCATGATGCTGCAGGTGGAGCAGTCACTGCAGACACTGGGGATCGAGCGGGTCAGACTGACGGTGGATCCGGCCAATCCGGCCCAGCGCCTCTACTTTCGACTCGGTTATCAGCAACTGGCCGAGGAGCGCGACTATTTCGGCCCGGGCGAGGATCGCCTGCTGCTGGAGAAACGGCTCGACTGAGCCGCCGGTGACGGGGTTTGCGGGGCCCGGGCCTTATAATTGGTTACACTTTGCTGGTTTCATGCTCAATCCGGTTGGCGTAGAGTTGAATCACTGACCGAACAAACCAGATTAGATGCCAGCCCAGGAGGCCCATCATGTTGAAACGCATTACCCTCATCGCCCTGTTGGCCACCACCACCGCCACCACCCTCAGCGGCTGTGCCAACAGCGATGTCTACTCCGGCGATGTCTACACCAAGGATCGCGCCAAGCAGGTACAGACCGTCAGCTACGGCACCATCCTCTCCACCCGCCCGGTCAAGATCCAGGCCGATGAGAACTCGCTGATCGGCACCATAGGCGGCGCCGTGGTCGGCGGCCTGCTCGGCAGCACCATTGGCGGCGGGCGCGGCAGCGACATCGCCGCGGCCGGTGGCGCCATCGCGGGTGCGGCAGCCGGCAAGGCGGCCGGTGACAAGCTCAACCAGGTGGATGGCGTCGAGCTCGAGATCAAGAAAGAGAACGGCGAATCCATCGTGGTGGTGCAAAAGGCCAGCCCCACCTTCGTACCGGGTGCCCGGGTCCGCATGACCCAGGGCAACGGCACCATCAACGTGGCCGTGGTCAACTAAGCCCTCGGAACCCTCCGCCCATGAAAAAGCCCTCGCAATCGAGGGCTTTTTTTATTGCCATGTCGGCCGGGAATTACTGACGGATCAGCCGGAAGATAGCGTAGCCAGGGTGCTGGGCGTCATCCATCGGCAGGGTGGACTTGTACTCCAGATCCGCACCGGCCAGCTGTTTGGCCTCCTCGCGGGGCGAGGAGTAGAGCCGCACGTCCACGTTGGCCGGCAGGGCCTTCATGTGCCAGTTGTTGTTGGCCGCCGGGCTGAAGCCGGCCGGGTTGTCGGCAGACTGGGCCTTCAGGTACTGGGCGATGATCTCGCGCGTCTCGAAGGGATCTTCATGGACGATGTTGCTGCCGTCGATACCCGGGAAGTGGCCGCCGCCGCTGGCGCGGTAGTTGTTGGTCACCACGTAGAACTTCTGGGCCGGATCGATGGGCTGGCCGTTGAAGGTGAGGCTGCTGATGCGCTGGCCGTCGCTGACCTTGGCCCCTTCCTTGTTGTAACGGGCCGGCTGGGTGATATCCACCTCGTAGTTGACCCCGTCGATCACGTCGAAGTTGTAAGTGGGGAACTTCTCGTTCACCAGCCACTGCACCTCGGTCTTGCCGGTGTCGATCTGGTTGAACTGGCCGGCACTCATCTCCAGCCACTCCTTGACGGTGGCCCCGTTCACCTCGACCACCTGCAGGGTGTTCGGATAGATGTAGAGGTCGGAGACGTTGCGCAGGGAGATGTCGCCCTGGGCCACGTAGGTGAAGTCATTGATGCCGTTGCGACCGCCACGGAACGGCGCCGCCACCGACAGGATGGGATAGGACTCCTTGAGCAGACCATCTTTTTGCAGCTGTTCGGCGTAGCGGCGCTGGGCATCGCTCACCAGCTGTACCGAGGGGTCGTCCTGCACCAAGGCGAAGAAACTGTGGATGGAAGAGGTGATCTTGCCGAGCGGCTCGTCCAGCCACTGGTTGGTGGCGTCGTGGTCGGCCTGTACCAGGTCCACCACCCGCTGATCCACCGCACTACCCTCGCTGGAGTCGATCTTGCGTAGGCTGGCCTGGCTCTGCTTCACCTGCCACTTGCCGTCCACCTGCTCCAGCTTGAGGTCGATGATGCCGAGGTGGTTGCCCCAGTAGCCAGGCATTACGGTCGGAATGCCGCTCAGGGTGCCGGCCTGGTTGTCCACCTCCGGCAGATCCGGGAAATCACCCGGGAAGTTCTTGTGGGCGTGGCCCAGCATCAGGGCATCCACCCCCTTCACCTTGGCCAGGTGCCAGGCGGAGTTCTCCATCATGGCCTCGTAGCTGCTGGCGTTGATGCCGGTGTGGGCTACCACCACCACGATATCGGCGCCCTTGGCGCGCAGCTCGGGCACATAGTGGTTGGCGGTCTCGACCATGTCGGCCACCACCACCTTGCCTTCCAGATGACGCTTGTCCCATTGCAGCACCTGCGGCGGGGTCAGCCCCAGGATGCCGACCTTGACGGTCTGCAGCTGGCCCTTGTCATCCTTCACCTTGCGCTCCAGCAGCAGGTAGGGGGTGAACTTGTTGCCGCTCCAGTCTATTTGCCCCTTGGCATCCCGCTTGAAGGCGCCTGCCTCGAACACGTTGGCATTCACATAAGGGAACTTGGCCCCCTGCAGGGTCTTGGTGAGGTAATCCAGACCGTAGTTGAACTCGTGGTTGCCCAGGTTGCCGGCGTCGTAGCCGAGCTCGTTCATCGCCTTGAACACCGGGTGGGCCTGCTTGTCGAGGTAGCCGGCACCGGACTGCTCGAAGATGTAGTCAGCCAGCGGCGTGCCCTGGATCAGGTCGCCGTTGTCGAGCAGCAGGTTGTTGGGGTTTTCGGCGCGGGCCGCGCGGATCAGCAGCGCGGTGCGGGAGAGGCCGAACTTGCGATCCTCCTTGTTCTGGTAGTAGTCGTACCCCAGCACGTTGGAGTGGATGTCGGAGGTCTGGATCAGACGCAGGGCAACCTCGCCCGGTTGCGCCTTGCTGTCGTTGTCATTGCTACAGGCAGACAACAGCACGATGGCTGCAATAGCACCCAGCTTCATGGATTTATTCACTGTCTTGTCCCTTTTATTAGAGTGTCGCTTTACCAGCGACGGGAATTTAACAGACGAATATGTCAGCGGATGAAGCCGGGGTGAATTTTTATGAGGTGCGGCACAAAAATAGCCTTATGACGCCAGCAAAGCCCCGCTCGCCAGCTGCAACGCCAACCCGAGCATGATGAAACCAACAATAGTATCAATAGCTTGCTGAACCCTGCCGCGAGCGAGCCAGGGCGAGAGGGCGGCCGCCCCAAACGCCAGGCTGTAAAACCAGACCAGCGAGGCCAACATGGCCCCCGCCGCAAAGGCGGGCCGCAACTCCTCGGCAAACTGGCTGCCGAAGGAGCCGAGCAGCATCAGGGTGTCCAGGTAGACGTGGGGGTTGAGCAGGGTCACCCCGAGCGTCATGGCCAGCACGCTCTTGACTCCCATCAGCTGGGGCGAGTCAGCAAGCGCAGCCCCCTGCCCGCGCCAGGCGCTACGCAGGGAGCGGATACCAAACCAGCCGAGGAACAGCACGCCGCCCCAGGTCAGCAGGGCCAGTCCGATCGGGCTGGCCGCCAGCAGGTTGGCGCCGCCGAACACCCCGATGCCGATCAGCACGAGATCGCACAGGCAGCAGAGGGTCGCCGTCAGCAGATGGTGGTTGCGGTGGATGCCCCGGCTCAGCACGAAGGCATTCTGGGCACCGATGGGGATGATCATGGCAAGGCCTAGGGTGAAGCCTTGCAGGGTAGTTGCAAACATGGATGAACCGTCCAGCAGAGTGATTGGACGGCACTATAAGGGGCGGTCAGACGTTTAGAGAAATTCATTAATCTGCTGAGCAATTTGTTTTGCTAATGACAGAGGGCTCGACCCAACCCCTTCGAGGTAGAAGGGGCTAGACCCGTTCATGGCTGTCAATTGCAGGATCTGACAATTGTTAGCCAGTCACTCTGCCCCGAGAATCATCGGGTTTTATTGCATCAGCTTGGGGAAGTTGGTGACCACGACCTGCTCGAGATTGGGCAGCAAGATGCCACTGCTCACCCCCTTGGCGATGGCCTGGTAGCGATTCATCGACCCCGTTTTACGGGTGACCTGATTGAGGTGGTAGTTCACGGTTCGCTCCGTGATCCCCAGGATGCAGGCGATTTCACTCGACGTTTTCCCTTCACTGGCCCAGAACAGGCATTCGGTCTCCCGGTCAGTCAGGGCCTCCTGAGGGTCATCGTCCCGCAGACTGACCCGCACAATCCGGATCGCCGCCTCGAAGATGTAGTTGGACATCCAGGAGAGGACGGGCGAGGACTCCAGCAGCAGATCGCTCGATGCCCGCTCGGCGGTGATGAACGACAGTATGCCGTTTTCTCCCGCCGCCCCGTGCAACGGAAACGAGATGCCGTTGCGCAGCCCGAACTCCGCCGCCAACCCCATCACGTCCAAACTGCCCTCTTGCAGAAAACGTGCTCGCTCATCCAGCCGGTTCCAGTAAATGGGCAAGGTCTGCTTGCGGGCCAATTGAATGATGGGATCACAGGCCAGCATATGGTTTGCCGTATAGGCCTGCACCCAGGAGTCGGGGCACTGATTGAACAGCACCACCTTGGGTCTTTGCATCGACATGGGAATGATCAGCGCAAACCGGTAGTAGTCGTAACCCATACCGAGCGTGAACCGACCGATCAACTCGGCCAGACGATCCCCGTCCGTTACCGAAGTGAAATGTTCGAGGTACTCAAGCAGTTGGTCTTGTTTCATAGGCTAGCCCCCCTGGCCAGGGCCTCGATTATAGCGCCGAACACTGAAATGGAGACATCTGAATGCTTGTTTTCAAAGGAAAATTAAAAGAACACCCCAGATGGGAGGTAGAAAACGAGCTTTATCGCTTTCGCAATCGCGTCTTCTCCGATCGCCTCGGCTGGGATGTGGAATCTCACCGTGGTCTGGAGCAGGACAGTTTCGATACTCCGGACACCCACTGGGTCCTGATTGAGGACGAAGAAGGCCTGTGCGGCTGCATCCGTCTGCTCAGTTGTGCCCAGGATTACATGCTGCCCAGCATCTTCCCCACCGCCCTCGCCGGCGAAGCCCCGCCGCGCAGCAACGACGTGTGGGAACTGACCCGCCTCGCCATCGATGCCGAACGGGCGCCGCGCCTGGGCAACGGGGTCAGCGAGCTGACCTGCGTCATCTTCCGCGAGGTCTATGCCTTCGCCAGGGCGAAGGGGATCCGCGAGCTGGTTGCCGTGGTCAGCCTGCCGGTAGAGCGGATCTTCCGCCGCCTCGGCCTGCCCATCGAGCGACTCGGTCACCGCCAGGCGGTGGATCTGGGCGCCGTGCGCGGGGTGGGGATCCGCTTCCATCTGGACGAGCGTTTCGCCCGTGCCGTCGGTCAGCCCCTGCAGGGTGCCTATGACGAAGCCCGCGAGCTGGTCACCGAATAAGGGTGACGCAAAAAAATCCCGGGGTAAGACCCGGGATTAAAAGTTCTCGCTATGGCCCGTTTCCACCCCATGCAAAAACGGACGCAAAAGAGTATCTCCTGAATACCTTTTGACCACCACTGTCACATCTCACAGTGACAAACCCGCTTTGACCCCACAACCCTTGTCCCGCCTGCGCTGCCGACATTTTCAGCGCTCTTCGGTTGTTCTCTCGCCACCACTTGAGTAGCATCCCTTCTCAATCTCCCTGCTGATAAGGAATGCTGATGAAGGCGTTGGACTACAAGCTGCTGCTGGCGCTGGATGCGGTGATGCAGGAGCAGAACTTCGAGCGCGCCGCCCAGCGCCTGCACATCACCCAGTCCGCCATCTCCCAGCGCATCAAGCAACTGGAGCAGCAGTTTGCCGAGCCGCTGATCATTCGCGGCCAGCCGCTGCAGGCCACCGCGCTCGGGCAGAAGCTGCTAGCCCACTACCGCCAGGTGCGCCAGCTGGAACTGGAGCTGGCCGGCGAGCTCTCTCCCGCCGAGCCCCAGGCGCCGATCCGGGTCAGCATTGCCGTCAATGCCGACAGCCTGGCCACCTGGTTTCTGCCCGCCCTGGCGCCGCTGCTGGAACAGCACCCCATCGAGCTCAACCTGCTGGTAGATGACGAGAGCCGCACCCTGGATCGGGTGCGCGAGGGGCAGGCGTTCGGCGCCGTCAGCCTGCACGGCCAGCCACTGGCGGGTTGCTGCGTCGACGAGCTCGGCGAGATGCGCTACCTGCTCACCGCCAGCCCCGCCTTCGTCGAGCGCCACTTCCCGCAGGGGTTGACCCTGGCGACGCTGGCCAAGGCGCCGGCGGTGGCCTTCGATCAGCGCGACGACATGCACGTCAGCTACATGGCCCGCCACTTCGGGCTGGAGCCCGGCGGCTACCCCTGCCACACGGTGCGCTCGTCGGAGGCCTTCGTCGCCATGGCCGAGCAGGGGCTGGCCTGCTGCCTCATCCCGGAACTGCAGATCCGTCGCCAGCTGGCGGAGGGGTCATTGCTCGATCTCAACCCGGATCAGCACCTGGTAGAGCGACTCTACTGGCACCGCTGGGTGCTGGAGCGCGGGCTGCACAAACAGATATCCCAGCGCCTGATCGAGCAGGGTCGCCGGGCGCTGCAACGCCCCTGACAAGGCCATTCACCTTGGCTTTGGAGGGGTAAAAACGTATAGTGCTGGGCGATTAACCACCAGGTCTCCACTCAGGTTCCCCATTTATGTTCCAAGACAATCCGCTGCTGGCCCAGCTCAAGCAACAAATCCGCGAAAACATCCCCAAGAAAGAGGGTGTGATCCGCGCCTCCGATCGGGGCTTCGGCTTCTTGGAGGTCGATGAGAAGACCAGCTATTTCGTGCCGCCTCCCTACATGAAAAAGGTGATGCACGGTGACCGGGTGACCGCCCTGATCCGTACCGAGAAAGAGAAGGAAGTGGCCGAGCCGGATGAGCTGCTGGAGCAGTCCGTCACCCGCTTCGTGGCCCGGGTCAAGATGTTCCGCGACCGCCTCAACGTGGTGGCCGATCATCCGCTGATCAAGGATGCCATCAAGGCCCGCGTCAAGAAGGGTCTGGACGAGAAAGAGTTCAAGGAAGGGGACTGGGTGGTTGCCACCCTCAAGCGCCACGCCCTGGTGGACGGCAACTTCTCCGCCGAGATCACCCAGAAGATCGCCGCCCAGGAAGATCACAACGTGCCCTGGTGGGTGGTGCTGGCGCGCCACAACCTGGCCCAGGTCGAGCCGGCGGATCTGCCGGAGTGGAAGGTGATCGAAGAGGAAGAGCTGCCCCGCACCGATCTGACCGCAACCCCCTTCTTCACCATCGACGGCGCCAAGACCAAGGACATGGATGACGCCCTGGCCATCCGCAAGCTGGACAACGGCTGGGAGCTGCTGGTCGCCATCGCCGACCCGACTGCCTATGTGGCCGAAGGGAGCGAGCTGGACAAGGAGGCCGCCCAGCGCGCCTTCACCGTCTACATGCCGGGCCGCAACGTGCCGATGATCCCGCGCACCCTCTCCGACGAGCTCTGCTCCCTGAAAGAGGGCGAGGAGCGCAACACCCTGTGCGCCCGTCTGCTGATCGCCGAAGATGGCCTGCTGCTGGAGGAAACCGAGTTCTTCGCCGCCCGCATCTGCTCCCACGCCCGCCTCAACTATGACGACGTCTCCGACTGGGCCGAACACGGCAAAGCGCTGGATATCGACGCAGGCGTGCTGGCCCAGCTGCCGTTGATGAAGGCGATGACCGAGGCGCGCATCAAGTGGCGCACCGAGCACGCCCTGGTGTTCCCGGACCGCCCCGACTACGACTTCGAGCTGGGCGAGAACGGCGCTGTGCTGGCCATCCACGTCGAGCCGCGCCGCATCGCCAACCGCATGGTGGAAGAGTCGATGATCGCCGCCAACATCTGCGCCGGCCGCGTGCTGGGCAAGAGCGTCGGCTACGGCATCTTCAACGTCCACACCGGCTTTGACGAGGAGTCCCTCGACGGTGCCATCGACCTGCTCAAAAGCGCCGAGGCCCCGTTCGAGAAGGAAGAGATCGCCAGCCTGTCCGGCTTCTGCGCCCTGCGCCGCTGGATCGACAGCCTGGACACCCGCTGGCTGGACGGCAAGATCCGCCGCTTCCAGAGCTATGCCCTGATGTCCGCCGAGCCGGGCGCCCACTACGGCCTGGGGCTGGATGCCTATGCCACCTGGACCTCACCAATCCGCAAGTACGGCGACATGGTAAACCATCGCCTGCTCAAGGCCGTCATCGCCGGCAAGACCCCGGGTGAGCGCCCGAGCCTGGAGCTGACCGAGCACCTGACCGCCTGCCGTCGCCTGCACCGCATGGTGGAGCGCGACATCGGCGACTGGCTCTATGTCCGCTACCTCAAGGCCGATGCGGGTACCGACAAGGTGTTCAACGCCGAGATCATCGACGTGATGCGTGCCGGCCTCAAGCTGCGCCTGCAGGAGAACGGTGCCGTGGTGTTCATGCCCGCCCGCCATATCCTGGACAACAAGGAGCGGCTGGAGTGCAACTGGGACAACGGCCGCGTCTATCTGGACAAGACCGAGGTGGTCTACGAGCTCGGCCAGATCATCGAGGTGAAGCTGACCGAGGCGGTGGAAGAGACCCGCTCCCTCATCGCCAAGCCGGCGGTGGAGCTGGTGCCGGGCCCGGCGCCGGTCGCCCCAGTGAGCGAAGCCGAGGCCGCACCGGCTGCGGAAGCTCCCAAGGCCGAATAAGCCAGGCCTTCCCTCCTTGCAAAAGCCCGCACCCTGCGGGCTTTTTTATTGGGTCATGCCGCCCGCCTGGTCAGCAGATCACTTTTTGTACGCCCCGAGCTTGCCAGTGGCTCGCCACGGGCATAGAGTGAATCCATAAATGAACGAACGTTCGCTCATAAAGAGTTTTCAGGCAAGAGGCATCCCTATGACCACCAACAACCTGCGGCTGGAGCAGCGGCGCGAGCAGATCATCCAGGCGGCGCTCGGCTGCTTTATCGAGCGGGGCTTCCACCAGACCGGCATGCGCGACATCGCCGCCGCCGCCGGGGTGAGCCTCGGCAACCTCTACAACCACTTCGCCCGCAAGGAGGAGCTGATCGCCCTGATCGCCTCGCTGGAGGCGGCCGAGCTGCAACCCTTGCTGGATGAGCTGGTTCAGGGGCCGGCCCGGGCGGCGCTGGCCCGCTTCGCCGCCGGCTACCTCGCCTGGTCGCTGACCCCGGAGAACCTGCTGCTCGGCACCGAGATCCTGGCCGAGCTGGCCCGCCACCCCGAGATGGCGGCCACCTTCGCCAGCAACCAGCGCCAGCTGTGTGATGCCCTGGCGGCGACGGTGCGCCGTGGTCAGCAGGCGGGGGAGCTGGCCGCCCACCTGCAGCCGGATCTCACGGCCCAGCTGCTGCTGGACGCACTGGAGGGGCAGGCGGTGCGCCACGCCCTGGCCCTGCATCCAGAGCAGGCACCGGTGGAGCAAAGGTTGCCGTCCCTGCTGGACCAGTTGCTGGGCCCGGCCCGCTGATCACCCCAAGGAGTCACCACCATGACGACCCCGCACCATCGACTGGAAGGACTGGATCTGGCCCGCGCCATGGCCCTGCTCGGCATGGTGCTGGTGAATTTTCGCATCGCCATGGGGGTGTTGGCGGGCGGGCCAACCTGGCTCAAGCCCCTGCTGGATGCGCTGGAGGGGCGCTCCGCCGCCAGCTTCGTGGTGCTGGCCGGCATCGGGCTCGGACTGTCGACCCGCAAGCTGGCGTGGTCGGCAGCCATGACCCACACCGCTAAGCGGGCCCTGTTCCTGCTGATCGTAGGGCTGCTCAACTACCTGGTGTTTCCGGCCGACATCATCCACTACTACGCCGTCTACTTTCTGCTGGGGGCCTGCTGTCTCCGGCTTCCCTCCCCCTGGCTGCTGGCCCTGATCCCGCTGCTGGCGGCAAGCTTCGTCAGCCTGCTGTTCCTGCTCGATTACGATCGGGGCTGGCAGTGGCACAGCTTCAGCTATCCCGAGTTCTGGACCCTGGCCGGCTTCATCCGCAATCTGCTGTTCAACGGCTGGCACCCTGTGGTGCCCTGGCTGGGCTTTCTGCTCTACGGCCTCTGGCTGAGCCGCCAGTCTCTGGCCAATCCGCTCACCCAGCGCTGGCTGCTGGCCGGCGGGGTGAGTGCCATGGTGCTGGCCAAGGGGCTGTCGCTCTGGTTGCCGACCCTCTTGCCGAACCCAGAGCTGGCGCCGCTGCTGGCAACCCAGCCCATTCCCCCGGCGCCGCTCTACCTGCTGTTCGGCATGGGCGCGGCCAGCACCCTGATCGCCATCTGCCTCTGGCTGGGACGCGCCCTGCCCGAGGCTCGCTGGTGGCGAATGTGGCTGCCGGTCGGCCGGCAGACCCTGACCCTCTATCTGGCTCACATCATGTTCGGCATGGGGATGTTGGAGGCCATCGGCTGGCTGCAAGGGCAGGATCTGCCCGAGGTGGTGCTGGCCGCCGGCCTCTTCGCCCTGGCGGCCCTGCTGTTTGCCAATCTCTGGAGTCAGCGCTTCGAGCGAGGCCCGCTGGAGTGGCTGATGCGCCGGCTCTGCGGCTGAAGAGCATCATGAAAAACTGAAAGTAGGTTACAAAATAATTGACTCATTGGTTATTTGAATGTGGATTCAAGCAATTCATCGTCAACACCCTCAGTTTTCAGGTCGGACGGATCGCCCCATTTGAATACAAATAATGAAAATGAGAAATAGATCACATTGATATCAGGTTTGCGCAAACAACAAAGAGTGACTTGCATCACATAAAAACGATGCTGGCGGCAGCAAAGATCGAAATGTAGCCGAAATACAGAGAGTTGATGTGATCCACATCACTATGAAGGGAGGGGGGAGGTCGAGGTATTTGAGAGCTGCGTCACAAGACACCCCGTTTTCAGCCTAATTTGATCACAAGCTGGTAGATTGAAGTTGCTTAGACGACAGGGATGGCGGTTCGGCAAAACCGGCCAGCCCGACTACCACTTTTAATCAAACAGGCTTAAAACGGGGTCCCGACATGTTATCACCGGATACCAAAGTCAAGATACAGAATTTTGGACGCTTCCTGTCCAATATGGTCATGCCCAACATAGGCGCCTTCATCGCCTGGGGCTTTATTACCGCCCTCTTCATCCCCACCGGCTGGCTGCCGAGCGAAACGCTGGCCAAGCTGGTCGGCCCCATGATCACCTACCTGCTGCCGCTGCTGATTGGCTATACCGGCGGCAAGCTGATGGGCGGTGAGCGCGGCGGCGTGGTCGGTGCCATCACCACCATGGGCGTCATCGTGGGGACCGACATTCCCATGTTCATGGGCGCCATGATGGTCGGCCCGCTCGGTGGCTGGGCCATCAAGCGTTTCGACAAGGCGATGGAAGGTCGCGTCAAGAGCGGCTTCGAGATGCTGGTCAACAACTTCTCCGCCGGCCTCATCGGCATGTTGCTGGCGATCCTCGCCTTCTTCGTGATCGGCCCCTTCGTCAAGGTGCTCTCCGGCGTGCTGGCCGGTGGCGTCGGCTTCCTGGTGGACAACAACCTGCTGCCGCTCACCTCCATCTTCGTCGAGCCGGCCAAGATCCTGTTCCTCAACAACGCCATCAACCACGGCATCTTCTCGCCGCTGGGGATCCAGCAGGCCACCGAGCACGGCCGCTCCATCTTCTTCCTGATCGAAGCGAACCCGGGCCCGGGCATGGGTGTGCTGCTGGCATACATGGTGTTCGGTCGCGGCGCCGCCAAGCAGTCCGCTGCCGGTGCCTCCATCATCCACTTCTTCGGCGGCATCCACGAGATCTACTTCCCGTACGTGCTGATGAACCCGCGCCTCATCCTGGCGGTGATTGCCGGCGGCATGACCGGGGTGTTCACCCTGACCCTGTTCAACGCAGGTCTGGTCTCCCCCGCCTCACCGGGTTCCATCTTCGCCGTGCTGTTGATGACACCGAAAGCCTCCCTCATAGGGGTTGCTCTCTCCATCATCAGCGCCACCCTGGTCTCCTTCCTGGTCGCCGCCGTGTTCGTGCGCGCCCAGCAGCCGGAAGCCGACGAGGCCGATGCCCTCGGTGAAGCCACCCGCAAGATGAAAGCCATGAAGGGTGCCAAGCCCGAGACCGCAGCAGCCAAGAAGCCGGGCGGTGAACTGATGGCGGTACGCAACATCGTCGTCGCCTGCGATGCGGGCATGGGATCCAGCGCCATGGGCGCCGGCCTGCTGCGCAAGCGGGTGCAGGCCGCCGGCCTCGACATCAGCGTCACCAACCGTGCCATCGATCAGCTCGACGATCAGGTGGACTGGGTCATCACCCACAAGGATCTGACCGAGCGGGCCCGTCGCCACGCGCCGCACGCCCACCACATCTCGCTCACCAACTTCCTCGACAACGGTCTCTATCAGGAGCTGGTACAGAGCCTGACTCAGGCCGCCAACGATGACGTAGCCAACCCGCAGCTGCTGGTGGCCGCCAACGACGACAGCTACGAGCCGCAGGCCGAAGTGTTCACCCTGAGCCGGCATGACGTGCACCTGGGGCTCAAGGCCGACAACAAGGAGGCCGCCATCCGGGCTGCCGGCAAGCTGCTGGCGGAGCGGGGCTACGTGGCGCCCGACTACGTCAACGCCATGCTGGAGCGCGAACAGCTGGTCTCCACCTACCTTGGTGAATCCATCGCCGTGCCCCATGGCACCATCGCCGCCAAGGAGTTTGTGAAGCGCACCGGCATCGTCATCTGCCAATACCCGGCCGGGGTCGCCTTCGGCGAGGCGGCCGATGAAGTGGCGCGGCTGGTGATCGGCATCGCCGCCCGCAACGACGAACACATGCAGGTGATAACCCGCCTGACCAATGCACTGGACGAACCCGGTCTCATCGACCGGCTGGCCAGCACCCAGGATCCCCAGGAGTTCCTGGATCTGCTGGGTGCCGAACAGGCGGCCTGATCGTCCTTCATCGTCTTTGGTTCAAGAGGTTAATATCATGAAAACATTGCATTTTGGTGCCGGTAATATCGGTCGCGGCTTCATCGGAAAACTGCTGGCTGACGCCAGCCACCAGGTCACCTTCGCCGACGTCAACGAGACCCTGATCGACCAGCTCAACCACCGCCAAGAGTACAAGGTGCACGTGGTGGGAGCGGATCAGAAGCTGGACGTGGTGCGCAACGTGGCGGCGGTGAGCTCCGCCGGCCACGAGGTGATCGCCCGCATCATCACCGCCGATCTGGTCACCACCGCGGTCGGCCCCAACATTCTGGACAAGATTGCCAGCACCCTGGCCCAGGGGCTGCAGGCCCGCTTCGATGCCGGCAACCTGACGCCGCTCAACGTCATCGCCTGCGAGAACATGGTGCGCGGCACCAGCCACCTCAAGCAGGAGGTACTCAAGTACCTGCCGGTCGCGTATCATGCCACCCTCGACGCCTGCATCGGCTTCGTCGACTCGGCGGTGGACCGCATCGTCCCGCCGGCTGCGGCCAACGATGATCCGCTGGAAGTGACGGTGGAGAGCTTCAGCGAGTGGATCGTCGACCAGACCCAGTTCAAGGGCGAGCTGCCCCAGGTGGCGGGCATGGAGCCCACCGACAACCTGATGGCCTTCGTCGAGCGCAAGCTGTTCACCCTCAACACCGGCCACATCGTCACTGCCTACCTCGGCAAGCTGAGGGGCTATCGCACCATTCGCGAGGCGATCGAGGATCCGCTGATCCGCAGCAAGGTACGCCGCGCCATGGAGGAGAGCGGCGCCGTGCTGGTGCAACGCTACGGTTTCGACCCGCGCCTGCACGCCGCCTACATCGAGAAGATCCTGGCCCGCTTCGCCAACCCCTATCTGGTGGACGAGATTGACCGGGTCGGCCGTCAGCCGCTGCGCAAGCTGGCGGCGGGGGATCGGCTGGTGAAGCCGTTGCTCGGCACCCTGGAGTACGGCCTGCCCAGCGATCACCTGCAGGAGGGGATCGCCGCTGCGCTGCACTATCGCAATGCCGATGACCCGCAGGCGGTGGAGCTGCAACAGCTGCTGGCGGAGCTGGGCCCGGCCCAGGCCCTGGCGCGCATCACCGGCCTGACCGCCGACAGCGACATCGTCAGCGCCATCGTCACCCGTTATGGCAATTTGAAGTGACCTGATGAGGCGCCACCGTGCCGGCCCGCTCAGGCCGGCCACCAAAGCGCCTCATACGATAAAAACCGGGAGAGAGGCCCACTCTCTCCCAGTCAGCTGGACCCAATGCACTTATGACCACACACCAGGAAGATGAAGTACTGGAACGACTGAACGAGCAGGATGGCCCCCGCGGCTTCTTTCTCGAAGTCGTGACCATCCTGGAAGAGGCGGTCGACTCCCTGATGCGACGCGCGTTCCGTCAGGAGGAGTATGCCGTCAAATACGCCATCGAACCTTTGCTCAACCAGAGCGGCCCCCTCGGCCAGCTGGAGGTACGCCTCAAGCTCATCTTCGCCCTCGGCCTCATCTCCCTCGAGCGCTATCAGGATCTCGAGGCTTACCTGAAGATCCGCGATTTTCTGGTGCGCGACCCCAAGGATTACCGCTTCAGCGACAAGCCGATCCGCGATCTGCTGGCACGCCTGCACGGCGTCAACCAGGGCGGCATGATGCCGCAGGAGGCCCCCGCCAACGAGGAGGACTGGCCCTTCTACCAGATGCAGCTGAACCGGCTCGATCAGGTGATGCGCTCGGCGCTGGTGCTGGCGGTGGCCGACTGCGTCACCGAACTCCACAAAGAGAGCCCCATCTAATCCGGCTGATGGCCGCAACCTGCGGCCCCCTGCCTCGCCTTCCCAGCAACCGTGACGCCCGCTGTCGCGCGACCCGCTTCCCCCCTTGCTCCCGCCGCCGGCTGGTGTCAATCTGACCATCTTCCCCACTACACTTCCTCCAGGTCCATTGCCCCAACCGAGGTCTGCATGATCGCTCTCTCCCTGGCCGGGATCGCCCTAGTCTCAGTGCTGGCCCAGTGGCTCGCCTGGTCGCTGCGGGTACCCGCCATCCTGTTTCTGCTGCTCACCGGCCTGTTGCTGGGACCGGTCGGCGGCCTGCTCGACCCCGATGCCCTGCTCGGCGACCTGCTGTTCCCGCTGGTCTCCCTGTCGGTCGCCATCATCCTGTTCGAGGGGGCGCTCACCCTGCACCTTGCCGAGCTCAAGGGGATCGGCAAGGTGGTGCGCAACCTCTGCTCCACCGGCATGCTGGTGAGCTTCGCCGTCATCGGCAGCGCCGGTTACTTCCTGCTGGGGCTGGACTGGCGGGTCGCCATGGTACTCGGCGCCGTGCTGGTGGTGACCGGCCCCACCGTGGTCGCCCCCATGCTCAACGTGATCCGCCCGACCCGGGAGGTGGACCGCATCCTGCGCTGGGAGGGGATCGTCATCGATCCCATCGGCGCCCTGTTTGCGGTGCTGGTATTCGAGGCGGTACGCCTCGGCAGTCAGGGGGATCTGGTCGGTCACACCCTGCTGGCGCTGGCCAAGACGGTGGGGGTGGGCTCGCTCATCGGGGTCGGTGCCGGCTGGCTCACCACCCTGCTGATCCGCAAGGACTGGCTGCCGGTCAGCCTGCACAAGTTCGGGGTGCTGGCGCTGGTGCTGGTCACCTTCAGCCTCTCCAACTGGCTCAGCCACGAATCCGGCCTGCTGGCGGTGACCGTGTTCGGCATCTGGCTCGCCAATCAGGAGGGGCTGGATCTGGAGGAGGTGCTGGCCTTCAAGGAGGATCTCGCCGTCATCCTCATCTCCTCCCTCTTCATCCTGCTGGCGGCCCGCCTCGATCTGGCCCAGCTCTGGCAGCTCGGCCCCATGGTGCTGGCGCTGCTGTGCGTGGTGCAGTTCGTGGCACGCCCGCTCTGCATCCTGGTCTCCACCTGGGGATCCGATCTCTCCTGGCGGGCCCGCGCCCTGCTCGGCTGGATCGCGCCGCGCGGCATAGTGGCGGCGGCGGTCAGCGCCTCCTTCGCCATCAGCCTGCATGAGGCCGGCATTGCCGATGCGGACAAGCTGGTCCCCTTGGTGTTTGCGGTGATCATCTCCACCGTGGTGCTGCAGAGCCTCACTTCGGCGCCGCTGGCCGGGCTGCTCAAGATGCGCCAGAGCGCCCCCAACACCTGGCTCATCATCGGAGCCAACTCGGTGGCGCGGGCCATCGGCCGAGCGCTGGCAGATCAGGGGGTGCCGGTTCAGCTCTGCGATCCGGCCTGGGAGTTCTGCCGTCAGGCACGGATGAGCAACCTGCCCTGCTACTTCGGCAACCCGCAATCCGAGCACGCCGAGCTGCACCTGCCGCTCACCAGCATCAGTACCGTGCTGGCGCTCTCCCCCAACCGCCACAACAACGCCCTCGGCGTGCTGCACTTCGCCCACCTCTACGGCGAGGAGAAGGTCTACTCGTTGCGCTCCAGCGAACAGCACGGCAAGGCCAACCGGGAGAGCGCCACCTTCCGCGCCCGTCAGAACCTGTTCGGCCCCGACATCAACTACGCCAGGCTGAGCGGCCTGCTGAGTCGGGGTGGCCAGATCAAGGCAACCCGCCTGAGTGAGGCGTTCGACTGGGCCCAGTACCAGGAGGCCAACCCGGGCGCCATCCCGCTGTTCGTGCTGGATGGCAAGGGCCGGACCCGCATCGTCACCGGCCCCGTCGAGCCGCTGGCCGGGGAGCTGCTGATCGCCCTGCAGCCCCCCAAAGAGGGGGCCGGCCAGTGAACTCTGCCGAATCGACCGCCAACCCGCTGCTCGCCCCGCTGCTGGCACTGCTCAGGCAGGCCAGCGGCAGCTACAAGGTGCACGAGCTGCTGGCCGAGCTGCGCCGCCGGGAGCTTATCCCGCCTCTGCCGGGGGACGAGCAGCAACAGCTGTTTCGGCTCAACTTCCTCATCATGAACGCCCTCTATCAGCTGCAGGCCGAGCTCCACGATGAAGGGTGGTGGCTGCTGATCAGCACCCTGGATATCCGGCTCGAACCGCTCGCTCCTCGCAACGCGGCAAGCGCCCTCGCCCGGGGTGAGGCGCTGCGCAGCTACTACCTCGACTGGCGGGTGTTCTGGCAGACCGACAGGGAGGAGGTAGAGGCCCTGCTCGGCAGCTTCTGGCGGGCCTGTGAGCGGGATGAACACAGGGCAGAGGCGCTGACCCTGTTCGCCCTGCCGGCCGGGGCGGGGCCTGACGCCATTCGCCGCCGCTGGCGGGAGCTGGCACTGCAACACCATCCGGATCGGGGGGGCGACGCCAACACCTTCATCCGCCTGCGCTGGGCCTGGGAGCATCTCAAGACGGCCAAATGAGCCGCCTGATGGCGGCCGCAACCACTAGACTTGAAGTGGCATCAAGCGTCACGGGAGGATGTCATGACAGTCAATGAACTTCGTCTGCTCTACCAGCAACAAGCCTTCAAGGAAGCCGAGATCCTGCAGGATGCCATCCTGCCCGGCTGGATCGTGGAGTTCAGGGGACAGGACGGCAAACTGTACGAGATGACCGACACCCTGGGTTGCCCCCTCAGCTTCGGCTCGGTCGAAGAGGCCCGCCAGCACGTGCATCTGGTGGCGGACTGCCCGATCCAGATCGAGCACCTCTACCGCTTCTTCGAACGCTGAGAAGCTGGCAGGCGCAAAAAAGGCTCCCGCGGGAGCCTTTTCTCATTCTGGTTGCAGGGGTTCAGCCCCCTTGCCCTCCAGCCGTCTGACCGGCTTTTGCAGGATCAGGTTGGCCGGATAGGTGACCAGATCGCCGTTGTCATCGCGTACCCGCACATAGAAGAGGCCGATCTCGGTGATGACCCCGGTGACCGAGTCATCTTTGTCGAGGATCCGGATCCGATCGCCAATCCGGTAGGGGAAGGCGAAGAAGATGGTGATGCTGGCGGTGATGTTGGAGAGGATCGACCACTGCGCCACCATGGCCACCCCCAGCACAGCGAAGAAGGAGGAAGCCAGCACCACCAGCCGCGAGAAGTCGAGCCCCCACACCCCGGCCAGGATCAGCAGGGTGGCGCAGCCGAGCAGGAAGTGGAACACGTGCTCCACGTAGAGCACCCGGTTCTCGCTCACCTGCCGGCTCTGGCCGAGGGCCATCAGGCTCTTGTGAATGAGGCCGCGAATGAGGGTGTGGCCCAGCAACAGCAGCAGGGTCACGCCAAAAGATTCCCATGTGGTCATGTCGGCTCCTTACCACCAGCGTCTGTGTTTGAGCCAGACCGCCAGCCCGGTCGCCAGCGCCACCAGGGATCCGCAGAAGATCCAGAAGGCGGTCGGGCTCTCGGCCCCGGGAATGCCCCCCAGGTTGATGCCGAACAGGCCGGTCAGGAAGCTGGCCGGCAGAAACAGCAGCGCCATCACCGACATCTGATAGGCGCGGCGGTTGGTCGCCTCCGCCATCAGGTTGTTGATCTCGTCCGCCAGCACGGCGGTGCGCGCCACCCCGGCATCCAGATCGTCCAGCCAGCGCCGCAGCCGGTCGGCGATGTCGAGCAGGCGGCGCCGGTCGTCCTCGTCCAGCCAGCTGATCTTCTCGTTGGCAAGGCGCGCCACCAGATCCCGCTGGGGGGAGAGGTAGCGGCGGATCATGATGAGCTGCTTGCGGATCAGCGCCAGCCGGCCGTTGGCAGGCAGGTCGCGCATCAGCACCTGCTCTTCCAGATCCAGGATCTGGTCGTGCAGCTCCTCGACGAACTCTCCGGCCCGATCGGTCAGGGCGTCGCAGATCTCCACCAGCCAGTCGGCCGGGGTGTCCGCACCGCCCCCCAGCTTCAGCTGCTCGAAGACATCTTTTTCCGACAACAGCGGCCGCCGCCGACTGCTGATGATGAGGTCCGGCGTGATGAAGATCCGCAGCGCCACCATCTCTTCGGGCCTGTGATCCTTGTTGTGGTTGATGCCGCGCAGGATCAGCAGCACCGTCTCGCCCATCCGCACCAGCTTGGGGCGATTGCTCTGGCCGAGCAGGGATTCGCGTGCCGCGTCACCCAGCAGTGGCGTCTGCAACAGCCAGCGCGCCGCCTCCGGGTTGCCATAGTCCAGATGCAGCCAGCCCGGCTGCGCTGCCGGTATCTCGCTGCCCGCCGCCAGCGGCTGCATGCCCCCCCTGCCATCCAGGGTCAGGCCATAAATCACGTCACTGGGCACCCGATCCATCTGCTCGTCCTTCTCGCTCATGTTCATCGGCCCAGCTTACACCAAAGCCGGACCCGACTCAGCCCCGGGGCAGCCGGCCGCCCCCGGCCGTGCTAAGATGCGCCACTCGTTTCAGACACAGGAAACCATGCCATGCCCATCTGGGTCGATGCCGATGCCTGCCCCATTCCGGTCAAGGAGATCCTCTACCGTGCCGCCCACCGCGCCCAGGTGGTGACCACGCTAGTGGCCAATCAGGGGCTGCGTGTGCCCCCCTCCCCCTTCATCAAGACCCAGCAGGTGGAGAAGGGCTTCGATGTGGCAGATCATGTCATCGCCCAGCAGGTCAAACCCGGCGATCTGGTGATCACCGGTGACATCCCCCTCGCCGCCCTGGTGATCGATGCCGGCGGCGAGGCGCTCAACCCCCGCGGCGAGATCTACACCCGCGAGACCATCAAGGCGCGGCTCGGCATGCGCAACTTCATGGAAGAGCTGCGCTCGGCCGGGGTCCAGACCGGTGGCCCGGCCCCCCTCAACGCGGCCGACAAGCAGCGCTTCGCCAACGCGCTGGACAAGTGGCTGGTCAGGGGCAAGCTGAGCTGAGCCCGCTCCCCGGTGCCCTGCCGGGGAGACCCGTTCATCCCCTTCTGCGCTTAATTCTTTCTTAAGGCTGGTGAACTAGCCTTGTGGCTGTTGACCCAACCACCCGCAAGGAGCAAGCAATGAAACTGACCCCCCTGTTGTTACTGATCCCTCTGTTGAGCGGCGCAGCCCTGGCCGATCCCCAATGCACCCAGGCCGACAAGAGCAAGTGGATGAGCGAAGCCGACGCCCAGCAGCAGATCAAGGCGATGGGCTATGACATCAAGAAGTTCAAGGTCACCGAGACCAACTGCTACGAGATTTACGGTTGGGACAAGGAGAAGCGCAAGGTCGAGATCTACTTCGACCCGACCGATCTGAAGAAAGTGAAAGAAGAGAACGACGAATAATCCGGCCATGGGCCGGTCTCCTGCCGGCCCTTTCTATGGAGCCACACCATGACAACCTCGTCTGAAGTGAAAGTCTGGGATCCCCTCATCCGGGTGTTTCACTGGGCTACCGTCACCCTCTGCCTGCTCAACTTCTTCATCCTGGAAGAGGGGAGCAAGCTCCACAAGTACGCCGGCTACGCGGTGGGCATCCTGCTCATCATCCGCCTGCTGTGGGGACTGATCGGCCCTCATTACGCCCGCTTCGGCCAGTGGTGGCCGACCCCGGCCCGGGTGCGCTACTACCTGCGCCAGCTGGCCCAGGGCCGTCACCCCTACTACCTCGGCCACAACCCGGTCGGCGCCCTGATGATCTGGCTGCTGCTGCTGTCGCTGGTCGGCACCGTGGTCACCGGCTGGCTCACCACCTGGGATGCCTTCTGGGGCGAGGACTGGCTGGAGGAGCTGCACGGCATCCTCGCCAACACCCTGATGGCCGCCGTCGGTGTCCATGCGGCCGTGGTGATCCTGACCGATCGCCTCACCCGCAGCGACCTGGTGCGCGCCATGGTGCTGGGTAAAAAACGGGTGCCCGCCGACACCAAGGTGGAAGATCCGCGCAGTTAATGACCGGGTCGCCCGCCGGGCCCCGGTTTTTTGCTGCAATGGCCCGCGACACTGGTAAGATGCGCCGCCATTTTCCCATGTCGTAGCCATCATGACCGCCCAAGGGCACCTGCTCTTCTCCGTTACCTGCACCCTGATCGCCCACAAACTCCAGCTGACGCCGGCCCTGGCCGACGCCAGCCTGTGGCAGACCGTACCCGCCGCCCTGGCCAGCGCCCTGCTGCCGGACCTCGACCACCCCAAGTCGGTATTGGGGCAGCGGCTGCCCTGGATCTCGAAACCCCTCTCTCGCCTGTTCGGTCATCGCGGCTTCACCCACAGCCTGCTGGCGGTGGCGGTCGCCATCTGGGGGCTCAACCAGCAGTTGCCGCCCGACACCCTGCCGGTCGGGGTCAAGGATGCCCTCATCATCGGCTACCTCAGCCACCTGCTGGGGGACTGGCTCACCCCGGCCGGCATCCCGCTCTTCTGGCCCAGCAAACGCCGCTACCGGCTGCCGGGCTGGCCACTCAGAAGCGGCGGCGCCCTCGAGACCAGCTTTTGCACCCTCACCCTGCTGGCCGCCGGTTACTGGGCCCACTGGCCCGGCTAGGCAGTCGGCCGCCAAAAAACAAACCCCTGCCGAGGCAGGGGTTTGTCGTGGTGAGGGCGGGTGGATGACTTACAGCATCACACCGGCGATCACGGCGGAGAGCAGGCTCACCAGGGTGGAGCCATAGACCAGCTTCAGACCGAAACGGGAGACCATGTTGCCCTTCTCTTCGTTCAGCGCCTTCACCGCACCGGCGATGATGCCGATGGAGCTAAAGTTGGCGAACGACACCATGAAGATGGAGAGGATGCCGACGGTGCGCGGAGAGAGCTGGGCCGCGATCTTGCCCAGATCCATCATGGCCACGAATTCGTTGGTCACCAGCTTGGTCGCCATGATGGAACCGGCCTGCAGCGCTTCACTGCCCGGGATGCCCAGGATCCAGGCGATGGGGTAGAAGATGTAGCCCATGACGTGCTGGAAGTTGACGCCGAACGCCATCTCGAACAGGTAGTTGATGAGGGCGATCAGGGCGATGAAGCCCACCAGCATGGCACCCACGATCACCGCCACGGTGAAACCGGCCATGATGTACTCGCCCAGCATCTCGAAGAAGTTCTCTTTCTTCGGGGTGTGGTGCTCGTCACCCTCGGACAGCGCCTTGGCGTCGGTCACGGTATTGTCCGGCTCATAGGGGTTGATGAGCGACAGCACAACGAAGGTGCTGAACATGTTGAGCACCAGGGCGGCGACCACGTAGCGCGGCTCGATCAGCTGCATGTAGGCACCGACGATGGACATGGAGACGGTGGACATGGCGGTGGCGGCCAGGGTGTACATCTGCTTCTCGTTCAGGTGCGGCAGTATGTTCTTGAGCGCTATGAAGTTCTCGGACTGGCCGACGATCATGGAGCTGATGGCGTTGAAGGATTCCAGCTTGCCCATGCCGTTGATCTTGGCCAGCACGGTACCGATGCCGCGGATCACCAGCGGCAGCAGACGGATGTACTGCAGGATGCCGATCAGCACAGAAATGAAGACGATGGGCATCAGCACCATCAGGAAGAAGGAGAAGGCCCCTTCATTGACCAGGCCGCCGAACACGAAGTCGGTCCCCTGCTTGGCAAACTCCATCAGCTTGGTGAAGCCGGCGGCAAAGCCACCCACTACTGCCAGACCCACTTCGGAGTTCAGCATGAACCAGGCCAGCGCCAGTTCGACCACCAGCAGTTGGCCGATATAGCGCGGCTTGATCAGTTTCCAGTTGCGGCGGTTTGCCAGCAACGCCAGAGCGAGGACCATGACGAGTCCGAGCACAAAGTGAACGTATTCCATACCTGTAGCACCTGAGTGAATTGTAATTTTTGACCGGCGCCATCATAGACATTTGCATATTTAAAAATTCAGATAGCCATCACAATCTGCGGTAAAAATATGCATGTTGGATAATACAAACGTTTTTAAATTAATTAAACGCTCACACAAGCATCCAACCATTGTTCAATAAATAACAAAACACAATACAAACAATCACTTAAAAATAAATCATGTATTTGTAAACTCCTATTTTCACAGCTTAATTACATTCACTTAATACTCGCAAGGCCGCGCAGAAGTGGTCAGAACAAATTTACGACAAATTTATTTAATCAAGGTGGAGTGAAAAACGTTTATCTTATTTGCGATGAATGTAGACGGTGCCAAATACATATTTCCGCGACCGCGAACCGCTGCTCCGGATTGCCAGGGGGCAGTCGGTGAGCCGGCCCCTTGCCACCGGGCTGACAGTCACGAACAGAAGCAGTCGCTCAAATTTGCAGCACATCCAACGGCGGATTCTGGTACAATGCGCGCCCTTGCGCCCGGCGCAGCCCGTTTTCTCCCATATAGAGTCCTTTTGTGAACAACGAATTTAGCAGCCTGAACCTCTCCCCCGCCCTGCTCGAGAACCTCGCCAGCCTGGGTTATCTGCAGATGACCCCGATCCAGGCCCAGAGCCTGCCCCTGGTACTCGACGGCAAAGACTTGATCGCCAAGGCAAAAACCGGCAGCGGCAAGACTGCGGCCTTCGGCCTCGGTCTGCTCTCCCGCCTCGACGTCAACCGGCTCGAGGTACAGGCGCTGGTGCTCTGCCCGACTCGCGAGCTGGCGGATCAGGTTGCCACCGAGATCCGTCGTCTCGCCCGTACCCTGCCCAACGTCAAGCTGGTGACCCTGTGCGGCGGCACCCCGACCGCACCGCAATCGGCCACCCTGAGCTTCGGTGCCCACATCGCCGTCGGCACCCCGGGCCGGATCCTCAAGCACCTGGAGCAGGGCACCCTGGCGCTCGACAGCCTCAAGACGCTGGTGCTGGACGAAGCGGATCGCATGCTGGACATGGGCTTTGGCGAAGACATCAACCGGGTCATCAGCCACGCCCCGCGGGATCGCCAGACCCTGCTCTTCTCCGCCACCTATCCGGAGGGGATCGCCCAGATGAGCCGTGGCGTGCAGCGCAACCCGGTGGAGGTGAGCGTGGAGTCCCTGCACGAGGAGAGCGCCATCGAGCAGAAGCTGTATGAAGTGCCGGCCGGTCAGCGCCTCGAGGCCCTCGGCTGGCTGCTCAGTCACTATCAGCCGGGCTCCTGCGTGGTGTTCTGCAACACCAAGCGAGCCTGCAACGACGTGGCCGATCACCTGGCCGCCAAGGGCTTCTCGGCCCTGGCGCTGAACGGCGATCTGGAGCAGCGCGAGCGGGATCAGGTGCTGGTGCGCTTCGCCAACGGCAGCGCCACCATACTGGTGGCCACCGACGTGGCGGCCCGCGGGCTGGATATCAAGGAGCTGGGCGCCGTCATCAACTACGAGCTCACCTACGACCCCGAGGTGCACGTGCACCGCATCGGTCGGACCGGCCGCGCCGGCCAGCAGGGCCTGGCCCTGAGCCTCTATCAGCCGAACGAGGCCCAGCGCGTCAACATCATCGAGGAGTACCAGCAGGCCCCGCTGCCGCTGGGGGATCTCGATGCCATCGGCCGCGCCATCAAACCCATAGCCCCGCAGATGGTGACCCTCTCCATCGATGCGGGCCGCAAGAGCAAGGTGCGCGCCGGTGACATCCTGGGCGCCCTGACCGGCGAAGGCGGCATTGCCGGGGCCGATGTTGGCAAGATCCAGATCGCCGAGCAGTACTCCTACGTGGCAGTCAAGCAGGGCGTAGCCAAAGCGGCGCTCAAGCGACTGCAGGAAGGCAAGATCAAGGGGCGCAGCTACCGTGCCCGCAAACTGGGCTAAGGTTCAGACCACAGGCGCCCCAGCGGCGCCTGTTTCATATTTATCCGTGCCCATGAGAACAAGGCAGGTGCCATGACGACCCCAGAAGTGAGCTGCCAGAACTGCGAGGCCTGCTGCTGCCGCCTCGAGGTGATGCTGTTTACCGATACCGGCGTGCCGGATCGCTACGTGGAAGAGCGGGAAGGCGAGGTGCCGGTAATGCACCGGCTGGAAGATGGCTGGTGCGCGGCGCTCGATCGCAACACCATGATGTGCCGCATCTACGAGGTGCGCCCTCTGATCTGCCGTGAGTTTGAAATGGGTGAGCCGGACTGTATCGACGAGCGGGACAAGTGGTTTATCAAGCTCGATTGAGCCGCCCCTCGATCGCACTCACCGCGATGATGTGCCGCATCCATGAGGTGCGCCCCCTTATCTGCCGTGAGTTCGAGATGGGTGAACCGGACTGTATCGACGAACGGGACAAGTGGTTTATCAAACTCGATTGAGCCGCCCCTCGATCGCACTCACCGCGATGATGTGCCGCATCCATGAGGTGCGCCCCCTGATCTGCCGTGAGTTCGAGATGGGTGAGCCGGACTGTATCGACGAGCGGGACAAGTGGTTTATCAGGCTGGATTGAACTGCCCACCAGCATCAGTCGCATTGCGGTCTATTTCAGGCTAGCCCGACCAGTTGCTGCTCCAGCCAGTGCAGCGCCTCGTCGGTCTGCTCGAAGTAACGGATCCCCTGAAACGGCAACCCGCTGAACACCTGATCCGCCAGATACTGCTTGAAACTGCCCGCCAGCACCACCGCCAGAAAGGCACAGCCGTTGTTGGCGCACCACTCGAACTGACGGCGAAAACGGGCAAGCACCTCGGGCCCGGCCGCCTCGAATTCGGTCGCCACCTCGACTATGCCCCAGGGCCCGGCACTCAGGCTGGCGATCTGCTGGCTGAACTGCGCCTCATAGGCCATGGCCCCCGCCAGATTGAAGGGGCCGCTCGGCCGGCAGATCAGCACCTGGCCCTGTCGCTGCATCTCGAAATGGCCGTGGGGTCGCAACTTCACGTCTGCCTCCTTCCCTGGATTCTTCGCCGTGCAAGCACTCTCTTATGTTGCAACAAGGTAATGATCTCTCTGCCAAAAGTCCATTTTGACAAGGCTCGCCCTGACGGGATTGCGCCACCTTCTGACCGCCGGCAAACCGGTTCGGCGTGCACTCGGCTACCTCCACGGCCAGCCCTCATGTTCTGTTGCAGTTAACAAAACGTTGCTGTTATCATCCGCGCCGCCACCAACATTCCACCAACTGAAACGTTAACCCAAGGCGCAAGGAACAGAGATGAAAAATCGGGACGCGAACCACTATCAGCGCATCTGGCGCTGGCACTTCTATGCGGGTCTCTTCGTCGCCCCCTTCCTGATCCTGCTCTCGCTGACCGGGATCGTCTATCTGTTCAAGCCCCAGCTCGACAACCTCATGTACCCAGAGCTGATGAAGGTCGCCCCCGTCAACCAACCGCTCAGCGCCGACCAGCTGCTGGTAAAGGCGATGGCGGCCATGCCGGACGCCAGCCTGAGCAAATACTTGCCCCCCACAGGCCCGGAGGCCAGCGCCCAGTTCATCGTCCGCCAGGGGGGCAGCGAGCTGACCCTGTTCCTCGATCCCGCCAGCGGCGCCCTGCTCGGCACCATGGACAACAAGTGGAATCTGCAGGCGGTGGCGCGCGCCCTGCACGCCGAGCTGATGATAGGCACCGTGGGGGATAGGCTGATCGAGCTGGCCGCCGGCTGGGGCATAGTGCTGCTCCTGAGCGGGCTCTATCTCTGGTGGCCACGCAAGGGGCCAGGGGTTGGCGGCATCCTGTGGCCGCGCTGGAGCCAGCGTGGCCGGCTCTGGTGGCGCGACCTGCACGCCGTGGTCGGCTTCTGGGGGGCCGGTTTCCTGCTGCTGCTGCTCTTGAGCGGCATGACCTGGACCGGTTTCTGGGGCGATCAGTTTGCCGCCGTCTGGAACCGCTTCCCGGCCGCCATGTGGAACGAGGTGCCCAAGTCGGCGCCCCTGGCCCGCAGCCTCAACCATGCCCACCAGCAGACCGTGCCCTGGGCGGTGGAGAACACCCCCATCCCCAGCTCGACCGAGCCCAAGGCCCACGACCACAGCGCCATGGGACACGGTGGCGAGCACGACGGCATGGTGATGGCGGAGCACCGCATCCCGCTGCAGCAGGTGGTGGAGATCGCCGCCGCACGCCGGGTCACGCCGGGCTACAGCATCACGCCGCCGGCCGGGGCGAGCGGTGTCTACACCATCGCCATCTTTGCCGATGATCCGCGCAACGACGCCACCCTGCACATCGATCAATACAGCGGCAAGGTGCTGGCGGACGTGCGCTGGCAGGACTACGGCCCGGTCGCCAAGACGGTGGAAACCGGCGTCATGCTGCACATGGGCAAGCTCTACGGCTGGCCGCATCAGCTCGCCATGCTGCTCATCTGCCTGCTGGTGTTGCTGAGCTCGGTGAGCGGGCTCTGGATCTGGTGGAGCCGTCGTCCGCAGGGCCGCCTCGCCGCCCCGCCGCTGCCGACCACCCTGCCCCCCATGCGCGGCGCCCTTGCCCTGCTGATCCTGCTCGGCATCTGCTTCCCGCTGGTGGGCGGCTCCATGCTGGTGATCTGGCTGCTGGACAGCCTGCTCTTCGCCCGCCGTCGGGCGCCCCGACTGGCACGGGCCAGCTAGCGTGACCTCAACCTGACGCACCAGCCAGCGGGCTCCCGAATGGGAGCCCGCTGGTTTTCAACCCGTCTTTACTCCTGCTCCACCAGCTGGAGGATCTTCCTCGCCTTCTCGAAGTGATCGAGGCGCTGGGTCTGGATCCACCAGGTCGCCGCCTCCATCAGCAGCTCAGGGTCGTCATTGCGGTTGGCAAAAAACGCATAGAAGGAGACCCCGACCGTCTCCCCCTTCTGGGCAATCTTCTGCTGGCACACCTGGATGATTTTCTGCTTGAGCGAGTCGCGCATGGCGGCCCTCCTGCCCGATGAGTGAATGGCCGGACAGCATACCCCAACCAGCAAAAAGGCTCCCCTGCGGGAGCCTTTCTTCATTGCCAGACAAGGTTGCGACTCAGGAGAGCGCCAGTCCGATGGAGAGCAGCAGGCTGTAGAGGAAGGCGCTGATGGCGGTCTTCTTGAGCGAACCGGTCAGCACCTCGCCATCGAAGCTCTGGCGCAGGGTTCGGGCGGCGTCGGTGAGCGGCTTCATGGCGGGCAGGAAGATCCAGGGCCAGAAGCTGGCAGGCTGGGTCAGGATGAAGGCGATAGTCGCCAGCAGCGCCGCTCCCAGCAGCACCCAGTGATAGGCGATGGCCCGGTTGCGGCCGAGCCGCACCGCCAGGGTGATCTTGCCGCTGGCGGCATCGGTCTCGATGTCGCGCACATTGTTGATGTTGAGCACGGCGGTGGCCAGCAGGCCGCAGGCGGTGGCCGGCAGCAGCAGATCCCACTGCAGGGTCTTGGTGAACAGGTAGTAGGAGCCGAGAACCCCCAGCAGACCGAAGAAGAGGAACACCGAGATATCGCCGAAGCCGCGATAGCCGTAGGGAGTCTTGCCCACTGTGTAGGTAACGGCGGCCACGATGGCGGCACCGCCCAGCAGCACGAAGGTGAGGATCTGCAACCACTGATCGCCGAAGGCACAGCCCAGCAGGGCGAGGCCGCTGACCACGGCGGCCAGGGCGGTCAGCGCCATGGCCACGCACATCTGTTTGCGGGTGATGAGGCCGGAAACCACGGCGCGCTGGGGGCCGATCCGCTCGCCATTGTCCGCCCCGGATACCGCATCCCCATAATCGTTGGCCAGATTGGAGAGGATCTGCAGCAGAATGGCGGTCAGCAGGGAGAGCGCCATGATGGTGCCGTCGAAGGCGCCGCGGCTGGCCGCCAGCCCAGATCCCAGCAAAATGGAGGAGCACGCCAGCGGCAACGTTCGCAAACGCGCCGCCAACAACCAAATAGATAAGGTATTTGTCATATTGTGATGGCCAAACAATCAGATATTGATCGTGTTAAGGGTTATCGAACCGGATTTCGGTATACTTGGCCCCTCGGGAGTTGGCTCCCCGGGCGATTTACATGGACGAATGGGCAGATAATATATAGGAATAATCGCTCCTTTGGCATAAACCAACGGCATCCTTCTGCAGGATGGACCGTCACTATCGGCTCATAGACGAAATCCATGTTGGCTCAGACCCATATCAAGCAACAACTGGACGCCCTGCGTCATGGCAATGCCAGCGGCTTCGTGCGACTGCGCGTCGCGATCGAGGTTCGCTCCTTCCTGGGCTGGCTGGCGGCGCAGACTCTCTATCCCCGCATCTATTGGCATGCCAGAGGACAGGACAAGCCCGAATACGTGGCACTGGGCTGCCTGCGCGAGCTGACCGAGCCCAGGGCGATCCGCCAGGTCTGCGAGCACACCAGCCAGCCCCATGATGACAGCCCCCGCTACTATGGCGGACTGGCATTCGACCCGACCCAGCCCGGCTGGCAGGGGTTCGGCCCCTGTCGTTTCGTGCTGCCCCGCATCGAGCTGGTGCGCCGTGGCGAGTGCGTCACCCTCTGCCTCAACCTCTGGCTGCCGGAGCAGACCGGTGGCGACGCCTTCGAGGCTGAACTGCAGGCCGCCGCCGCCGCCCTCGACGCCCTCCAGCCGGAGGCGCCCCTGCCCCCGCTGGCCCGCCACCCGTGGCAGCGGGAAGATTGTCCGAGCCAGCCCCAGTGGCAGACGCTGGTCGAGCAGGTGACCGCCGCCGACTTCCAGGTCCACACCCCCAAGGTGGTGCTGTCGCGCCAGAGCCGACTCACCCATGAGGGTGCGACGAATGCCACCGAGCCGCAGGCCGTCGCCCCCTGGTCGCTGCTGGCCCGCTGGGCACAACACGGTCAGGACTGCTTTCACTTCGGCCTCCAGTTTTCCCCCGAGCAGAGCTTCATCGCCTGCTCCCCCGAGCGGCTCTATCGCCGCGAGCAGCAGCACCTCTTCACCGAGGCGCTGGCGGGCACCATTCGCCGCTCCGGCGACGAGGCAACCGACGCGGCGCTGGCCGCCGAGCTGCTGGGCGACAGCAAGAACCGGCTGGAAAACCGGCTGGTGCACGCCGATATCCTCAGCCGGCTGGCGCCGCTCACCACGGATGCCACTCTGACCGAGCCGCGCATTCTCAAACTGCGCCTGCTGCAGCACCTCAAGTGCGACATCGAGGCCGAACTCAAGCCCGGCGTCTGCGACTGGCAACTGCTGGAGGCGCTGCACCCCACCCCGGCGGTGGGCGGCGCTCCGCGCGAGGCCGCGCTGGCCTTCATCCGCGAGCGCGAGCCCTATGATCGCGGCTGGTATGCCGGTGCCTGCGGCATGCTGAGCCGGGAGACCTCCGAGTTCTCGGTCGCCATCCGCAGCGCCCGCATCACGGCGCAGGCCATCACCCTGTTTGCCGGCGCCGGTATCGTCGCGGGTTCCGAGCCTGCCGCCGAGTGGGCCGAACTCGACAACAAGATCGCCAATGTGCTCTCCCTGCTGGGATAGCGTTTCTTATCGACTCCTCACCACGAGAGCCTCATGTCTGCCAGCCAAGCGTTCGCCAGTCACCATGCCACCTTCAACCACGTCTGGTCTTCCCTCTTGCTGGAGGAGCTCTTTCGCCTCGGCGTGCGCGATATCGCGCTGGCCTCCGGCTCCCGCTCGGCACCGCTCACCATGGCTGCCGCCGCGCACCCCGGCTTTCGCCGCCATCTGCACTTTGACGAGCGCGGCCTCGGCTTCATGGCGCTGGGGCTGGCCAAGGGCAGTGGCCGCCCGGTGGCGGTGATCATGACCTCGGGCACCGCGGTGGCCAACCTCTGGCCGGCGGTGGCCGAGGCCCAGCTCACCGGCGTGCCGCTCATCATTCTCTCGGCCGACCGGCCGCCCGAGCTCATCGACAACGGGGCCAACCAGGCCATCGACCAGCAGGGGATCTTCGGCCGCTACCCCGTCTATCAGCAGAACCTGCCGAGCCCCACCGCCACCATCCCGGCCGCCTTCGTGCTTAGCTCGGTGGATCAGGCGCTGGCCCAGCAGGCGCGCACGCCGGGGCCGGTGCACTTCAACTGCATGTACCCGGAGCCCCTCTATCCGGGCGATGAGTACCTGGATTTCTCCGCCTACCTGGCCCCCCTCGGCGACTGGCTTCGCTCGTCCGAGCCCTGGAGCCCCTGGCAACTGGCGCAACCCCCCTGCCCCCGTCAACCCGACTGGGACGAGCTGCAGGGCAAGCGCGGCCTCATCGTCGCCGGCCGCATTCAGGATCCCGCCCAGGCCAAGGCAGTCGCCGCCTTGGCCGAGCGGCTCGGCTGGCCCCTGCTGGCCGATCTGCAGAGCCAGCTGCGCTTCGATGGTCGCAACCTGGTGCACGCCGATCTCGCCCTGCAACACAGCGGCTTCGTGGCCGAACTGGCCCGCGCCGAGGTGCTGCTGCAATTTGGCGCCCGTCTCATCTCCAAGCGGCTCGGTCAGTTCATCAAACAGCACTCCTGGCAGGCATACTGGCTCATCGACCCGCAGCCGGCCCGACTCGACCCGGACTACCGGCTGCGCCGCCGCCTGCTGTGCGAACCCGGCGCCTTTGCCACCGCCCATCCGGTGGCGCATTCGCACCTGCCCTGGCACCGGCTGGCGGAGCGCCAGCAGTCCGTGAGTCTGCAGGTGCGCAGCGCCTGCGAGCGCTTCTCCGAACTCGGGGTGTGCCATCGTCTGAACCAGCGGATCAGGGGCCAGCTGTTCGTTGGCAACAGCATGCCGGCCCGGCTGATGGACATGCTCGGCGAGGCGGGCAAGGGCCCCAGCCGGGTGATGACCAACCGCGGCGCCTCCGGCATCGACGGCCTCATCGCCACCGCTTACGGCTTCGCACAATCGGTCGAACCAGGCAGTGACGAGCCCACCACCTTGCTGCTCGGCGATCTCAGCGCCCTGCACGATCTCAACAGCCTGGCGCTGCTTGGCAAGGCGAGCCGGCCGCTGGTGGTGATCCTGCTCAACAACGACGGCGGCAGCATCTTTCGCATGCTGCCGGTGCCGACCCAGGACGCACTGCTGGAGACCTACTACTGCCTGCCCCACGGCCTGCACTTCGAACACGCCGCCGCCATGTTCGGCCTCCACTACCGGGTGCCGGCCACCCTCGCCGACTTTGAGCGGGAGTACGCCGCCGCGCTGGAAAAGGGGGTAACGCTGATTGAAATCAAGGTCCCCAGCAGCGAAGTCGCCGAGGATCTGAAGGCACTGGGAAGCGCGATCCGTGGCAGCTAGTGCCGACCAGCCGACGCTGGTGCTGCTGCACGGTCTGCTCGGCGATGCCCAAGACTGGCAACCCGTGCAGGCAGCCCTGGCCGACCTCCCCAGCCTGGCGCTGGATCTGCCGGGCCACGGCAGCAACCAGGCTGTGCGGGTGAGCGGTTTTGACCAGGCTCACCGCTGGCTCTGCGACGAGCTGGCCACCCGCGGCATCGACCACTACCGGTTGGCGGGCTATTCGCTGGGGGGGCGGCTCGCCCTCTATCACGCCAGCCAGGCGCCGGTTGGGTTGCAGGCCCTGCTGCTGGAAAACTGCCACCCCGGCCTGCCCGCCGAAGAGCGCGCTGCGCGCCTGACCCACGACGAAAGCTGGGCCCTGCGCTTCGAGCAGGAGCCCCTGGCCAGCGTGCTGGCCGACTGGTATCGGCAGGGGGTGTTCACCGATCTGGACGACACAGCCCGCGCCCGCCAGATAGCCCGCCGCCTTGGCAACGACGGCCAGGCCGTGGCCGCCATGCTGCGCGCCACCTCCCTTGGCAAGCAGCCGAACCTGGCCCCCTGGCTGGCGCAAGGCACGCTGCCGGTCACCTGGGTGAGCGGCAAGCGGGATCACAAATTCCATCAGCTGGCTTGCCTCATGGCGAGTCAGCAGAGCAAAATCAACCACTTGGAGCTGGATGGCGGCCACAACCTGCATGCCCACCAGCCTGAGGCCTTTGCCCGGCTCCTCGCGGAGTGGGTCAACCAACAACAAGAAGAGAAGCGTCATGATTGAAGCAATGACTGAAGCGGAACTCTATGCCCCCGTCGAGTGGCGTGATTGCTCCGCCGGTTACGAGGACATCCTCTATCACAAGTCCGGCGATGGCATTGCCAAGATCACCATCAACCGCCCCCAGGTGCGCAACGCCTTCCGCCCCCGCACCGTCAAAGAGATGCTGCAGGCGCTGGCCGATGCCCGCTACGACGATCAGGTCGGCACCATCATCCTGACCGGCTTCGGTGAAAAAGCCTTCTGCGCCGGTGGCGACCAGAAGATCCGTGGCGACTACGGTGGCTACCGCGATGACGAGGGCACCCATCACCTCAACGTGCTCGACTTCCAGCGCGACATCCGCACCTGCCCGAAACCGGTCGTTGCCATGGTGGCCGGCTATGCGGTCGGTGGCGGCCACGTGCTGCACATGATGTGCGATCTGACCATCGCCGCCGACAACGCCCAGTTTGGCCAGACCGGCCCGAAAGTGGGCTCCTTCGACGGCGGCTGGGGTGCCTCCTACATGGCGCGCATCGTCGGCCAGAAGAAGGCCCGCGAGATCTGGTTCCTCTGCCGCATGTACGATGCCAAGCAAGCCCTCGACATGGGGCTGGTCAATACCGTCGTGCCGCTGGCAGAACTGGAGCGTGAAACCGTGCGCTGGTGCCGCGAGATGCTGCAGAACAGCCCGATGGCGCTGCGCTGCCTGAAGGCCGCCCTCAACGCCGACTGCGACGGCCAGGCCGGCTTGCAGGAGCTGGCGGGGAATGCCACCATGCTGTTCTACATGACCGAAGAGGGTCAGGAAGGGCGCAACGCGTTCAACGAGAAACGCCGTCCCGACTTCTCCAAATACAAGCGGAATCCCTGATGACACTCGCTCTCTATCGCTACCAACTGCCTTTTACCCAGCCCCTGACCTTTCACGGCAAGGTGGAGGTGGCGCGAGAGGGCCTGCTGGTCCGCATTGACGACGGCTGGGGGGAGATAGCCCCCCTGCCCGGCTTCTCCCGCGAGAGCCTGGCCGAGGCGCAAGCCGAAGCCATCGTCTGTCTGGAACGGCTGGCTGCGGGGCAGGAGATAGCCCCGCAGCTCCCTTCGGTGCAATTCGGGCTGGACTGTGCCCGCCGCTGCTGGCCTGCCCAGACAGCCCCGCTGCCCGAACCCTATCCCCTTATTCAGGGCTCCCCCCAGGAGCTGCTGAAGAACTGGAAGAACTGGCTTCACAAGACCCCGAACAAGGCCAAGCTGAAGGTGGCCCGTTACCCCATGCGCGACGAGCTGGCGCTGATCCGCCTGCTGTGCGACCGCATTCCCACCCTCAAGCTGGTGCTGGACGCCAACCAGGGCTGGACCCGCGAGGAGGCCTGGGCCTTCTGCGGTCATCTGGATCCAAACCGGATCGAATATCTGGAAGACCCCTGCGCCGACTTTGCCGACATCGCCTTCGTGGCCAATCGCACCGGCATGCCGGTGGCCATCGACGAGTTGCTGGCCCAGGGCAAGCCATGGGAGCCTATTCCCCAGCTGCGCGCCCTGGTGCTCAAGCCGACCCTGCTCGGTTCGCTGGCCCATTGCGAGGCGCTGGTGGCCCGGGCCCACGAGCTGCGCCTCAAGGTGATCGTCTCTTCCTGTTTCGAATCCGGCGTCGGTCTGAACCAGCTGTTCCATCTGGCCGGCGAATGGGCACCGGAGCAGGCCCCCGGCCTGGATACCCGGCGCTGGCTGGCCGCCGATCTGCTGGACGCCGCCAGCAAACCCGATCCAAGCCTGCTGGAGCCCCTGTTTCACCACGATTGAAGGGGCCTGCATGCCACCCTTGTCTGACCATCACTTCCATCTCGAACCCTGCCCGGTGCGTCACTGGGCGCAATCCGCTCCCGCTCGTATCGCCATTCACGCCGCCGTCCCGCTCACCTACCGGCAACTGGACGCCAGGCTCAACAGCCTGTGCCAGCAGCTGGCCATGGCCGGCCTGCAACCGGGAGATCGCCTCGCCGCCGTGGTACGCGGTGCACTGGAAGATGTGCTGCTGGCCTGGGCCTGCGTGCGCAGCGCCATCGTCTTCTGCCCGCTCAACCCCGCCTTTCCGCTGACTCGGCAAACGGAGCTGGCGACCCTGCTCGACGTCAGGGCCTGCTGGTCGGCGGGCGAGATCCCGACCGGCGGCTGGCAACCGCTACGACTCGACTTCACCCGTGAGCTGGCGGCGGACGAAGGCGACTGCATGCTGGCGCCGGCCCGGCTCAACAACATGATCCTCACCTCGGGTTCCAGCGGCACGCCCAAGGCGGTGGTGCACCAGCTGGCCAACCACCTGGCCTCGGCGCGAGGCTCCACCAGCCAGATCCCGCTCGATGAGCGTTGTGGCTGGCTGCTCTCCCTGCCGCTGTTTCATGTCGGCGGCTACGCCATCCTGTTTCGGGTCTTTCTGGCGGGCGCAGCCCTGGTGCTGGACGATCGCGCCCGCCCGCTCAGGGAGCGGCTCGAACAACAACCCATCACCCATCTATCCCTGGTGCCGACCCAGCTCTGGCGACTGCTGGCGCAGGGCTTCGATCCCGCTCGCACCCGGCTGCGCGAGCTGTTGCTCGGCGGCGCCGCCATCCCCCAGCCGCTGGTGCACAGGCTCACCGCCATGGGGCTGGTGCCCAAGGTGAGCTATGGCCTCTCCGAGATGGGCAGCCAGGTCTGCACCGGCCGGCCAGCCGCCGCTGGCGTGGTGGGCAAGGCGCTGCCGGGGCGGGAGGTCTGCATCCGCCAGGGGGAGATCTGCGTGCGCGGCGAGACGCTGTTTGCGGGCTACTTCAAGGAAGGGGGGCTGGCGCGGCCGCTCGACGAGGACGGCTGGTTCCACACCCGCGACAAGGGGCATTTCAACACGGATGGCGAACTGGTGGTGGAGGGGCGGCTCGACAACCTCTTCATCTCGGGGGGCGAGAACATTCAGCCCGAGACCATAGAGCAGCGGCTGGTGGATCACCCCGCAGTTGCACAGGCGCTGGTGGTGCCGGTGCCGAGCGACGAGTGGGGGCAGAGGCCCGCCGCCTTCATCGACTGGCATGGCGAGCCGCGGCCTTATGCCGAGCTGGCGACCTGGATCCGGCAGACCCTGCCCGGCTTCATGGTGCCGGACCAATGGCATCCCTGGCCCGATCTCGGGGGGCAACTCAAGCCGCAGCGCAGGCAATATCAACGCATGCTGCAGGAACAGTGATCAGCCATGCGACAATTTCAGACATGGTGGAGCCATCCAAATACACACTTTATTCGAAAGAAAATGCTGGCGGCGTCAAAATACCCCTCACAGGCAGGGGGAAGTGAGAACGATTACATACATGACCCTCTTTTTGCGTGTTTTTTGAACTGAACGAGCCGCCTGTAGTACCATATTCCCCGCCATGCATTTAAACGCAAAGGTAACTAGTTGATAGTTAAAGATATTGCTAATTTCCCATTATTTGAACAAAGACTGCATGGTGGTAAAATGCTCTCCTTGGCAGTAAGACGAGTCACACATGAGTAACAAAAATTATAAAATTGCAGAGGATATCTTTTTCTCCGCTGCAATATTCCGACTCTCGAAAGGAGACAAGGACATCAAGCTCAGCAACAAGGAAGCCGAGCTGCTCGAGATGCTGTGTGATGAGGCAGGTACTGTCATTGCCAGAAGCAAGCTGCAGGATGCCTTGTGGCCGAACCAGGACAATACCGACACCAACCTGAACCGGCAGATCCTCTCGTTGAGACGAAAGCTGGAATCATTCGGTTTGATGGATGCGATCGATACTATCCCGCGGGTGGGATATATCTTCTGCGCCCCCATTGAAGTGGCCGGAGAGACCGAGGAGGCAGTGCCGAATGAAGAAATTCAGACGGTCGCAACCGCCAATGTGCCCCAGGTCAGACGGCAATATACCCGCCGTAAATATGATCGCTATTTCAGCCCGCAGCGTATTTTGCTGGTTGCACTCTTGCTGGTATCGCTGACCGCGCTGGTCATCAGCATATATCACTATGCCACGGCCAATACGCTGCGCACCATCAATCTTGGCCATGTTTCTCTTTATATGACCAGTGATACCGAGCAAGCATTGAAGGTAAAGATCGATGCGCTCTCACCGTTGGTCCAGAAAATTTCGCGCAAGGATGATGAACAGGTATCCCTGCTGGTCGGAAAAGAAGCCATCAGCTATTTTTCCATCGACAACAACAGTCGCCAGCTGTCAGAAAATGTCTTTTTATTGCGCAATGGTCATCCGCTTGCCGAAGAGGTGCAATGCGTTATTTCCACCATGGCTCAGCAGGGAAAGAATGTTTCCCACAACTATTACAACAATACCGACACCACAGTTCGATATCACAGCAATTGCCAAGCGCCGGACAACTGGGTTGAGCTGACAAGAAAAAACAAGTTCATTGTTACGCTGAGCCGAGAAATAGTCGTGGCAACCATTATAGCTACCGACAGCCAGGGTCAGACGCTGTTCAATCTGGATTCCGTCGGGGATCTGGAGCGGGATGATGGCGATATTTCGGTAGAGGTAAAAAATACCATCGTCAATTACATCGATCAAAAGGCACTGACCAATAACGGCATGGTGGCAACCCTGGTAGCCGCCTTGACCCCCCCTAAACAGAAAGCACAGTTTGTGCAGTTGCCGGGGGGCATTTACCTCTCCAGTTATCTGGGCGGCGTCATCAACTGGCCCAGTCTGGGTAATTCAAAGGTCATTCAGCGCAATGACTTCTGACCTTATTCATAGGCAACGATAAAGTTGGCCACGGCGGAATAATCCCCGGGCTGGATGGTCTTGGCAGCCAGCGCGTCCGGATGCGCTTCCACCCTGGCAAAGAACTGCAGCTCATTGTCTGCCGCACCGCCCAGCAGATAACCGCGGGAGGGGGTGCCCAGATCCAGCGGTGACTGGGTCACGTCATAGAGGCGGATCCCGGCGCCCTTGGCCATCCCGGCGGTAAACGCCAACCCGCCGCTGAGCTGGGGATCCTGCGAGCCGGTAAAGGTCACCTTGGCCATGCGAAAGATCCCCGGCTTGCAGTTGGTCAGCCGGATGGAGAAAGGCACCTGGACCCCGGCCCCGTTGGCATAGAGCTCCTTCACGTCGACCACCCCCATCTCGACCTCCTGCTCGATGGATTCGGGAGCAATCTCGCACGGCTGATCGATGATACGGCCATGTAGGTGGACCGTATTGCCAAGCAACTCCAGATCATTGCTGGCACGGGGAGCTGCCGTTACCGCCAACAGCGGGCACAGCGCCAGGCCTATCCACAATGTCCGCAACATATGACAACTCCTCACTGAAATTCGGCAACTATGGTGGCGGTGGCGTAGAAGTCACCCGCAGGAATATCAGCGCCTACCGGTGTTATCGGCGCGGCAATAAAGCCCCAGTCACCAATGTTTCCTTGCATGGAAACCGGATAAAATGTATTCAAATTCAGCTGAGAACCATCCAGCTGCTTGAACTTTATGCCCAAATCGGAAATGACATTTCCACCTTGATAGCCATCCCGAGTTGTCCGCAGATAGTCTTGGTTGAAAGAGGTCGGTTTTCCAGAAATACCAAGATTGATCTTCAAAGCATCCCCTTCGAAAACACCACCGCGACATTGAAATGTCAGAGGGACCGTCTTTTCAAAATTGTTCCCATCCAATCCAGATCCTGGCAAATCACCAAATTCTACCTCAATCGTCTGCCCACCGTTAATCACGCACTCTTCCGGCACATATAAAATTGCAGATGTAATCGTAATTCGAGACATTGGCAAATTATTGAAATCTGTAGTAGTAGATCCTAAGCGGCCATACATCTCTACGACTTGACGATCCGATATTTGCACACCATTAATTATTTGTTTTCTTACACGGAAGGTTACTCGCCCACGACTACCACTTTCGAAATTATTTATTCTTGTCTCTTTTCCCTTAGTACAAGAGTAATTTGGGTAATCATTACTCTCATTCGGAAATGGGGCCGTAACAAATTTTTTCTTCCAACCGGCTATCCAAATTTCGACCTTCATATCCAGAAAGTCATTTAGTTTTACAAAACCGTCACCGGCTTGAGGCAAGCCATCCGTCATGGTCGCCTTATAGTACACTGGAGATTGTGGAATGCTTCTATCGGGGCAGGTAACGATACCCGAATATTGCCCCCCCAAGTTCCACTCAAACGCCTTGGTAGTAAAACCAGGTTTGTTTTGAATATCAGCCTTATCCAACGATATATAGTAATCATGGGTTGGGTTGGGCGTCACATAGCCATTTGCCAATGCCGTTCCTGCAAACAGCATAAGGCTTGAACAGAAGATGGAACGTAGCATAGGCCTTACTCGCTCTTCACGGCTTTACAGGCATTGCCTGTGCACTGGTATTTGATATCCATATATCCGCCGTAGTCATTGACGTAGCTGATCACAAATTCATTGCCCAGCGCTTCCGGGATGTTGACCGTCTGCTCGGACTTGGGTGCCACCATAAAGGCGGAGAAACCCTTGATGGCGGTTCTCCCCTTGCCCTGCGGATGGCCGAGACCCACGTAGGTGATGTAGTAAGGGGTGGGGTTGTTCACCTGCAGGGCCTTGCCCTGCTTGGTGATCAGCACCTGATCCTGCCAGATGGCGCCGCGCTCGGGCAAAATGGCCTCGGGGCGGTAGAACAGCTTGATCTTGGACTGCACGGCAATCTGCATCACGTTGCTCTTCTCGCTCTTGGGCGGGATCTCGCGCAGGTTGAAGTAATAGATCGACTCGCGATCCTTGGGCAGGCTGTCGACGGCCGGCACGCTGGCGATGCGCACGATGGACTTCTGGTTGGCATCCACCCGCTGTACCGGCGGCAGCACCACGAAGGGAGAAGAGATCTTCTGCCCCTGGGCATCTTCAATCCAAGACTGCGCCAGATAGGGCAGCTTCTGGTTCTCGTTCTTGATGTTGAGGCTGATGGACTTGGCACCACCCGGATAGACGGCGCGAGTACGGTCCAGCACGATGGCAGCGCTGACGTTGAGCGAGGTCATGCCCAGCACGGCCAGACAGGTATAAGAGAGCAGCTTTTTCATCGGTATCCCATTACTTGCAAGTGAGAGTCTTCATCGACAGATCGGTTACTTGTTGCGGTGCCACTATCTTGCACTGGCGGGCGCCGCCCCAGGAGAGTTCAAACGCTTCATTCGGTTTCACCCCGGTCAGATAGACCAGGCCATCTTCATCCACCACCGAGAGCACACGGCCGGAATCCCTGACGACGGTGGCACCAAACGGCGGCACTGAGCCATCGGACAGCTTGACGTTGGCCAGCAGCTTGAACCCTTCGGCGATTTCGAAGGCATTATACCCAATTGCCCCCTCGGTCAGGGTCCCCTGCTTGATGGCGTTCATCGCATCGATGTCGTCGCTCAGCTGATCCACGTCGACCCGGGTGTCGCTCTTGCGATAGTCGGTCATGTCGCTGATCACCGCGACGCCAAAGCGGTTGGTCACGGCGCGGCCGTTGTTGAAGGAGACGCCGGAGGTCTTGTCGGTATCCACCATCATGCGGGTGCCGCCACGACGGGTCGCCTGATGCAGGGCCGCCCCGTGCTCGGTCGCCGTCAGGCCGCCGCGCAGGCTGGCACCGACCGAGGTGTACTCGCTCTGCACGCTGTAGGCATTGAGGCTGACCGCCCCGATGTCGCTGTTGTGGTTGTAGTAACCCCGCGCCACGGCGTGACCATTGCTCTGCACGCCCGCCCCCAGCTGATAGGTATCATCCGGCCGGCTGTAGTCCTGATAGGTGGCCAGGTGGGTCACCTTGCCGTTGGAGGACTGCACGCTGTATCCCGCGCTCTTTCTGTCCCCGATCGGCATGCTCAGGGTCAGCATGACGCTCTTGTCATCCTCGTAGTTCTCGGTCTTGGTCTTGTAGGCCGACACATAGACGGAGACATCCTTGAAGCTGCCGATGTTCACGTTCTTGTTGATGGTGAGGCCGTAGCGATCCTCGGCGTCATGTTCCCAATAGGTTCTGTGGGTGTAGTCCAGGTAGACGGTCAGCGCCTTGGCCGCATCGTCCGCCCAGAAGGTCTTGTTGGCGGTGATGGTGTAGAGCTCCTTGTCACCCCAGTTGTTGTAGTCATCGCTCGAGGTGTTCTCGTTCTTCTCCAGCCGATCCTTGTTATTGAGGAACTGCGACATGGTCATGAAGTCATGCTGGGAGAAGCGATAGCCGGCGAAGGTGATCGAGCTGTTGTATTCATCGAACTGCTTGGCGTAGTTCACCCGCACCGACTGGCCAATCTTGGTCGACAGGCCGGGCAGCTTGGAAATGGATTGGGTCAGGTCGGCGGAAATGGCACCGAAGGCATAGAGATCGCGACCGATACCCAGCCCCATGGAGTTGTATTCACCCGCAACCAGACTGCCGCCATAGAGCGACCAAGAGTTTGCCACCCCCCAGGAGAAATCACCGGTGACGAAGGCAGGGCCGTGCACGTCGTGCACCGAGTCCGTCTGTTCGGAAGGGGCGCCGACCGCCAGGTTGTATCTGACATAACCGGGACGGGTCAGATAGGGCACAGTTGCCGTGTCGACCTGGAACGAGTTGACGCTGCCATCCTGCTCTTCCACCCGCACATCGAGACGGCCGCGCACCGAGCTGTCCAGCCCCTGGATGCGAAACGGACCGGCCGGTACGTTGGTCTCATAGAGGATGCGACCGGACTGGGAGATGGTCACCTTGGCATTGGTCTTGGCGATGCCGCTCACTTCCGGCGCATAGCCCTGCAGACTCGGCGGCAGCATGCGCTCGTCGTTGGCCAGATTGACGCCGGTATAGCGAAAACCGTCGATCAGCTGGGAGTTGAGCTGCTGCTCACCCACCGTCAGCTTGGCGGCCATGTTCGGCAGCGGACGATAGGCGTAGATGCGGTTCAGCTCGGAAGTGGTCCGATCGTTGTCGCCCCAGTAGGCATTGGCCTGATAGTCACCGCGCAGGCGCCAGGCGCCGTAGTTGAACCCCAGGGTGCCGTAGCTGCTGATGTTGCGGTTGGAGTAGCCATCGCCCTCGTTGATCTGGGCGTTGATGTTGTAGTCCAGCATCATCCCCGGGATCCCTTCATCCCACTGCTCGGGCGGAATCCAGTTGGGATCGCTGTACTTCATCCACGCCTGGGGTACGGCGATGCGCAGCAGGCCGTTGCCGATGTCGTTGGCGATCACCACACCGTCCAGCGCCAGCAGGTTGGCACACTGACCGTCGTGCCAGCTGTCGATCTTGGCGATGGCCTCGTCGGTCAGCGCCAGCTTGGGGATCACCTCTTGCGGCAGGCAGGCCACCCCGCCCTTCCCCTTGCCGGTGTCGGTCTCGTAGAAGGGGATTTTCTGCAGGGGCAGCTTGTTCTTGTTGACCTCGATCTCGAGGTAGTAGTCGCCGGGCAGGATGTAGCCTTCGTCGGCAAACTGGGAGAGGTCGATCTTGGTTCGTTCGTCCAGATCGAGCGCATCAATATTAAACTCCGTCTCTGCCCATGCATGATTCGCCACCGCCATCAGGCCGGGCACGCACAGCATAAAAGCCATTTTGGAATAATGTTTTTTTCTCACAGAGTCTGATGTTGAAACGCTCATATATTTACTCTAGGAATTGCATAACGGTCTCACGTAATGAGGTATCTACACTAAGCAATTGGCTTGCTTACATATAATTGAGTTCAAACAGCGTCGTACTGTCCGGAAAAAACAGTTGACTGCTGGTCAGACCCAAATTGAATTCCAGATCACTGTTGACGATATCCGAAATAATAAAGCTCTCGCCGGACACCTTGTGATATTGGCCGTTGTTGAGAATGCCAAGCTCATCGCTCATGGCACCGCGCACGGACATGGAAATAAAAGGCAGTGATGCCTCTGCTGCTCCTTCAACCTGACAGCCGCTGATTTTCAACGTGCCCGGTTGCCTGGCCTGCAAAGGAATACTGCGCTGCACGTCCAGCGTACAGCCCGACTCGGCCAGCCCATCCGAAATCTCGTTGGCGTGGACTGATCCCGCCATAATCACCAGCTGCAGCACCATGGCTGCCATCATTGAAGTTTTCATGATCAAGGTTCGATGTGAGGAGACAGAAGGTGTGAAGTTGTGGTGGCATCAGCCACCACAAC
>NZ_JBFODH010000023.1:0-192713 GCF_040908225.1 Aeromonas sp. R5-3 | reverse complement strand
GTGGTGGCATCAGCCACCACAACCCTGGTCACACGTTAAGGCAGTCGATTACTCGTAGGAGAGAGTAAAGTTGGTCACTGCAGTGAAAGCGCCGGCTTTCAGCGGGTTGGCGGTCTGATCGGCATAACCTTTCAGCACGGCACTGAAGGGCAGCTCGTTGTCACCGTTGACCAGGCCGAAGGCGGCAGTCGGGGTACCCAGTACGATAGCGGCACCACCCGGAGCGGTCATCTTGATACCGGCACCAGCGGCGTCACCACCACCGATAACCAGCAGGCTGGAATCTACCGGGTCTTTGGCACCGCTGAAGGTAACCTTGACGGCATCTTCGGTGTCGGAGATTTCACAGTTCAGCAGTTTGATGCTGAACGGCTTGGAGTTGGACTCGCCACCGTTGGCCAGCTCTTTGGTGCTGATCTGACCCATTTCAACTACCTGGTCAACAGACTCAGGAGCAACGGAGCAAGGAGCGTTGATGATTTCACCGTTGAAGGTGACTTTGCCTGAACCAGCGCCACCGGCAGCAAAAGCGGTGCCGCACAGCAGCATGGAACCAACACCCATAGCAACCAGAATTTTGTTAGCTTTCATTCGTTTATACCTACATTAACGTGTGTTGTACTGCATCACTCCAATCATGCTGGAGTCACGATCTTCAGTGATGCCGCGATATACTGCACAGCATGCCGGTGCCTGTTCTCTCATTAAGCCGGTGAGAGGCGGCATCAATAACTTGCTGTGCCTTTATGGTTTATCTAAATAAGCAAAAGCAGCTCACCGCATAAGGAGCAGTTCCCGCTACACCTCAACTGCACAACTACATACATCCCTGTCGTCTGTGCAGAAAGCCGTGCTCCGCTTTTGCTTGATGAACAAATTAACGACTCATATGATGCACATCAAATACATTTTGATTTTTATAAATTTTTTTATAAACACATAAAAAAACAATCACTTACAGCCATGACGACACATTTATGAATGCCGTAAAATAAATATCGTTCATATAGCAAACACGGATTGGATTATTTTAAATCAGACAACTTCAACCGCTTAACAGCAATTAACAAAAACACAACAATAAAACAATTCCAGGTCACGTTCTTTGTTTCTTGAATACCCCTGACCTCATACATAAAACAGCTCAGGTAATCAGGTAATCAGGTAATCAGGTAATCAGGTAATCAGGTAATCAGGTAATCAGGTTCCGCTTGTGAAGGGAAACACCAACAAGCTTCCTTTTATTATCCCCTTGTTCACTCCCAAGGTCATGCTGAACCATATTTGTGATCGACATAGAACTACTGAGCTCGCCCGTTATCCATAATGGCAAGGGAGATAAGAATGAATTTTTCAGGATATTCATTCAAAAAAAAGTTAAGGAAAACCAGCCGTTTATCCTGAGCCGCGGAGAATAAAAAACTATTTGTGACCGATACCTCACACTTTTTTATGGTGATTGATTTCTCAAAGTGCGATGTTATCATCTAGACATAGAGTAAAGGGCAAACCGATCGAAAGGTCGGGACGCAAAGCCACCGGTCTAAGGGTTCATAACCTAAGACAGCGGAGCTGCCATCTGAGAAGAGCGATGTCATCAGCTGTATCTGTGTCATTCTCTTTGATTGCGTTGCCCTTTTCGTACAACGACATGTGACGAAAAGGACATAAAAATGAACACTTCCACCGCTTCCGTTCGCAACAGCGCCATCCGTTTTGCCTCTTCTGCCGCCGCAGCCATGCTGCTGGGTGCCGCTTTGTTGCCAGCTACTGCCTCCGCCTACGATGGCAGCGTCACCTTCACCGGTACCATCTACGAAGCCCCCTGTGACTTCGCCGACAACAGCGTGACCTGCTACTCGGGCACCCAGCGTCAGACCATGGATCTGGCCAGCCTGCAGCAAGCCGGCAGCCTCAGTACCATCAACAGCACCATGCAGTACAAGCTGTCTGCCGGCAGCAGCAACATGGCCATAGTGACCGTCAGCTACCTCTGATCCCGTCACTTCCGTCACCTGCCCGAGGTTGTTCATTGCCTCGGGCGGATCTGCTCGCTCCGTGAAGGGTAAGCACCCACTGCCATGCTCAGGCAGCGGCTGATAACGCCTGCTCGCGACTCTCCATCACTTTTCCTCCTATTTTTTCTGCGTCCATACCGAGCTCAGCCAGCGGCCTTCTCACTACGCCCCCAACTTTCTGCTCAGACAAGTCAGCGCTTTTTCTGCGGGTTTGCCGGCTTCGCATTGTCGCGACGCCACATGACCAGCACATCTCAAACGAGACTTTGATCACAGTTGCCAGCCTCAGACTGAGATCCCCCCCAGATGGCAGATGAGTCCTTGCTATCAACCAGGCCCCCAATGGGGCTCACTTTGTTTTTATTCAACCTAAATAAATGATTTATATGGCCTGATTGGTGGGTTGATATCCTTTTGGAGCTGAATAGATTGCACGCGTCAATCACGCAGACAATCAAGCAAAGGGATAAAAATGAACAATCTGGGTACCAGGTTGCTGCTGCTGGCAGCACCGGGCCTGCTTGCCACTTCGGCGCTGGCCAACTACTCCCCCTCCGACTGGCAACAGTATCAACTCAAAGGTGAATCCAGCCGTCAGCTGGGGGATCAGCTCACCGAAGTGACCTACGAGCTGAGCGCCCGCAGCACCGACGCCCCCTATCAACAGCTGAGGGTGTATCGTCGCTTCGACTGGAGCGATGCCAACCTGGCCGCACTGGCAGAACAACAGTGCGGCGAGCCCCAGCTCAAGATCGAGCAGGGCTGGCAGATCCGCTACCTCAGCTGTGAAGAGGTGGTACCGGCCGGCAAGGCTGTCCCGGCCAGCAGCTATGACTTTGGCTACGGCATGAAGCAGGGCCGCTGGGAGCCCCTGGCAGGTACCCCGACCGCGCCGCGTCAGGATCGTCTGCCGCTGGCGGAGCGGGTCATCCTGGGTCACAGCGAGCAGGAGCTGGATCGCTGCGAGCTCAACGCCGAGGGGCGCTGCGCCGAGCAGGCATGGCAGTACCAGCCGCAAAACTGGCAGCAGTTGAAGGTGCTGGAGGAGACCCCCAACGAGCGGGATGGTCGCCTCGAGCAGATCTTCTTCCGCCTGCAGCCGGTTGCGGGCAGCCAGGCCGCTCGCCAGGTGAGCGAGCTGCACGTCTGGCGCCAGTACACCTGGTTGCTGGAACAGGCCAAGACCCAGCAGGAGTGTGATGAACCCCAGACCCGTCAGGAAGGGGACAAGACCATCAGCTACCGGGTGTGCCGTCAGACCCTGCCCGCCGGCAGCGAGGTACAGGTGGTCTTGAAGGACACCGGCTATCAATACCCTGTGGGGGGCAGCGAATGGCAGACCCTGCCGGAAACAACCGAATGGCAGGAGAGCCGGGTGCTCAATCGCCCCATCATGCTGGCCAGCAAGGAGGAGCAGCTCGACTGCCGCCGTGCCGACGGCCGCGCCTGCTCCGAGCCGGACCTGCCCGATACCGATCTGCTGGACGCCGAAGCGGCCAGGATAGTGCAGGATGCCAGTGGCCAGCCCGCCCCGGTCTGGCAGGAGAACTATGGTCACGACGATGCCAAGCTGCTGGCCGTGTCCCGCGGCATCCAGAGCCTGCTGGCAGCCAATCAGCCGGCCCATCCAGCCATGAAGCTGCTGCTGGAATACGTGCGTGCCCACAATTACCACAACTACGGCAAGCACAAGGAAGACGGTCCGGCCGCCGCCGAGGCGCTGGCCGAGGCGCTGACCGCGCTCGGTGCCCATCCGCTGCTCTTCCCGGAGCAACCCACCGATGAGGTGGGCTCCGTGATCGGTGCCTGGAGCATCGCCCTGCACGGCCAGTTCAAGAGCCCGGCAGTACAGAGCCGCTTTGGTACCCTGCTCGGTGAGTTCAACCAGATGCTGGCCTACAGCACCCGCCATGCCAGCGAGATAAACGGCCAGCACGCCTGGGCGACCGGCCTGTTCGATCTGCTCAACTTCCTCGACTTCGCCAGCGACTACAGCGATCCCTTCGCCAACGACTTCCGCCAGCAGGATGGCGAACTGCGCAAGCAGCTGCACGCCCTCGGCATGAGCGAGCTCGCGTTGTGGAAAGGGCGGGATGGCGCCGATCTGTTTCTGCTCAACAACGTGCTGGATGCCTACACCCGCCTCTACCGGGTCGCCCGCTATACCCGCCCGAACGAGCTCGACGACTACCGCAAGCTGCTGGATGACTCCGCCATCACCCTCGTTCGCCACCACGACCTGATCCCCGGTGGTCAGCAGAGCCAGGATCTGCTGGAAGACATGTCGCTGACCCTCTCCACCTACTACCTGACCTACACGGACCGCACCAGCGAAGCCTGCATCAGCGGTGACTTCGCCGGGCTCTGCACCCCGATCCGGGTGGAGGATGTGCTGCCGTTCGAGCACACCTGCTCGCCGACCCTGCGCCTGCGGGCCCAGGATCTGACCATGGATCAGGCCGAGGGGATCTGCCGTGAACTGGGCGCCGAAGAGCAGCAGTTCCATCAGCAGATGGAAACTGGCTGGCAGCCGGTGGCGGACGATCACAACGAGGCACTGGAGCTGGTGATCTTCGACTCCTCCGCCGACTGGAAACGCTACGGCAGCGCCCTGTTTGGCGGCGTTTCCACCGACAACGGCGGTATCTACATTGAGGGAGATCCGGCTCGCCCCGGCAACCAGGCCCGCTTCTTCGCCTACGAGGCGGAGTGGAAGCGCCCTGCGTTCCAGGTGTGGAACCTGCGCCACGAGTACGTGCACTACCTGGACGGCCGCTTCAACCAGTACGGCAGCTTCGGCCACTACCCGCTCAACCGCACCACCTGGTGGTCGGAAGGGCTGGCGGAATTCATCGCCCACGGCCAGTGCTTCGCCCGTGGTCTGGACAACGTCGCCGGCCGCCCGGCAGGCGATCGTCCGGCCCTGGCCGACATCCTGCACCTGGATTACGACAAGGGCGGCGAGATGGTCTACTCCTGGTCCTACACTGTGCATCGTTTCCTGAACGAGACCGGTCGCGGCGCCAGCTGGCTGGCCATGGCCCAGGCCCTGCGCAACCCGGATCAGCAGCAGGCGATGAGCGCCTTCGAAGCCGAGCTCGACCAGCTGATTGCCAATGACAGCGAGGCCTACCAGCAGTGGCTCGGCCGCGAACTGCTGCCCTGGTGGGAGGCCAACAAGGACTCCGACGAGTGCAAGGCCAACGACTCTTCCCACTGAGACGCTGGCATCAATCCCCAAGGGCGGCCATGGCCGCCCTTTTTATTGGAGAATGATAAGCGGCACAGGATCAATCAGTTAGCCACTCCCGCCATGCGACAACCTCTGCCCGAGTGACGCCATCTGCGGTCATCAAGCCTGACGCGCGGCGGCAACTTGTAATAGAATGACCCCCTGTCATCTCTTACTTCAGACCCGAACCGCACCGCGCATGAAGAAGTTTGCCAAGATCCTGCTCGCCTGCCTCTGCCTGTTACTGGCCTCTGCCGCCGCCCTGCTTGGCTACAGCGAGTGGACCGTCTCGGACGCCCGTCACTACACCTATGACGACGTCAACGCGGTGCCCTACAACCGGGTCGCCCTGGTGCTCGGCACCTCCAAATACCTGATTGGCGGCAGCCCGAACCACTACTTCAAATACCGGATCAAGGCCGCCGCCGAGCTCTACAACAACGGCAAGGTGGACTACATCCTGGTCTCCGGCGACAACGCCACCGTACAGTACAACGAACCGCGCCAGATGCGGCGGGCCCTGATCCAGGCCGGCATTCCGGCCAGCGCCATCTATAGCGACTACGCCGGTTTCCGGACTCTGGACTCCATCGTGCGGGCCAAGGAGGTGTTCGGCCAGGCCCACTTCACAGTGGTCTCGCAGGCCTTTCACAACGAGCGCGCCATCTTCATCGCCCGCCATTTCGGTATCGAGGCGGTCGGCTTCAACGCCGTGGATCCCAGCGCCTATCAGGGCATCAAGACCCGGGTACGCGAGGTGTTCGCCCGCCTGATGGGGCTGCTCGACCTCTACGTGCTGGACAAGGGGCCCAAGTTCCTCGGCGAGCCCATCGTCATCGGCGGCCCGGTTCCCTGCCAGGCGCTGAGCACCATAGGCGCTAGCCAACCCTGCCTGCCCATCAAGCCGCCCTCTCATCAGCCGAAGGCCAAGCCGGCAGCGGTGGTGAGTGCAGCAACTGCCACCAGTGCAGCAACACCAACCAGCAGTGCCGCCGTGCCGAGCGAGGCAACGCCCGTGGATAACCCAGCTGCCGCCAGCGCTGCGACTTCAACCAGCAGTGCCTTGGCCACCAGCGCCGCCGTGCCGAGCGAGGCATCGCCCGTGGATAATCCGGCTGCCGCCAGCGCGGCCACGCCAACCAGCAGCGCGCTGACCCCTCAGCTGACCCCTCAATAAAAGAGACCCGCCATCCGGCGGGTCTCTTTTATTGGACTTGGTATTTCCAGCAATCAGGCCAGCGCCTCGGCGTAGCGCCGTGCCACCTCGTTCCAGTCGATCACCTTGTAAAACGCGGCTATGTAGTCGGGGCGCTTGTTCTGGTACTTGAGGTAATAGGCGTGCTCCCAGACATCCAGCCCCAAGATGGGCACCAGCCCATCCTGCAGGGGGCTGTCCTGGTTGGCGCTGCTCACTACCTGCAGCTTGCCGCTGCCATCGACCACCAGCCAGGCCCAGCCGCTGCCAAAACGGCTCAGGGCGGCCTGGGTAAAGGCCTGTTTGAAGGCCTCAAACCCGCCCAGATCCCGTTCGATCGCCGCAGCCAGCTCGCCGGCCGGCTCGCCACCGCCCTGGGGACTCATCACCCGCCAGAACAGGCTGTGGTTGGCGTGACCGCCACCGTGATTGCGCACCGCCCCCTGCACTTTGGCAGGCAGGCTGTCGAAGCGGGCAAGCAGCTCCTCCACCGGCAACGCCGCCAGTTCGGGGTGATCGGCCAGCGCCGCATTGAGGTTGTTGATGTAAGTCTGGTGATGGCGACTGTGATGGATCTCCATGGTCAGCGCGTCGATATGGGGTTCCAGTGCGTCGTAGGCATAGGCAAGGGCAGGCAGGGTATGGCTCATGGTCACCTCTGTTTATTGTGATTAATGCAGTTGCGGGGCTGGCTCGGTCTGGCACAGACACTGGCCGAGGCAGCGGCGGATGCCGTCGTGGCTGCCGTGCTTGCGCACGAAGGCGAGCAACTCGGTATGGGTGCTGCGGGTGTGGCGCAGAGCGGCATCCCGCAGGGCAGCGGAGCTGGTGGGGGACTGGCTGGTGGCGAGCAGGCAGTCGTGGATGTGACACAGCAGGTCGGCGGCCCGATCCGGCAGCGCCATCGCCACCAGCAGATCCGCCAGGTTGTGGTGGGCCACCACCAGCGCGGCCACCGCCTCGTCCACATCGTGCCAGTCGGCAAACTGCTGGCGGGCCAGCCACAGCGCCTGCTGATAGCAGGAGAGCGCCTTGGCATGCTCACCGGCATCGAAATGGCGGTTACCGCTCATGGTCTGCACCTTCCAGTGCACCATGCTGCTGTCGCTCTCCCCCGTCCCTACCCAACCTCTTACCCAGCTTGCCGACATAGGCTCCAACACCACAAATGATAATAATTATTATTTAACTTATGTGAGGGGCGAACACAAGGGATAGTTGTGCCGGCACAGCCAACAGCCCTGCCCATATGGGTAGGGCTTTTTTGAATCTGTCTGTTTGGTGATCATTTGCACAGATGCAAACGTCCCGTTCCGCCATGCTGGTCGGTATCGGCATGATGCCGGTGGCTGCCGCTGCGGCAGTCTCTCTTCACAAGGATGGACAAGATGAAAAAATGGCTATTGGTGCTATTGTGCGCCCTGCCCATGCTGGGCCAGGCGGCAGGTTATACCCAGACCCACTACCCCATAGTGCTGGTGCACGGCCTGTTCGGCTTCGACAAGCTGCTCGGGGTCGACTACTTCTACGGCATTCCCCAGGCGCTGACCCGGGATGGCGCCAGGGTCTACGTGGCCCAGGTCTCCGCCACCCAGAGCTCGGAACTGCGCGGTGAGCAGCTGCTCAAGCAGGTACAGCAGGTGCTCGCCATCACCGGGGCGGAGAAGGTGAACCTCATCGGCCACTCCCACGGCGGCCCCACCATTCGCTACGTCGCCTCGGTCGCCCCCGAGCTGGTCGCCTCCGCCACCAGTGTGGGCGGGGTCAACTACGGCTCGGAGATCGCCGATCTGGTGCGCGCCAACGTGGCACCGGGCTCGGTGGCCGAGAAGCTGGCGGTGGCCGCCGCCTCGGCCCTGTCCGGGGTCATTTCGCTGCTCTCCGGGGGCAGCCAGATGCCGCAGGATCCCCTCGCCGCCCTCGACGCCCTCACCAGCGCCGGTGCCCAGCGCTTCAACCAGCGCTATCCGGAAGGGCTGCCCAGCCAGTATTGCGGCGAAGGGCCCATGCAGGCTGCCAACGGGGTCTACTACTTCTCCTGGAGCGGGCGCGGTACCATGACCAACATCCTGGATCCGGTGGATCCGGCGCTGGCGCTGACCAGCAGCTTCTTCAAGGAGCCCAACGACGGCCTGGTCGGAGTATGCAGCAGCCACCTCGGCAAGGTGATCGGCACCGACTACCGGATGAACCATCTGGACGAGGTGAACCAGTCGTTCGGCATTCGCCACCTGTTCGAGACCGACCCGGTCGGCCTCTATCGCCAGCACGCCAACCGCCTGCAGAGACTGGGGTTATGAACAAGGCCTGGTTGATGGCCGCTTTGCTGGGAGCGGCCCTGCTGCTGGGGGGTTGGCAGCTGTGGCCCGCCCCGAGCCCCGACTCGGCTGCCCCCTTGGCGCAAGAGGCCGGGCCGGTCTCCCCCCTGGCCCGGCAGGCCGCCTCCTTGTCCGATGAGCACTCGCTGCAGGCTCGCTATGAGGCCTTTCTTGCCGCCGAAAGCAGCCTGACGGTGCCGACCGATCCGGGCCTGGCCAGCCTGCAGGTGCTGTTCGACGAGCGCGAGCAGTTGCGCCAGCAGAGCTTCACCCCGGCCGAGCAGGAGCAGCTGTTTGCCGAGGATCGGCTGATGGAGCAGTGGACCCTGCGCCGCAAGGCGCTGGCGGAGGCCAGCGATGCCGACAAGCCGCTGCTGGCGAGCGAGCTCGAGCTCTGGCTGGCGGAGCAGCCCCAGTGGTTTCGGGAGGCGGAGGCCAACAGCCGCCTGCTCGGCGATCTGCAGAGTCTGGAGCGGCTGCCGGCGGCCGAGCGCGACACAATGCTGCGCGAGCAGCTGGGGCCGGAGGCGGCGGACCGGCTGCACCAGCTGGCGGAGAGTCAGCAGGGATTCGAGCAGCAGCTGGCCGGCTATCTGGCCGAACTCAAACCTCTACCCGCCGAGCGGCGGGCCGAACAGCAGCCGGAGATCCTGGCGCGCTGGTTCGAGCCCGGCCAGTGGCGACGGGTGGAAGCCCTCACCCGGCTCAGGCTGGGTGAGTAACCGCCAAAATAACCAAAATAAGCAAGGGGCCCACATCTGGGCCCCTTGCTTTGCTGCTGCCGCGCTTACTGCGGCTTGTTGGCCCCCGGCAGCGGCTGCCAGGTCAGGCGGGTCACCTGGGCTCCCTGCACCTCGCACTTGAGGCTCAGATCCTGCCACCCCTTGTCACGGCGCAGGGAGACCTCCCCCTCGATACCCTCGGCGCGGGTCTTGAGCTTGGCCGGCTCGAAGGTCACCTTGTCCCCCCCAGCCAGCGCCATCAGCTTGCCGTTGCAGAGCCAGTGGGCCAGCTCCGCCCCCTTGAGCTTGACGCCCCCCTTGGCCGCCTTCTGTCCGGCGGCGCTCGGCGCAAACAGCTGGCCCAGCTCGGCCGCCCGTTTGGTGAGCCAAGCTTCTCGCTGCTGCATGCTCATCTTGCTGACGAACTCGGCGGGCTGTCCCTTCTCGTCTAGCCACCGGGTCAGCTTGCCGCCATCGTCAAAGGCAAACTGGGCGGCGGGCTCCTTCACCCCGAACAGCTTGCCGCCCTTGAAGTAGTAACGGCTCTCCCCTTCCTGCTTGCCCTGCTCATTCATGATGGGCACGGCGATGATGACGGGAAATCCATCCACCCAGGCCTTGATGTCTATGCCGTCGTGGCTGAACAGACGGGTATCGAGGGCACTCTCGGCCCCCTTTTCCATCAGGGAGAACTGCTCGGCGAGGGAGGCCGCCATCGAAGGCATGGAGCAGAGCCCCAGTCCCAGGCCGAGGCTCAGGGCGATCACGGTATTGCGCATAAGTGTCCTGTGATTGGCCTAAGGGCCAAGGTTAGCTTTCTATCAGCCAGGCCCGCAGCTCCTCCCGGTGGCGATCGCCCAGGGGGATGGACTGGCGGGACTGGTAGTCAAAATGGATCAGGGTGGTTTCGGCGGTCACCGCCAGCTCGCCCTCCTGCCAGGCTTCCTGCCAGAGCGTGAAGGAGCTGGAGCCGATGCGGCGTACCCCGGTTTTGATCAATACCTGCTGGCCGTAGAACAGCTCCCGTTTGAACTGCACCGTGTAACCCGCGATGATCAGATGCCAGTTGTGCACATCCAGCTCGGGGGAGAAGATGCGAAACAGCGGGTCGCGGGCCGATTCAAACCAGACCGCCGGCACCGTGTTGTTGATGTGGCCGAGGGCATCTGTCTCTTGAAAACGGGGTTGGATCTGCATTTCCAGCATGGATATCGACTCCTTGTCGTTGGACCGCGCTCAGGCTAACGCGGCCCGCCTCTGGACTCAAGCTCCTCCATCCCCTCTCCGGAGCCGACGGCCAGCTCCGGGCGCAGCCAGGCGCTGCGAAAATCGAACCAGCCGAGCGCCGTCATCCGTACCCCGTGCACGCCGACCCGGCTCTCCAGCTCCAGCCAGTGGTGAAACAGCGGCACAAACCAGCCCCGCCGCTGCACATTTGCCAGCAGCGCCCGCGGCCCCGGCTCCTCGCCGCTGGCACGCCACTGCGTCAGCCCCTGCCACAGGCCATGCTGGCCGCCCCACACCTTGCGCAGCAGCGGGGTTCCCTGCAGCCAGGCGTAGGGGGCGAAGGCGTGTTCGTGCTCCAGGTTGAGGGTGCCAAGCCAGAGATCCACGTCCTCGTCCGCCCCGCTCACCCAGCGGCCGTAATCCAGGGTGCGTACCTCGAGTGCGATGCCCTGCTCGGCCAGCAGGCTGCTCATGGCGTTGGCACACTCGTTGAACTCCAGGTGCTGGTTGAAGCAGGCCAGCACCAGATGACGTGGCCGCCCGGCCGGCGCCGGCAACGGGACCGGCTGCGCCTCGCGCCAGTGGGGCAAGAGACCCAGCGCGCTGGTCCAGCCCCGCTGCAGCTCGGGGGCGACCCGCGCCATCAGGGCGATGGGGTTGAGCAGGCCGGCCAGCCACTGGCGCAGGGCGGGATCCTGCAGGGCACCGGAGCGCTCATCCTGCAGCAGGAAGTAACAGCCCGATTCGAGCTCGGACTCGCCACGCATGGTGCCGAGCTCCGGGCTGTCGCGCCCCAGTTGCAGGTGGCTCTCCAGCCGCTCCGCCAGCTCCGGCAGCATCCAGATGTCGATCTCGTCGAGCAGGGCGCGCAGACCGAAGTAGTCGTCGAATGCCTCCAGGCACAGGTGCATGGGATCGTTGGCGGTCACCCGATAGGGGCCGGTGCCCACCGGCTGCAGGGCAAAGCCCGCCTCCCCCTTGAGCTCGCGCGGCAGGATGACGGCCACCGGCTCCGCCAGCAGGTGGGGCAGCAGGGGATCCGGGCTGTCGAGGTGCAGATCCAGGGTGCGCGGCCAGGGGCTCTCCAGCCGTGCCAGATGGGCGAACAGCGGACGATCCCGCAGGCTCTGCAGGCTCTCCGTCACGTCCTCCACCACCAGCTCGCGGCCGTGGTGAAAGCGCACCGCCGGCCTCAGGTAGAAGCGCCAGTGGCAGGGGCCGAGGCACTCCCAGTGGTGGGCGAGATCCCCCTCGATTTCCCCATTTTCCTCATTTCGCCGGGTCAGGCCGTTGAAGAGCTGGCGGCTCAAGTGGATTTCGGAGCGGCGCAGCGGGCCGGTGGGCAGCAGCTGGGGCAGTGGCCGGTAGTAGGGCACCCGCAGGATCTGGCGTCCTGCCCGGGTGGCCTGGCCGAGCTGTTCAATAAGCAGCGGAGTGAGCAGATCGAGGCGATCTTCCGCCAGCCGCACCGCCTGCGCCAGCTGGCCCTGGCTCAGCAGCTCCCGCAGTCGGCGCCGGGTCAGGCTCTCCTGGTTGTCCAGCAGGGTGAGGCGGGAGCGCCGTCCCCGCCCGGCCTCGGCAGACCAGCCGAGCCAGCCCTGCTCCTGCATGCGGCGCAGCAGCAGGCGGGCGTTGCGCGGGGTACAGCAGAGCAGATCCGCCACCTCGGCGAGGCTTATTTCCCGCTCGTCGCAGCCGAGCTGCCGGGCGAGCCGTTGGAATTGCTGGTAGAGGCGGCTGGTGGGCATAAAAGAGGAAATCCTTGTGCTGAAAGTCATCAGTTTTTACTTCCGCATTTTAGCTCAATACTGCTGGCGAACGTGAGAACCACAGCACAGGAGCCCCATCATGAGCCACGCCAACCCCATCAAACCGAACCGGATCCAGCAGATCCTGCGCCGTTACTTCAAGCGGATCCTGCCCCGCCCGCTGCCGCTGATCGAGGATCCCATGAGCCAGCTCAACCGTCTGATGCAGTGGGACATGCACCAGATCGACGACAAGGAGTATCGCCGCCGCCTCTGAGCCGGCCTCCCTCACGCCCCGACGAGATTGCTTTGCCGGATCTGATGGTTTACATCGGCCAAGGGCCTGATAGATTGGACGTCTATCCATCTATGACTGCTATCCAGCAACATCCAACAAGGAGTGTGTGATGAAAGATGCGACCCTGGCCCTGCACCACGGCTTTGCCAACGACCCCACCACCAAGGCCGTTGCCGTGCCCATCTACCAGACGGTGGCCTACGAGTTCGAGAGCGCCCAGCACGGGGCGGATCTGTTCAACCTGGCGGTGCCTGGCAACATCTACACCCGCATCATGAACCCCACCAACGATGTGCTGGAGCAGCGCATGGCCGCGCTGGAAGGGGGCATTGCTGGCCTAGTGGTCTCGGCGGGTTCCGCCGCCATCACCTACGCCATCCAGGCGCTGACCGCCGCCGGCGACAATATCGTCTCCACCCCCCAGCTCTATGGCGGCACCTACACCCTGTTCGCCCACATGCTGCCGAGTTTCGGGGTCGAGGTGCGCTTCGCCAAGGATGACAGCGCCGAGGCCATCGCCGCACTCATCGACGACAAGACCAAGGCGGTCTACTGCGAGAGCATCGGCAACCCGGCCGGCAACATAGTGGACATAGCCGCCCTGGCCAAGGTGGCCCACGCCCGCGGCGTGCCGCTCATCGTCGACAACACGGTCGCCACCCCGGTCTTGTGCAAGCCCATCGAGCACGGCGCCGACATCGTGGTGCACAGCCTGACCAAATATGTCGGCGGCCACGGCAACTCGCTGGGGGGCGTGGTGGTCGACTCGGGCAAGTTCCCCTGGGCGGATCATGCCGAGCGCTTCCCCCAATTGACCCAGCCTGAGCCCTCCTACCACGGGGTGGTCTACACCGAGGCCTTCGGCCCGGCCGCCTTCATCGGGCGGGTGCGCACCGTGCCGCTGCGCAATACCGGCGCGGCGCTGGCGCCGATGAACGCCTTCCTGCTGCTGCAGGGGCTGGAGACCCTGAGCCTGCGCATGGAGCGCCACGTGGACAACGCCCTGCAGGTGGCCCACCACCTCAAGCATCACCCCAAGGTAGCCTGGGTCAGCTACGCCGGGCTGCCGGGTCACCCCCACTACCTGCTGGCGGAGAAGTACATGGCCGGCCGCCCCTCCGCCATCCTCTCGTTCGGCCTGAAAGAGGGCTACGAGGCGGGGGTGCGATTCTACGATGCGCTCAAGATCTTCAAGCGGCTGGTCAACATCGGCGATGCCAAGTCGCTGGCCTGCCACCCCGCCTCCACCACCCATCGCCAGCTCAGCGAAGAGGAGCAGGCCAAGGCCGGGGTGAAACCTGAGATGATCCGGCTGTCGGTAGGGATCGAGGCGATCGAGGACATACTGGCGGATCTGGATCAGGCGCTGGAGGCCTGAGTCAGGCGTTGAACGAGCGGGCATCAGCCCGCTTTTTTTTAGCTGCAGCGGTGAACCCGTCGCCGCGCCGCTGCGTACTAACGCTTCTTGTCACTGCGTCGAGGTATTCATGATAGTCCTGCACCACCTGAACAAATCCCGCTCCCAGCGCATCATCTGGCTGCTCGAAGAGCTGGGCCTGCCCTATGAGATCAAGGCCTACCAGCGCGATGCCGCCACTTTTCTGGCACCGCCCGAGCTCAAGGCCGTCCACCCCCTCGGCAAGTCGCCGGTCATCGAGTTTGACGGCCGAGTGTTGGCAGAATCCGGTGCCATCACCGAGTACCTGATCGCCCGCCACGCCCCGCAGCGGTTGGCACCGGCCGCCGACAGCCCGGACTATGCCGAGTACCTGCAGTGGCTCCACTTCGCCGAGAGCTCCGGCATTTTGCCGCTGTTGCTCGATATGTTCGTGCGCAAGGACGGCAGCCCGATGCGCTTCCTGCCGGACTACGCCAAAGCCGAGTGCGCCAAGGTGCTGGGCTATCTCGATGAGGTGCTGGCAAGCCGCCGCTATCTGGTGGCCGATCGCCTCACCGGCGCCGACATCCTGAACTCCTTCCTGGTGGATCTGCTGGCGCAAAGCGGACAGCTGACCCAGTTCCCGCATTTGCAGGCCTACTGGCAGCGCCTCAACACTCATCCGGCCCGCCAGAAGGCGGCGGCGCTGGAGCGCGAGCTGGACCAGAGCGCCGAATAAGCGGCTGTGCGACAGGCAACACCATGCAAAGCGCCCCGATGATCGGGGCGTTTTTTCGTTGACCAGCCAGTGATCAGAGGGTGTGGAAGAGGATCCACGCCACTATGGTTGCCAGGCGCTGGCCCCCTGACTTAAAGCGCGTGGGAAAGGATCCTGGCTACCTTGTCGGGGTCGATGTCCTGCTGCTCCCCAAGCGCCGTCAGGCCGAAGCGCTTGAGGTTGGAGCAGATCCCCGGGATGCAGCGCGCATCCAGGCCGTAGTCGGCGAGCCGGGTGCCCACCCCCATCTGCCGGAAGAACTGCTCGGTGCGGATAATCGCCTCCTCGATGCGCAGCGCCCTATCCTCACGGCCGGAGTGCCACACCCGCTCGGCGAACTGAGCCAGCTTCTCCTGCTTCTGGGCCGATTGCTCGCGCAGCAGGGAGGGCAGCACCACCGCCAGACTTTGGGCATGATCCAGCCCGTGCAGGGCGGTGAGCTGGTGACCGATGGCGTGGGTGGACCAGTCCTGCGGCACGCCGCGCCCGATGAGGCCGTTGAGCGCCAGGCTGGCCGCCCACATCAGGTTGGCGCGCACCTGGTAGTTGGCGGGCTCCGCCAGCGCCCGCGGGCCGTTGTCCACCAGCACCTGCAACAGCCCTTCCGCCAGTCGGTCCTGCACCTCGCCCCCCACCGGGAAGGTGAGGTACTGCTCGATGATGTGAACGAAGGCATCCACCACCCCGTTGCCCACCTGGCGCGGCGGCAGGCTGTAGGTGGTAGTGGGATCCAGCACCGCAAACACCGGCTGCACCAGCGGGTTCATGAAGGAGAGCTTCGCCTCCCCCCGGCTCACCACGGCGGCCGGGTTGCTCTCCGAACCGGTGGCCGGCAGGGTCAGCACGCAGCCGAGCGGCAGCGCCGCCTTGATGGGGGCCTTGTGCAGCAGGATCTCCCAGGGATCGTCCCCCTCGAAGCGGGCCGCGGCGGCCACGAACTTGCTGCCGTCCACCACTGAGCCGCCACCCACCGCCAGCAGGAAGTCGATGCGCTCGCGCTTGACCAGATCCACCGCCTCCATCAGCTGGTCGTACTGGGGATTGGCGCCGATGCCGGGGAACTCCAGCCACTCCCGGCCTGCCAGCGCCTGGGTCAACTGGTCATAGACCCCGTTCTGCTTGATGCTGCCGCCGCCGTAGAGCACCAGCAGGCGGCTGCCGGCCGGGATCAGTTCGGGCAGTTTGGCGATCTGGCCTTCACCGAAACAGACGCGGGTGGGATTGGCATATTGGAAGTTGTACACGGCAGAGCCCTCGGTTGAATGCATGCAGAGGGATTGTGCGCCTGTGGCCCCCACAGGTCAAAGAACGCGGGCACGCCCTCACATTGCACCGCGGATGCGGGTTGCCGGCAGGGCCGCTCATCCACTGTGGTCAGCGGGGGCAAGGGCTTGCCCCCGCTGACCATGGATTGCCGTTCGAGTCATTCCGCTGCTCAGGCGCTCTTGCTCTCTTCCTTGCTGCTCTTCTTGCCGGTGAGGCGGTCCATGGCGTCTTGCAGCATGGCGTCCCGCTGCTCGTTCAACGGCTTGCTCTGCTCCGCCCGCTCCTCGGCGCTCAGCTGCTTGTTGTCGGCAATCGCCTTGAGCTTCTCTTCTATCTCGTTGAACTGCTTGCGATCAAAGCCGAGCGCCTTGTCCACCAGCTGCTGCAGCACGCCCCCCTTGTCGGAACTCATGTCGAGCGCCGGCGGCAGCTTGCTGTTCTTGGCCAGGTGTTCATAGGTCAGCGCCTGCTGGGCCTGGCCGGTTATCCGTTGGGAGGAGAGGTTGACCAGATCTTCCCAACCGCCGCCACCCTGACCGCTGTCGGCGCTGCTGAGGGTCGCGAGGGCGCGATTGTTGGAGGCGCTCTGGGCAAGCTGCTGGCTGTAGGGTTTGATATCCATGGGGGCTCCAGTCTGCATGCCAAACCGGCATGACGAGGTCGCTGATTCGATGGTATGAGGCGCCTGGCCCCATCATTGGCAATAAAACCAGCAAGTTGCAGGCCAACTTGTCAGGGTGAACGAGATCCCCACCGTGGCAAGCCTGCCGCCGGTCACGGACCTGATGTGGCGTCAGAATCATGACTCATCCGCTGCTTTTATCCCGATTTCCGACACATACAACTACCTATAAAACTCCTCGCCACATAAACAGCAGGAACGCCTTGTCGATCACAAAACAAACAACCAGTGAGGCATACAATTTTGGCGCACCATCGGGCAAGCAAGCAGCGTTATGGATGATATGTTTGCGAAATCAAGCAGATGCAGACCTGTCTACCGTCGGATCCCCGACCCAGTCCGGTCACTCCCGGCCGCTTCTCCCGCCCCCTGACGCGCATCCACCGCAACCTTTCGGGCATAACTATGAAAAAACACACCTTGAGTCTTCTCTCCGCCACCCTGCTCACCCTGCTTGGCACCAGTGCCGACGCCTGTACCGGCCTCATCGTCGGCAAGGGCGCCAGTGCCGATGGCAGCGTGATGATCGCCAGAAACGAGGTTTTTGGCGTCAACAACTGGAACAAATACCTGGCCTTCCGGCCCGCGCAGCAAAACGAGGGCAAGACCTGGAAACTGGGCAACGGGCTGGAAGTGCCGATGCCCAAAGCCTTCTTGGCCTACTCCGCCATCCGTGACTGGGATGCCGCCGGCAGCGACCCGGACGGCAAGTATTACGAGGAGCGCGGCATCAACGAGGCCAACGTCGCCATCTCGGCCACCACCAGTGCCGAGGTCAACGACAAGGCCCAGAAGGCCGATCCACTGATTGAGAAGGGGGTCATCGAGGCCATCATTCCGACCCTGATCCTGCCGCAGGCCAGGACGGCCAAAGAGGGGGTCGAGCTGCTCGGCCGCTATGTGGAGCAATATGGCGCCGGTGAGGGCAACAGCCTCTATCTGGCGGATGTGAACGAGGCCTGGCTGATGGAGATCGGCTCCGGCCACCACTGGATCGCAGTGCGGGTGCCGGACGACAGCTACGCCATGGTGGCCAACGGCCTGCGCATCCACGGCGTCGATCTCGACGGCGCCGACGTGCTGCACTCGCCCAGACTGCTGGAGTTTGTGCGCGAGCACAAACTGCTGGATAACGCCGACCCGAAAGAGTTCAACTTCGCCAAGGCATTCGGGGTGATTGCCGACCCCTACAACGTGGATCGGGAGTGGCTCGGCCAGAAAATGCTGACGGCCTCTCACAAGCAGCCAACCCGGCAGGCGCAGTACCCGCTCTTCATGAAGCCGGATGCCCCCATCGCCGTGCCGGACGTGGCCAGGTTGCTGAGCGCCACCTATGAGGGTACGCCACTGGCGGGCAAGGCAGAGCGGCCGATCCGCATCGATCGCCAGCTCGAATCCCACGTCATCCAGCTGCGCAAGGAGATGCCCAAAGAGCTGCAGGGGCTCATCTGGCAGAGCTACGGCGTGCTGGCCGAATCCGTGATGGTGCCGCTCTACAACACCCTGGAGTCCTATCCCCTGCCCTACCGCACCGGCAGCGACAGCTACTCCGATGATTCCGCCTACTGGCAGTTCCGCAGCCTGACCGCGCTGGCCAGCGCCGATCCGGACAAATACCTGCCGCTGCTGCGCGGTGTCTGGAGCAAGGAGAGCAGCAAGCTCTACAAGGAGGTGGCCCTGCTCGACCAGAGCCTGAAGCAGGCCTATGCCGGCGACAAGGCCACCGCCATCGGGCTGGCATCCGACTACTCCTATGGCCAGCTGGAGAAGAGCTATCAGATGGCCAAAGAGTTGCGCTACAAGCTGATGATGGATCTCACCAAGCGTACCGAGCAGAAGTATTCGCCGGAGGAGTTCAAGAAGATCATGAGCCTGTAAACAGGCCCCAAAACAGAGAGGCTCCCAGGGGAGCCTCTCTTGTTTCATCCGCAGCAGCCATCAGCGACGGCTGATATGAAGCGGGCCGAAGGTCTGCGCCACCGGCATGATCTCGATACTGTTGATGTTGACGTGAGCCGGCTGCTGGCTGATCCAGAGCACGGTATTGGCGATGTCTTCCGGCTGGATCGCCTGCACCCCCTGATAGACGGTGGCCGCCTTGGCGTCGTCACCGTGGAAGCGCACGTTGGAGAACTCGGTGCCGCCGCACAGACCCGGCTCCACGTTGGTGACGCGGATGGCGGTGCCCGCCAGATCGGCGCGCAGGTTGAGGCTGAACTGCTTCACGAACGCCTTGGTGGCACCGTAGACGTTGCCACCCGGATAGGGGTAGGTGCCGGCGATGGAGCCGATGTTGATGACGTGACCGCGATTGCGCGTCACCATGCCCGGCAGCAGCAGGCGGGTGAGCAGGGTCAGACCGCTGATGTTGGTGGCGATCATCTGCTCCCAGTCCTCAAGGTCTGCCTTGTGGGCGGGCTCCAGCCCCAACGCCAGCCCGGCGTTGTTGACCAGCAGATCCACCTCGCGCCACTCGGCCGGCAGCCCGTCGATGGCGGCGCGGGTGGCCGCCTTGTCCTGCACGTCGAACACCAGCGGCAGGAATTGTGCACCCAGCTCGTCGGCCAGGGCGGCCAGCCGTTCGCCGCGGCGGCCGGTGCCGATCACCTTGTAGCCCGCCTGCACCAGCTGACGGCTGATGGATTCACCAAAACCGGACGAGGCGCCCGTTACCATTGCAATCATCTGAACCTCCATTTCTACAGCGCTATTGTTATTTATCTGTTTGAAATCAATCTGATCTATTCGTCGCTCAATTCACGCCCGCTCGCCCTGCGCCAGATGAACACCAGCAGGTGGAGCAGGAACAGGCCCGAGCCCCCCAGCGCGAACAGCAGGCCGGTGAGGGCGTTGACCGAGGTGTCGGCGCCACACCACCACCAGACCAGCCAGCCGACCAGGCCGATGGCGAAGGTCTGGCCGGCGCAGACCGGGCAGCGCCCCAGCTTGGCCCTGATGGCAGTGGCGAGGCAGTTGTCGCAGCTCATCCCCTCTCTCCCTTCACTCAGGCCTGCTTCAGCGCCAGCACCAGCCGGTGGGCATGCTGACCGTGGCCATAATAATCCAGCAGCTTCTGCCTTGGGCGAAAACCCAGCCCGCGATAGAGCGCCTGCGCCTCTTCATTGGCATCGCCCACCTCCAGCCGGATCGCCCCCCAGCCGGCCTCTTTGCCCTCCTGAATAACCTGCTCCAGCAGGCGGCGAGCCCAGCCCTGGCGGCGGATGGTCCAGCGGATGGCGAGGGTCTGGATGATCAGCCGATCCCAGCCCCTGTGCTCCAGCAAACAGAGGTAGCCCATCAGCTGCTCCTGCTGGTCCAGCACCAGCAAGGTGCGCCCCTTGGCCTGGGTCAGCAGATAGTGCCAGCGGCTGCGGCCAAAGGCGACTTCGGGGGGAAAACAGTAGCGTTCCAGCTTAACGATGGCGCCCAGATCATCGGTCCGGGCCGCGCGCACGGTCAACACGGGGAATCCTTGTTCGGTTATTTATCTTCATCACCAAAAATGCGACTTGTATCACAAGTTACCAAGGCGGCATATTAGGCACTGTAACCTCTTGTTTCCCCTCGCGCCATTGTCGTGCTTGTCGGTGCATCGAAGCCCACTGGGGATCCTGCCGCTTAAGGCAGTTTCATCTGTGGAGCCGAAAAAATGAGTACCTACGTCATCGTCGAAGAGCTGGGCGACTGGCCTTGCCATGCCGATTATCTGCTGAGCGCCCGCACCTACCTGCAACACGGGGTGCCCACCACCGGCGGCCGTCCCCGCATCATCAACCTCTGCCGCAATCTGGAGCACCTCGGCGCTGGCTACTACTGCTCGCTGCTGGCCCAGGCCCGCGGCCACCACTGCCTGCCGGGTTTGCAGGCCATCAGCCAGCTGCAACCCCAGCAGCCGCCGGCCAAGCTGTGGCGCAAGCTGCAGGGCTGGCTGGCTCAGCAGAGCGAGGATCGGATCCGGGTGCGCGCCATCTTCGGCCAGTGCGAGCAGAGCGAGCTGGCCGGCCTGGCCCGCTACTACTACGGCCTCAGCCAGCTGCCGCTGCAGGAGCTGACCCTCAAGCGCGGCCGTCACGGCTGGTCGGTGCGCCAGCAGCAGAGCCTGTCGCCGCTGGAGCTGAGCCCAAGCGAGCAGACGCTGATGCTGCACCACGCCCAGGCGCTGGTGGGCACCGGTGACGAGGAGCAGGCGGCGCCGCTCTACCAGCTCGCCATCCTGGTCGACCCCAACGACGGTCGCGCCAGCAGCGATACGCTGGCGCTGGAGCGCTTCATCCAGGCGGCCGCGGCCCAGGGGATCCGGGCCGAGATCCTGGCACCGTCCGCCATCGAGCGGCTGCCGGAGTTCGATACCCTCTGGCTGCGCTCCGAGACCGCGGTGGGCCACTACACCTTCGAGTTTGCCCGCCGCGCCGAGCAGCTCAAGATGCCGGTGATCGACAGCTCCCGCGCCATCCTCGCCTGCAGCAACAAGCTCTACCTCTACGAGCTGATGGTACGCAGCGGCGTGCCCATGCCGCCCACCATGGTGGTGACCCGCCGCGGCCGCCACCACGTGGATGAGCTGGTGCAGCGGCTCGGCCTGCCGCTGATGGTGAAGGTACCCGACGGGGCGCAGGGGCGCGATCTGGCCATGGCCAGCGACGAGCAGCAGCTGGCTCGCCTGCTGGACGAGGGGCTGGGGCGCTCCGCCCTGCTGCTGGTGCAGAGCCGGATCCCCGCCGAGTTTGACTGGCGCATCGGCTTTCTCGACGGCTCGCCGCTGTTTGCCTGCCGCCGCTTCCGCCCCGAACCCGGCAACCGCATCCGCCGCCGCAAGCACCCCCTCGACATGAGCCGCATCGAGGCGTTGCCGCTCAACGAGGTGCCGGAGCGGGTGTTGCAGACCGCCCGCCGCGCCGTGCATCAGCTCGGCAACGGCCTGTTCGGGGTCGATCTGCGCCAGCAGGGGCGTGACTGCGTGCTGCTGGAAATCATCGACAATCCCTGGATACGTGGCGATATTGAGGACAGAGAGGCAAAGGACCTCTACGAGCGTCTCGCCCGGGCCTTCCGCCAGCGGCTGGAGAACCGGGGGCAGAGCGCGGCCGGATAACAAGCATCGAGAGCAGAGGTGGATATGATGACGACTGATTGGTGGGACATAGCGCCCCTTGGCTGGGAAAACATCCTGGTCTGTCTGGTGTGCGGCACCCTGGTGGGGCTGGAGCGGCAGCTGCGCGGCAAGCCGGTCGGCATCCGCACCTCCTCGCTCATCATCCTCGGCACCTACTGTTTTCTTGCCATCGGTGCCGCCGTCAGTCCCCAGAGCGCCGATCAGGCGCGGGTGCTGGGCCAGCTCATCACCGGCATCGGCTTTCTCGGCGCCGGGGTGATGATGACCCGGGATGGTCAGGTACTGGGGGTCACCTCCGCCGCCACCGTCTGGATGCTGGCGGCCCTCGGCGCCCTCATCGGCATGCAGATGCTGCACCAGGCGCTGCTGCTCACCGGCGTCACTCTCTCCATCCTGGTGGGGGTGGACTACCTGGAGACCAGCTTCAAAGGCCTGCGCCGCGGGGTACACAACCGGCTGGAGAGCTGGCGGCACGGCAACGGCCGGGCCGATCCCCATCAGGACGAGCTCGGCAGCGGCATCGAGAAGTAACGTCCCAATGAACAAGGGCTCCATCACGGAGCCCTTGTTGTTTACCAGCCTCAGCGCACCAGCAGGAAGCGGCCGGTGAGGGGCGGCAAGTCCACCGTCACGCTGCTGCCGCCGATGGCCAGGCGCTCGCCGCTCTGCAGATCCACCAGGGCGCTGCCACTGCGCAGCTTGCTGGCCGGCACCGCATAGCGCTGGGGCGTGGTGGAGACGTTGAGCAGGTAGACTACTTGCTCCGCCGCCGTCTGCTTGATGTCGCCATAGACGCTGCCCTCGGCCACCAGCTTGACCCGCTCCCCCTGATAGAGGGCTGGGTGGGCGGCACGCAGGGCCAGCAGCTGGCTGAGCCACTGTTTCAGCTCGCTCTGCTCGCTGCTCGGCACAAAACCGGTGGCACCCGGCACCTTGCCATCGCTGCGGGCCACGTGATCGTCACAGAGCCCCTGCGCGGCGCAGTCGCCACCCACCTGCTTGGCAAAGCCAGGCACCTCGTCGCCAAACTCCTCGCCGTAGTAGAGGGTAATGGGGCCGGAGCGGGCCGCCAGGAAGCTGAAAGCCGCCTTGTGGCGCTGCCAGTAGTCCGCCGGATTGAAGTTGCCGCGCTCCAGCAGATCGCCGAAGCGCACCAGATCGTGGTTGCCCAGCATCAGGTTGGGCATGGCGTGGTCCGGGTAGTTCTCCACCTTGTTCCAGCTGGCATCGAGCACGCTGGCCCCCTGCCCGCCCTTGCCGGACTCCTCCACCGCCAGTGCCTGCACCAGGCCGTAGCGCAGCGGGAAGTCGAACGCCGAGGAGAGCGCCGGGTTGTCGCTCGGCCCGTACGCCTGGGCGCGGATCTCGTCGGCCCCTTTCCACACTTCCCCGACCATATAGCCGAGGGTGCCCCACTGCTGGCCGGCGGCCTTGCGCGCCGCGCTGGCCCGCTCCACCTCGCTGCGAATGGCGCGCCAGTCGTCAAGATCGAGCTGATAGGCCTGATCGAGGCGCCAGCCGTCGATGCCGTACTGCTCGACCCAGTAGCGGGCCACCTCCTTGAAGTAGGCGAGGCTCTCGGGCTGGCTGTAATCCACCAGCTGACCGGGATAACCGGCTCCACCGCTCTTGAGGGCGGGCAGCCGTCCCTCGGGCGAGGGCTTGCTCACCCCCACCTTGTTGACGTGACCGAACACCCCGTCGAGGAAGACGTAGAGACCGCGCTGATGCGCCCCGTCCACCAATTTTTTAAGCTGGGCGTTGCTGCCGAAGTTGGGGTCCACGTTGAAGAAGTCGCAGGCGAAGTAGCCGGTGGCATCCAGTCTGTCGTCCCCGCCCTGGCCGGCGCAGGAGTCGAACACCGGGGTCAGCCAGATGGCGTTGACGTTGAGGCTCTTGATGTAGTCCAGGCTGTCGATGATCCCCTGCAGATCGCCGTTGTGCTGGGAGGGACCGTAGCCGACGCCGTAGTTGGCGCTGCCGTCGCCGTCGACGAAGGACTCCACCATCACCTGATAGGTGCGCAGGTTGCAGGCCGGCTGGTCATTGCCGTAGCAGGCGCGGCTGGCGGTGGCCGGCGGCGGGTTGGTGACCGGGGGCTGTGGCTCGCTGGAACCGCTCCCGCCTCCGCTGCCGCAAGCCGTCAGTAACAGGGCGGCCCCGATGAGGCCGCCACGACGCAACGTTCCTTGTTTCATTGTTATGTTCCCGCTGTGGTGGTATCGACGCCCAAAGCGCCGCACTGGGGCCATGATAGCGGCCCAGCCCGCACGGGTCTGTGACTGAAAACGTTACCTGATTCAGCCGGTTACCCAATCCCTGCTCAGAGCACGCCAGCCGAGGCGAAGCGATAGCTGAGGGAGAGCCAGTAGGCTCGACCCGGCTCCGGGATGCGCCCCACCTGCTCGTAGCCCAGCCCGGCCTGACTGGCGTGCACCGACTTGGAGAGGTGCTCGTAGTAGAAGGTGTCGAACAGATTGTCCACCCCGGCCGACAGCTGCCAGCCCGGGTGGAACTGCCAGGCGGCGCTCAGGTTCATGGTGAAGAAGCCCGGGGTCTCCCCCTGATCCTGCCCGGCCACGGTGCCGGACCCCACATCCACCCGATCCTGGGCGGCCACGGCGCGGCCCAGCAGGGTCAGGTTCCACGCCTCGGCTGGCTGCCAGCCCAGCGCCAGCTTGCCATCGAGGGGCGGCATCTGGGCCAGCGGCTTGTTGTCGCTGCGGTTTTCACCGTAGACCACCGCCAGGCCGCCATCGAGACGCCACTGCTCGGCAAACTGCCAGCGCCCCTCCAGCTCGCCGCCGCGGGTCTGGGCGTCGATGTTGCGCACCTTGTTCGACTTGTTGTTATAGAGCAGATAGTCCTGAATGTCGGCGCTGAACAGGGAGAGGGTCAGATCCAGATCGCGGCTGCGCAGGGCCAGCCCCGCATCCCACTGGCGGCTGCGCTCCGGGTTGAGGGTGAAGGGCACGCTGTCCTTGCTGCGCTCCCAGTAGTCAGGTGCCCGCTTGGCCTGACCCCAGGCCAGGTAGCTCGACCAGGCCGGCGACCACTGGTATTCGTAGCGGCCAAAGCCGCTGTCCAAGGTCATGGTATCGCTGTAGAGGGTCTGATCCCCCGCGCCGTAACGGGTGGTCTCAACCCTGTCCTGCCGGTAGCCCCCCTTGTAGCTGTGGGCCCCCTGCTGACGGCCCAGCTCGGCAAAGCCCCCCTGCTGTTCGAAACGCAGAGTGCGCTGGCGCGGCTGGCTGGCGTAGTCCACCCCGCTGCGGGCCCTGTGCTGATCCCGGTTGGCATCGAACCCGGCGGTCAGCAGCCAGTCGGCCGGCAGGGCGATGTCGTTGGCCCAGCGCCCGCCGGTGTTGCGCCGGTCCGGGTTGGAGAGCATCTTCATGCCGCTGTTCGGCCGCAGGCTGAAGTTGTCCATGATGTGGTCTATGTCGTTGTCCCACAGGGTCAGCTCGCTGCGCTGCCAGTGGGTAGTGATCTGCTCCTGCCTGAGCTTGAGGCCGAAGGATTCACGGTCGAACATGGGGCCGTCCATGGTGCGATCCGCATAGGCGGCGCGGGCGTTGCTGCGCTCGGCGGTGAGTTCGAGCCAGGTGTGCTCGCTGGGCGTCCAGCCAAGCTGGGCGGTGCCGTTCTCGCGTCGGTAGAAGGAGCGTACCTTGTCGCCGTGACCGTCACGGTAGTCATCGCTGTCGGAGTGGGTGAACTGGCCGCGCAGATAGCCCTGCGGCGCTCCTACCGTGGCGTCCAGCATCTGGTCGTCGCGCCCGAAGCTGCCATAGAGCGCCGACGCCTCGGCCTTGACACCGGGGGCGGTGAACTCGGGCCTGTCCCGCTCGAACAGCACGGTCCCTGCCAGCGTCGCCCCCTGCTCGAGGGATTGCGGCCCCTTCAGCACCCGGATCCGGTCGAAAGATTGGGGAAAGACGTAGGCGGTGGGCGGATCCATCCGGCCGCCGCAGCCACCGGCCAGCATGCCGCCATCCATCTGCACGTTGAGGCGGGACATGCCCATCCCCCGCAGCACGGGATCGCCACCCAAGCCCCCCTTACGCACCATGCTCATGCCGGTGACGTTCTTGAGGTAACCTGCGCCGTCGGCCGCCGGCATGGGGGAGCCCGGTTTCTTGGGATCCAGGGTCACCTCCAGGGTACTGGCGGGGCGACTGGCGACCACCACCATGGGTTCCAGTTGCTGGACGGCCTCCTGACCGGCGGCGCCGTGACAGGCGAGGCCACCCACCAGCAGGGCCAGCGGGGTGCGCATATGACAAGCCATACTCTTTCCTTATCTCTCTGTTTATGTTGTTGTTTTAATTCCAATCGCCAAACCATTCAGCTGCTGGAAGGTTTGCCGTCAGGCTGCAAAAAAGGCCTGCGGCACGGTGGCGGCAAGCCCTGAGAAGCGAAACCAGGCTAGGGTTGGCAAAATGTTGCGCAGGTTTTACCCAAAATGGGTGAGGAAGGCAAACGCTCAAACATTCCCGTTACAGGAATCTTGTGATGGCTCACAAAAACAGGGAGTTAGCTGAAGGCCTCCCGCTCATCGATGGGCTTGATCAAGTGATAGACCTCGTGAGCCGACAGGGTACAGCCGGCGGGCCACTCCAGCTGATGGTGACGATTGATGAAGACCCGGGCGAAGCGCCGCTCCGAATCCAGCGCCGCAAATAGCGGCTGGGTGCGCCAGGGGGCGAGATCCAGCGCCCCCGTGGTACCGTCCGAGAGCACCACGAACAGGCTCCACCCCTGCAAATATTCCACATCGATAAAGACCGGCATCCCTTCGGCTCCGATTGAGAAAAATCGGCGCCATTATAGATAAGCCCCCGCCCTCGCTTTGCAGGCAGGATCACAGTTTTTCCAGTCGTTTCTGCTGTCTGCAACCCTTGTCCGCCATCACAGAAAAATCATAAAACGTGCCAAAAGTTGCGCTTTCGCACACTCCCGACGCAACCTTTGCCCGCCACCACTGTCATAACCCTGCAATATAAAAACAATGCGCCCGTGGACGGGTGTAAACAGGCTTGTAGGAACAACAATGACCACTATCAGACGATGGCTGGGACCGTTTTGGCCCATCGCCGTTTTTTCATTGATCGCGCTCGTCTCTCTCTCCATCAGCCGGCTCGCCCTCGGCCTCTGGCAGCTGGAGCGGGTCGACGCCGTCGCCGGCTGGCAGGAGATGCTGCTGCAGGGAGTGCGGGTCGACTTCGCCACCCTCTGCTGGCTATGGGGCGTGCCCGCCGTGTTCACCCTGCTGCTGGCCGGCCCCCATGCCGTGGGCCGTGCCTGGCTGCAGTTCATCCGGGTCTGGCTGACCCTGGGGCTCTGGCTGCTGCTCTTCCTGGAGATCTCCACCCCCTCCTTCGTAACCGAGTACGGGGTGCGGCCCAACCGCCTCTACGTGGAGTACCTCATCTATCCCAAAGAGGTGTTCGCCATGCTGTGGGCCGGCCGCAAGGGCGAGCTGCTGCTGGCGCTGGTGTTCAGCTGCGCCGTGCTGGCGGGCGGCTGGTGGCTGAGCGGCCGCTTGCTGCGCGGCATCAGCTTTCCGCGCTGGTATCTGCGTCCGGCGTTTGCCCTGCTGATCCTGGCCATCGGTTTTCTCGGTGCCCGCTCCAGCCTGGGCCATCGCGCCCTCAACCCAGCCATGGTGGCGTTTGCCAGCGATCCCCTGGTCAATGCGCTCACCGTCAACTCCTCCTACTCCCTCTTCTTCGCCATCAAGCAGATGCGGGCCGAGGAGGATGCCGGCCAGTTCTACGGAGAGCTGCCCCGCCAGCGCATCCTGGATCTGGTACGCCAGGAGAGCGGCCGCGAATCCCATGAGTTCAGCTCCGACACCCTGCCCAGCCAGACCTTCAACGAGGCCAGCTACGGCGGCAAGCCGAAGAACCTGGTGATCCTGCTGCAGGAGAGCCTGGGGGCCCAGTTCGTCGGCTCCCTCGGCGGCCTGCCGCTCACTCCCAACATCGATGCCTTGTCGAAAGAGGGTTGGGCGTTCGAGCAGCTCTACGCCACCGGCACCCGTTCGGTGCGCGGCATCGAGGCGGTGCTGACCGGCTTCACTCCGACCCCGGCCCAGGCCGTGGTCAAGCTTGGCAAGAGCCAGACCAACTTCTTCACCATCGCCGATCTGCTCAAGCAGCGGGGCTACGACACCAGCTTCATCTACGGCGGCGAGAGCCACTTCGACAACATGCGCAGCTTCTTCCTCGGCAACGGCTTCACCACCATAGTCGAGCAGAAGGACTTCAAGAACCCGGTGTTCGAGGGCTCCTGGGGCGCCTCTGACGAAGATCTGATGGCCAAGGCCGACCAGACCTTCCAGGCCCTGCACAAACAGGGAAAACCCTTCTTCAGCCTGGTGTTCAGCTCGAGCAACCACGATCCGTTCGAGTTTCCCGACGAGCGCATCGCCCTCTATGAGCAGCCCAAGCAGACCCGCAACAATGCAGCCAAGTATGCGGACTACGCCATCGGCGAGTTCTTCAAGAAGGCGAAGCGGTCGGATTACTGGCAGGACACCCTGTTCCTGGTCATCGCCGATCACGACAGCCGGGTCAGCGGCGCCAGCCTGGTGCCCATCCCCCGCTTCCACATTCCGGGGGTCATCGTGGGTGACGGCATAGCGCCGAGACAGGATCCCCGCATCGTCAGCCAGATCGACATGGCACCGACCCTGCTCTCCCTGATGGGGATCAGCGCCGACTACCCCATGCTCGGCAAGGATCTGACCCGCATGCCCGCCGACTGGCCGGGCCGCGCCATCATGCAGTACGACAAGAACTTCGCCCTGATGCGCGGCAAGGACGTGGTGATCCTGCAGCCGGAGCGGGCGCCAGAAGGCTTCATCTATGAGGATGCGACAGAGACGCTCACCCCGGCGCCGCAGCCGGCCACCATGAAGGACGCGGCCCTCGGCCTCGCGCTCTGGGGCAGCCTCGCCTATCAACAGGGGCTCTACCGGACGGCGCCGGATACCCGCACCGTGCTGAACTGAGCGCCATAAAACAAAACCCGCCGATTGGCGGGTTTTTTGTAGGGGCAGACGGGGCATCAGGTGTTGAGGAAGCAGGGCAGCGAGCGGCTGAACTTGTGCTCGAACACCAGCGAGGTCTCGAGGTGCACCACCTCTTCGCGGGAGGTGAAGTGATCGAACACGAAGTTGCGCAGGTGCTCGGTATCGGCGACGCACAGATGCACCAGGAAGTCATCCTTGCCCCCCATGTGGAACAGGCTGATCACCTCGGGCAGGGCCAGGATGGCGTCGCGAAACGCATCGATGATCTGGCGGCTGTGGCGGGCCAGCTGCAGCGACACCATGGCCTGGATGTGACCCCCCAGCGCCTGGTAATCCACCTCGCAGTGGGCGCCCTTGAGCACCCCATCCTGCTGCAGCTTGCGCACTCGCTCCAGACAGGTGGACGGTGCCACCCCGACCAGCGCGGCCAGATCCTTGTTGGTCATGCCCGCATCGCGAAACAGATGGGCCAGGATATCCAAATCCAGTTGATCCAGGTTTCTCATCTTTACTCCTTGAACCGCTCAATTTTTTAGACTCTGCCCGTAAACCGGGCTGAACACAACGCAGATTGACATCGGGGCCGCGCCCCCTATGCTTTGGCGCACTCAAAAACCGGCTCACGCCCGCCGTCACTGGCTTCATAAGGAGCTTTATGCACCCCTCCCACCCCTTCTGGAGCCAGGAGGTGCCGCGTCTCGACGGCCAGCTGCTGCTGACCCCCTGCCCCGGCACCCAGCAGGTCGCGTTGCCGCTGGCCCTCGATCAGCTCAGGCTGGCCGGCGCCCGCGCCGTCATCACGCTGATGACTGACGCCGAACTGGCTCGCCTCGAGCTGGCCCACTTGGGCGAGACGGTCGAGCGCGAGGGATTGCGCTGGTTTCACCTGCCCATCGAGGATGACCAGGCCCCAGACGCCACCTTCGAGCTCGCCTGGCAACAGACGCTGCCGCAGCTACTGGCCCTGCTGCGCGAGGGGCAGCACCTGGCCATCCACTGCAAGGGCGGCAGCGGTCGCACCGGGCTGGTGGCCGCCGCCCTGCTGATGAGCCTGGGCCAGCCCCGACAGGAGGCGATGGCCGCCATCAAGGCTCACAGACCCAAGGCGTTCACCCTGGCCTGCCACCGCCAATGGCTCGACCAGCTGGCCGAGCGGCTGGATCAGCACGCCTGATTACTTGCCACCCTGGTCGTAGGTGAAAACCTTGCCGATATCCTCCACCCGATAGCTGGTGAGCTGGTAGACGTAGTAGTTGAGCCAGTTGGCAAACAGCAGGTGGCCGTGACTGCGCCAGCTGGCGCGCGGGGTCTGGCTCGGGTCGTTGTTCGGGTAGTAGTTGACCGGAATGACGGGCTCAAGCCCGGCGGCCAGATCCCGCTGATACTCGCCATCCAGGGTCAGGGCGTCGTATTCGGGATGGCCGGTGACAAACACCTGGCGACAATCCTTGGTGGCCGCCAGATAGACCCCCGCCTCTGCCGATTCGGCAAAAATCTGCAGATCTGTGTTGGCGCGGATAAGATCTCCGTCGAAGGCTGCATAACGGGAGTGGGGCGCCACAAACTCGTCGTCGAAACCGCGCAGCAGCGGCTCGTGTTCATCGAGCCTGTGGTGACGATAGACCCCGGAGAGCTTCTCGCCGTGGGTCTGCTTCTCCATGCCGTACAGGGCCTTCAGCGCCGCCTGCACCGCCCAGCAGAGAAACAGGGTGGAGGTGACGTGCTGATGGGACCACTCGATGATCTCGACGACACGCGGCCAGTAGACCACCTCCTCGAACTCCACCAGCCCGAGCGGCGCCCCCGTGATGATCATGCCGTCGTAGTTGTTGCCCCGCACCTGTTCGAAGTCGTGATAGAAGTTTTCCAGGTGCGCCTGAGGGGTGTTCTTCGACTCCCGATCGTCGATGCGCAGCAGATCCACGTCCACCTGCAACGGCGAGTTGGAGAGCATCCGCATCAGCTGGATCTCGGTCTCTATCTTCTTGGGCATCAGGTTGAGGATGAGCACCCGCAGCGGGCGGATGTTCTGGGTGACGGCCCGGGACTCCGTCATCACGAAGATGTTCTCCTGCCCCAGCACTTCGGCGGCGGGTAACTGATCCGGGATCTTGATCGGCATGCTTACTCCCTGTACTGCATCGGTAAATATGTCTGGACATCCAGAAGCCTATAATAAAGCGACTACCCTGTCATCAGATACCTTTTGTATTCACCCCCACCTTTGACTAGCATACGGCTCAATGTGTCTCTCGCATCCAAGACAATGACAGGTATCAAGATTTCAGTAGACCGGCTGCAAGTCGGCAATTACGTCTCTCTGCCACTTGGCTGGCGCGAACACCCCTTCCTGTTTTCCAGCTTCAAACTCAAGAACGAAGAGGAGATCGAGCTCATTCGCCGGCTCGGTCTCAAGCTCGTCACCATCATCCCGGACAAGAGCGACGCCCCGCCCAAGCCGCTGAACCAGGTTCAGGCCCAGCCGCAGGAGGCGCCAGACACGGCCCAGCGTCAGGCCGAGATGCAGCAGGAGAAGGAGCGCCGCATCGAGCAGTTGCAGCAGTACCGCCGCGACCTGCAGCAGTGCGAGAAGCAGTTCCAGCAGTCGCTGGCCCAGGTGCGCAACGTGATGGGCAAGATCCAGTCCCGCCCCCTCAACGCCATCGGCGAGGCGCAGGAGCTGATCAACGCCATGACCGAGCAGTTGCTGTCGGTGGACGAGATGGTGCTGCACCTGGTCTCCGACAGCGAGGATGGCAACAACCTCTACTTCCACTCCCTCAACGTCAGCGTGCTCAGCATGCTGCTGGCCAAGGAGTGCAACATGTCGGCCGACGAGATCCGCCGGGTCGGCATGGGGGCCCTGTTCCACGACATCGGCAAGCTGAAGATCCCGAGCCAGATCCTGCGCAAGACCGAGCCGCTGACCAAACCCGAGCGCAACCTGATGGCCCAGCACCCGCGCTACGGGCTGGATCTGCTCAACCTGGCCAAGGACTTCCCGGCCGAGGCGAAGGGGATAGTGCTGCACCACCACGAATACCTGGACGGCAGCGGGCCGGAGGGGCTCAAGAAGGGACAGCTCGACCCGCTGACCCAGATAGTCTCGCTGATCAACGAATACGATAACCTCTGCCACATGCAGGCCAAGGTGCCCTACTCGGCCCTGAGCGGCCTCTACAAGCAGCGCAAGGCCCAGTTCAACCCGGACTACCTCGGCATGCTGATCCGGCTGATGGGGATCTACCCGCCGGGCAGCGTGGTGCAGCTCTCCAACGGGCAGGTGGGGCTGGTGATGTCGGTCAACACCTCCCGCCTGCTCTACCCCTCGGTGCTGGTGTACGATCCGCGCATTCCGCGCCAGGAGGCGGCCATCATCGATCTGCAGCAGGCCGAGCTCTCCATCGCCAAGGTGATCCATCCCAAGCGGCTGCCGCCGGCGGTGTTTGAGTACCTCAACCCACGCACCCGCATCAGCTACTACTTCGAACACAACAAGCCCTGATTGACCCGGCCACCCAGGTGGCCAGCCCAGCCCCACCGCCAGCCCCGAGGAGCCCTTCATGCGCATCGAAATCATCAGCACCGGCGACGAGATAGTGACGGGCCTGGTGGTGGACACCAACGCCGCCTGGCTCAGTGCCCTCCTGCTGGAGCAGGGCTGGCAGGTGCGCCGCCGCGTCACCGTGGGGGACAACCTCAAGGACTTGAAGGTTGTGCTGCAAGAGAGTGCCGCCCGCGCCGAGGTAGTGCTGGTGTGCGGCGGGCTCGGCCCCACCGCCGACGACCTCACCGCCCAGGCGGCGGCCGAGGCCTTTGACCAGCCGCTCACCCTCTTCCCGGACTGGCTCGCCACTATCGAAGCGCGCTACGCCAGCCGTGGCCGACCCATGCCCGCCAGCAACGCCAAGCAGGCCTGGCTGCCGCAGGGGTGCGAGACCCTCGACAACCCGGTGGGCACCGCCTGTGGCTTCCTGGTGCAGGCGGGCCCGAGCCGGCTCTTCTTCACCCCGGGCGTGCCGTTCGAGTTCAAGCAGATGGTGCGCGAACAGATCTTGCCGCGCCTCAAGGCGCTGGCCGGTGCAGAGAGTGACACCGAACTGCGCCGCTTCTACACGTTTGGCGTCTCGGAGTCAGCCCTCAGCGACATGCTGGATGCGGCCCCCTGGCCCGCCGGCATCGAGCTCGGCTACCGCTCCTCCATGCCCCTCATCGAGCTCAAGCTTATCGGCCACGACGCCAGCACGGCGGACATGGACGCCGCCGAGGCACGGCTGCTCACGTCCATCGAGCCCTGGCTGGTGGGACGGGGTGACGAGGAACCGGCGCGGCAGATCCTGGATCTGTTGGGGGAGAGACCGCTGACGCTGCTGGAGGGGGAGAGCCGGGGCGCCTTGCTGGCCATGTGTCACGAGCACCCGGCCCTGGCGGCCGGCTTCAGCCACACCCTGAGCGATGACCTGATGCAACTGGCGGCCGGCTTCAGCCACACCCTGAGCGATGACCTGATGCAACTGGCGGCGCTTGCAGCCCCTTTGAGCCTGACTCTGGGCCGGGCAGGCCCGGACGGCGTGCCGCTGCTGCTTTGCGCCGACGGGCAACTGCACGGCCAGACCCTCAAGGTCAGCCACCCGGATCCCGACAGTGGCCGCCGGATCCTCGCCTTCGCCGCCCTCGACATGCTGCGCCGCCACCTCTTGGGGCTGCCGGTGCTCGGCGACTACCGCACCCTGACCCGCACCGCCAGCCGTTAACAGCCAGCAGCCAGGTTCTCACCCCTCCCGGGGCATCAATCCAGACTCTTCTTGAAGCGATGGGCGGCCAGGGTCAGCACCAGCAGGGTGAAGCCCGCCAGCCAGAGCACGTCCGGCTGCAGCTCGGAAAGCTCGCCGCCGCGCAGCACTATGCCCCGGATCAACCGCATGAAGTGGGTGGCCGGCAGCACCTCGGCAATCCACTGGGCCGGCAGCGGCATCCCCTCGTAGGGGAACATGAAGCCCGACAGCAGGATCGAGGGCAGCAGGATGAACACCGTCATCTGCATCGCCTGCAGCTGGGTCTGCGCCAGGGTGGAGATGAGCAGCCCCAGGGTCAGGCTGGCGGCGATGAACAGCAGGGTCGCCAGCAGCACCTGGCTCAGGGCGCCGTTGATGGGCACCGCGAAGATGAAGTGGCCAAGGCCGAGGATGATGGCCACCTGGATCAGCCCCACCCCGATATAGGGCAGGATCTTGCCCAGCATCAGCTCCATCGAGCTGACCGGGGTGGTGATGAGCAGCTCCAAATTGCCGCGCTCCCGCTCCCGCACTATGGCCGCCGAGGTGAACATGATCATGGTCATGGTGAGGATCACCCCGAGCAGACCGGGCACTATGTTGACCGCCGAGCGGCGCGCCGGGTTGAAGTAGAGCACGGTCTCGAAGGTGAGCGGTACCGGCTTGAGGTCGGGCCTCAGATCCGAGAGCGGCATGTTGCGAAGGCCGAGCAGGGCGCCGGCGATCATGGTGTCCGAGCCATCCACCAGCCACTGGCCCGCCGTCTCGCCGGCGCTGAGCCGACGACTCAGATCGGCGGGCAGCACCAGCACGGCGCGCACCTCACCCCGGGTCAACGCCGCCTCGGCCTGCTGCACCCCGACATATTGCTGCTTGATGTGCACCACCTGGCTCGCCTTCACCGCCTCCACCAACAGCCGGCCCGGCACGCTCTGGCTCATGTCTACCAGTCCCACCGGGATCTGGCGCACGTCGGTGTTGATGGCGTAGCCGAACAGCAGCAGCTGGATCAACGGGATCATCACCACCATGCCAAAGGTCAGTCTGTCTCTGGCCAGCTGGCGCAGTTCTTTCTGGGTAATGGCCCAGAGCCGTCGCAGACTGTTCATCGATTCGCTCCTGCAAGCTGGCGAAGTACTTGCCGGGTCATGGCCCAGAGCCCTTGCCAGCCGTTCATGCCCTTGGCTCCTGACCGGTGCAGCTGACGAACACATCTTCGAGACTCGGCCTGACCAGCGCCAGGCTGGCGCCAGCCAGCGCCGGACAGGCCTGCTGCAGCCAGGCCACCGGCTCCGCCAGCTCCTTGTCCACCAGCACCCGCAGGCGCTGGCCGAGCTGGGCGGCGGAGCGCACCGGTGCCAACTGCACCAGCTGCTGCTTGAGCAGCCGCAGATCGGCGGCCTGCACCTCCACCACCCGGGTGCTCATGGCATCCATCAGCGCCTGTGGCGCCCCCTGGGCCCGCACCCGGCCCGCCTCCATGATGGCCAGCTGGTGGCAGCGTTCCGCCTCGTCCATGTAGTGGGTGGTGACCAGAATGGTGGTGCCCCCTTCGCTCAGGTCGAACAGCTTCTCCCAGAAATCGCGCCGGTTCTGCGGGTCCACCGCCGAGGTGGGTTCATCGAGCAGCAGCAGCGCCGGCTGGTGGATCACCGCCGCCGCCAGCGCCAGCCGCTGCTTCTGGCCGCCGCTCATGGCACCGGCCCGCTGCCGTGCCAGCGGCGCCAGCTCATAGGTGGCAAGCAGCTCGTGCAGGCGGGCGGCCAGCCCGGCGCCGCCCATGCCGTGGATCCGCCCCATGAACTCCAGGTTCTCCCAGGCGGTCAGTTCGTCATAGAGGGAAAACTTCTGGGTCATGTAGCCGATCCGCCGGCGCAGGGTCTCGGCCTCGCGGGGGATGCTCAGCCCCAGCACCTCCACCTCCCCCGCCGAGGGGGTGAGCAAGCCGGTCAGCATGCGCAGGGTGGTGGACTTGCCGCAGCCGTTGGGGCCGAGAAAGCCGTGGATCTGCCCCTTGGGCACGCAGAGATCCAGCCCGTCCACCGCCAGAAACTGGCCGAAACGGCGGCTAACTCCCTCTGCCCGGATCGCCAGCTCACTCATGGCCGGCCCCTGCACCGGCAGGCTCGGCCTGCAGCGGCAGACCGCTCGGCAGATCCTGCGCCGTCGCCGGCAGATCGATCTCCGCCAGGTAGACCAGCCGGGCCCGATCCCGTTCGTTGAGGGCGTAATAGGGGGTAAAGGCCGGCTCTTTCGAGATCCAGCGCAGCCGGCCGGTGAAGGGCTCGGCCACCCCGTCCACCTGCACCCGCACCGGCTGGCCGACGCCATAGCCGGCGAGGGAGGGCTCGGGCACATAGACCCTGGCATAGGGGGCCTGGTCCGCCTGGATCGCGGCCAGCACGGCACCGACCGCCACCCGCTCGCCGAGGTGATAGGGCAGGCTGTCGAGCCGGCCGCTGCGGGTGGCGACGATGGAGAGATCCGCCAGCTCCCGTTCGGCCAGCGCCACCTCGGCGGTGGCGGCCTGCAGGGCGGCCTGCGCCTCGTCGATATCTTCACGCCGCACGCCCCGCGTCAGCTTGTCGAGTTGCTGGCGCGCGCCGTCCTGCTCGGCCAGGGCGCTGTCGCGCTGGGCACGGGCCTTGTCGAGATCCGCCGGGCTCACCAGCTTCTGGCGCACCAGCCGGTCGACGCGCTCGAAGTTGCGCTCGCTCTCCCTGACGGCGGCCTGCGCCTTGTCGAGGCTGGCCCGGGCAGCGGCGATGTCTTCCGGCCGCTCACCATTGGTCAACCGGGCGAGGGCGGCCCGTGCCTGGGCCTCCCGCGCCCGCGCCTGGGCCAGCACCGCCTGCTGGCGCCTGTCATCGAGGCGGGCCAGCAAGGTGCCCTCCTGCACCTGGCTGCCCTCCGCCACCGGCAGGGCGCGGATGATCTCGCTGGCGGTGGCGGTGAGCAGCACCCGATCCCGCTCCAGGGTACCGAGGGCGGTGGCGGGGGCCTGCGGCTGGCAGGCACTGAGCAGGCCCGTCAGGGCCAGAGGCAGCAGACAATGACGCAAGGTTGACACTCCTTTCGCGGTGGGCGACGGCCAGTGGTGGCCTGCAGACGGACTCCCGGTGCCGTCAGCATACTCGCTGTTACTTTTCATTTCCTCGCTCCAGTTCACCCATTTGTGCTTAGCTCATTGACCAAAAAGGAGAAATGTCTGGATACTGCAGACCAGCACTATGTTGATCATCAGCATTTTTAACAAGATGCCGATTAACTGGAAACAGGCAGCCGTCCCGACAGGGATGCCAGCGAGGGAAGGGATCCGGTGTTAAGCACAGAGTGGTTACTGTTGTCAGCCGATATGGAATACGCCTGCCTGCGCATCGCGCCGGGGCTGACCAAACCCATCTCGGAAAACGATATCCAGGCCCTGCTGCTGGCCTCCAACTGCCGTCGCTATCAGCCGCTGGCGGAGGGGATCAAGCAGGCCATCAGCCTGCTCAACACCCTGTTCAATGATCCGGCCGCCCCCCTGCCCGGCAACCCGGTGCCCATCGCCCAGCGCCACGATGCCAGCGTCCTGCTGCTGGTGGAGAAGGATCGGATGAGCGCCACCGCCCAGATCACCGCCGACTGGGGTGGCAAATACCTCACCAGCGAACAGCTGGAGCAGGCGATCCAGGCCAGCGAGATCAAGCAGGGGGTGCAACCCCAGCTCATCGCCGCCGCCGTGCTGGCGGCCAAGGAGGCGACGCCAGGCACCCTGCTCAGGTTGCCGGTGGCGCAGGGCAAGGCCGCCGTCAACGGTCAGGACACCCGCTTCGAGCGGCTGGTGGAGACCCCGGCCGAGCGTATTCTCAAGCCCCAGGAGCTGGATCACGGCCGGGTCGACATGCGCGACCTCGGCACCATGCTCACCGTCAAGGCCGGCGCCCAGCTGATGCGCCGCCACCCGGCCACCACCGGCGTGCCAGGCTTCACCGTCACCGGCCAGGAGCTGCCCGCCAAGCATGGCAAGGAGAGCCCCATGGTGGCCGGCGAAGGCACCTTCATCTCGCCGGATGACCCCAATCTGCTGCTGGCCAGCCGCCCGGGCCTGCCGCGTCAGGAGAAGAGCGGCATGAAGGTGGACGACGTGCTGAGCGTCAAGCAGGTGGATATCCGCCACGGCCACATCATCTTCGAGGGGGCGCTGATCGTGGCGGGGGACGTCACCCCCGGCATGAAGGTCAAGACCAGCGGCGACGTGGTGATCGGCGGCTTCGTGGAGGGGGGCTACATCGAATCGGGTGGCACCATCACGGTGCGCAACGGCGTCATCGGCCGCAAGCTGGAGCAGAGCAACGAGTACCTCTGCCACCTCAACGCCCAGGGGGAGATCCACGCCAGCTATGCCCAGTACGCCAAGCTGGAGGCCGGCGGCGACATCCACGTTCTGACCCAGCTCAGCCACAGCTACAGCCGCAGCGGCCAGGACCTCAAGGTGGGCGACAGCGCCATGCGCAAGGGCCACCTGCTGGGGGGCATCAGCATCGCCAACCGCCTCATCATGGCGCCGATCCTGGGGGCCTCGGCCCACAACCAGACCCGGTTGCAGATCCTCGGCGGCTACTTCACCCACAAGGAGCAGGAGCAGGCGCTGCGCCAGCGCAAGCAGGAGTGCCGGGAGCAGCTGGACAAGCTGCAGGATCTGCTGCTCAAGCTCTTGCAGCTGCCGAGCGACAAGCGCAATCCCCAGACCCTGCAGAAGATCAAACTGATCCGGGTCCAGCGGCTCGAGGAGAGCAAGCAGCTCGACGAGCAGCTGGAGGCGGCGCAGGAGGAGCTGCAGAAATTGATGGCGGAGATGGACATCATCGCCACCCAGCACGCCTTCCCCGGGGTCGAGGTGGAGATGGCCCACCACCACTATCGGGTCGACATAGAGCATGGCCCCATCCACTTCGCCATCCGCGAGGATCAGCTGCAGCTGACCCCTTACGAACCCCACAAGTGAGCGCCGCCGCCCCCGTCGTACACCTCCGGCCGTGATCCGGACGGTGAATTTCGCTACACTCCCTCTCCCATTGGCCCCATAGTGCGGGCCAGCCAGACTGCAGGATAGTGAGAGATGTACAAGCTGATCGCATTGGATATGGATGGCACCCTGTTGAACTCCCAGGGCCAGATTTCCCCCCGCACCCATGCGGCCATCGCCGCCGCCCGCGCCAGGGGAGTCACGGTCGTGCTGGCCTCCGGCCGCCCGCTGGAGGGGATGAGCCGCTATCTGGCCGAGCTCGGCCTCACCGGCCAGGATGACTACGTCATCTGCTACAACGGCGCCCTGGTGCAGCAGGTGGCCGATCAGCGCATCATCCGCAGCCAGCTGCTCAGCGGCAGCGACGCCAGCGCCATCGCCGCCCTGGCCGACGAGCTGGGCGTCAACGTGCACGGCTTCTCGGTCAGCCAGGGGCTCATCAGCCCCAAAGTCAGCCCCTACACCGAGCACGAATCCCGCCTCATCGACATGCCCATCAAGCTGCTGGACTTCGCCACCCTGCCCGCCGACGAGCAGATCCTCAAGGTGATGATGATCGATCCCGAGCCGCTGCTCTCCCCGGCCATCGCCAAGCTGCCAGCCGAGCTCTACCAGCGCTATACCGTGGTGCGCAGCGCCCCCTACTTCCTCGAGTTCATGAACAAGCGGAGCAACAAGGGGACCGGCGTTGCCGCCCTGGCCGAGCATCTGGGGCTGGATGCCTCCCAGGTCATCGCGGTGGGGGATGCGGGCAACGATCACCACATGATCGAGTACGCCGGGCTGGGGGTGGCGATGGGCAACGCCACCGACGACATCAAGGCGCTGGCCCAGCACACCACGGGGCGCAACGATGAAGACGGGGTCGCCCAGGTGATCGAGCATTTCATCCTGAACGCCTGAGTCGACAAGGGGCCTGCGGGCCCCTTTTGCTGTCTGGGCCTGTCTGGCTACGGGGCCACATGTTTAATATATCCACCACAACAATACCCTCCCCTCGCTTCCCCTTCGCTACAGCCCCCTTTTAATGGGACTCAAGCCAGCCGAGCGCAGAATATATTTAACATTTTGGCATCATTTCGTTTGACATATTGAACGGCCTTGGCAGACTGGGATCAGGATCCAGGCTGTCGTTGCCCAGGCTGACCGACGATTCTGGCACTGCGGCGCGACCCCGATCCCACGACCATGTCTTGAGGCATGCCCTTGCGCTGGCAAGGGTCTGCCCAAGGCGCAGGACCGCTAAGGACAGCCAAGGTGAATCATGACTCGCAGCACCCACACCCCGCGTAAACCCGTCGTACTGATGACCATGGGCGCCCAGCCCCGCAATGGTCACGCCTATCAGGTGATGACCCACAAATACATTCAACCACTGGTAGAGATCAGCGGCTGCGTCCCCCTGCTGGTGCCCACCTGCTGCGGCACCGAGGATCTGGCGCAATATCTGGATCTGGCGGATGGAGTCTATCTGAGCGGCGCCGGATCCAACATAGATCCAACCCTCTACGGCCAGGAGAACCTCACCCCGGAGAAGCAGCAAGACAGAGACAGGGATCTGTTCGACATGGCGCTGGTACGCGCCGCCCTCGACCGCGGTTTGCCGATCCTCGGCATCTGCCGCGGCATGCAGGAGATCAACGTGGCGCTGGGGGGAGACATCCACCAGAAGGTCTACAGCGAGCCGGGTTTTGACGATCATCGGGAGGATGCGGACGATCCGGTGGACGACCAGTATGGTGAGAGCCATCAGGTGACACTGGTGCCGGGCAGCTGGCTGGCGGAGCTGATGGGACAGCCATCGATCCCGGTCAACTCGCTGCACGGGCAGGGGATCAAGACCCTGGCCAAGGGACTGGTGCCGCTGGCCCATGCCGAAGACGGGCTGATCGAGGCGATCCACGCCCCCGCACTCTCCCCCTTCCTGCTGGCAGTGCAGTGGCATCCGGAGTGGAAGGCGAGTCAGAACCCTCACTCCATCAAGATCTTCGAGGCCTTTGGCGACGCCTGCCGGGCCCGTCTGACCGGCGTCTGACGACGCCGGCTAGTCGCCGAACCCGCGCGCCTTGAGCTTGGGCAGCGCACCGCGATCCGGGCGCAGGGTACGGCACACTTCCATCCCCTTGAGCCCGCGCTGGATGTGATCCGGCGTGTGGCCGAACACCATGCCGTTGCTGCGGTAGAGGGCGTTGTCGTCCAGCTCGAACAGCTCGCCGCCGATCAAGAGCTGCTCGCGGCCGTTGACCGTCTTGCCGCGCTTGAGCGGCAGCGTCATGTCGCTCAGCACCTCGCCGGTGGCGCACCCCTCGCGCCAGCGCGCCTCGTCTGAAAAGGGGGTGATGGCGATCTCGCGCCAGGATCCATCACGAAACTCGACCCGATACTTGTCGGCCAGCTGATCACAACCCACCAGCAGCCAGGCCCCGGCAATCCAGGCCACCTTGCTCCACTTGCGCACGCGCTCCACTCCCTTGTCAGACAGGTGCCCAGCATAAAGAAATTGCCTCGACCCCGCATCCATTTAGCGGATTGAAACCAACTATGCTGGAAATAACCAATGATAAGGGGCTGCTATGTTTGGCGATAACCTCGTTGCGCTACCTACCATGCTGTGGATTGGCGACCACCCGTTCTGGACCCTGCTGACCCTGTTCCTGCTCTTCACCCATTTCCTGCGCAGCCCGGGTCGCCGCCGTGAGCTGGTGAGCGAGCTCGGCTTCGTGATGATAAGCCTGGTGGTGATCCTGCTGATCCAGCTAGAAGGCGGCTGGTTTCGCCTGCCCCTGCCCCGCCACTGGCTGGTGGAGATCTCCAGCCTGCTGGCCGGGCTGGTGCTGGTGAAGATCTGGGGGATCCTGCTGTTCCAGTTTCTGCTGCCCCTGTGCCAGATCCGCATCCCGCGCATCATCGCCGACATCGTCATCACGGTCGGCTACATCGGCTGGTGCCTGTTCCGCCTCTACGCCTCCGGCATGGCCCTCGGCGAGATCGTCACCACCTCCGCCGTCATCACCGCCGTCATCGCCTTCTCCATGCAGGACACCCTGGGCAACCTGCTGGCCGGGGTCTCGATCCAGCTCGACAACTCCATCGCCATCGGCGACTGGCTGCAAGTAGAGACCACCCAGGGCCGGGTGGTGGAGATCAACTGGCGCGCCACCACCATAGAGACCCGCAACTGGGAGACGGTAGTGATCCCCAACAGCCACCTGCTCAAGCAGCGCTTCACCGTGCTCGGGCGGCGCCGCGACGCCCCCCTGCAGTGGCGCCGCTGGGTCTGGTTCGACATCACCCTGGACACCCTGCCCACCCAGATCATCGCCCTGGTGGAACACTCACTGCGGGAGACCCGCATCCGCAACGTCTCCGCCAGCCCGCAACCGGACTGCCTGCTGATGAACGTGGAGAACGGCATAGCCCGCTACGCGGTGCGCTACTGGCTCACCGATCTGGCGGTGGACGACCCCACCGACTCGGCGGTGCGCACCCTGATCGATGCCGCCCTGCGCCGCAACGACCGGCGCCTCACCCCGCCCATCTTCAACGTCTTCATGACCTCGGATCAGGATCACAAGGATCAGCGCCACAAGCGCCATACCGCCGAGCGAACCGACACCCTGCGCCGCCTGCCGCTGTTCGCCATGCTGCAGGAGGAGGAGCTGCTGCGGCTGGCGGATCAGGTCAAATTCGCCCCCTTCGTCAACGGCGATCGGATGCTGAGCCAGGGGGAGATCTCCGGCTGGCTGTTCGTGCTGGTGAAGGGGGATGCCCAGATGCTGGTGGAGGTGGAGGGCCGCGAGCTGCCGCTCGGCACCCTCAATGCCGGCGACTTCTTCGGCGAGTTGAGCCTGCTCACCGGCGAGCCCAGTCCGTTCACGGTGCGGGCCCAGGGGACCGTCGAAACCTATCGCATCAATCAGGCCATGTTCCAGGAGCTGGTGGCCCAGCGTGGCTCCCTGCTCGAGCCGCTCTACAAGGTGTTGAGTGCCCGTCAGCAGGAGCAGCAGGAGCTGCTGGCACGGGAGGCGGAGGCCATGAAGCAGATCGCCCCGCCACGGGATCTGCTGGACAAACTGATGGCGCTGTTTGGCGGGCGATGACGTAGCATGGGAGTCCATACTTTCCATTCGAGACGTGTTCCATGCTGCTGACCGCGCTGGCCCTGAGCGCCACCCTGCAATTTGACTGCCCCGCCACCATCGAGACCCGCCAACAACTGCTTGGGACAACCCACGGGTGGCAGGCCGTCACCCGCAACGAGCTGGGGGAGCAGCACCAGCCTCTTCGCCACCGGCTGGAGAACCTGGCCCTGTTCGACGGCGACCCCGACGAGCGCGCCCAGCTCAAGCCGGACAACGGCGACAGCCACGCCATCCACTACTGGAGCCTGGATCGCCACAATCCGCGCCCCTTCTATCTGGTCTGCCACTACCAGGAGACCGCCATCACCCTGCAACAGGCGCTGCCCGCCGGGATTGGCTACTGCCGGGTCAACCAGCCCGCCCCTTACGATCTCCGTGGTCTGATTTGCCGCAGCGAGTGACTGTTCCGGCATGACCGTGTGACGGTTTCGACCAACAGTGAATGAGCGGCCGACATGGGATGCATGTCGGCTGTGAACTGGCGGCTGTTGAGGTCTGACTAGAGCAGCAGGTCGGCCAGCTCGCCCAGCGCCGTCAGCTCCACGTCCGGCAGCAGTTGCAGCTGCTCTCCGGGTTGCGGACGCTCATTGAGCCAGGCGGCCTTGAAGCCGTGCAGCCGGGCCCCCAGCACGTCGGTCTGCGGGTGGTCACCCACGTGCAAAATACGATCGGGGGCGAGCTCCAGGGCCTTTTGCACCTGCACGAACATGTCCGGCGCCGGCTTCATCCTGCTGCCAAGACCAGCCTTGCAGACCAGGGTGAAGTAATCCGCGAGGCCAGCCTGGGCCAGATCTAGGTTGCCGTTGGTGATCACCGCCAGCGGGTAGCGTGCCGCCAGCCGGGTCAGCAGGGCATGGGTCTCGTCGCTCACCTCTATCTTCGAGCGCTCGGCCAGAAACGCGGCGAACACCGACTCTGCCTCCTGCGCGGCCCGAGCCTCGGCCATGCCTCCGGCCATCAGCGCGGCCTGGATGCCGTGCCGGCGCGCCAGGCTGACGTCGTGGCGCAGCGCCGGTTGTTCCAGCAGCAGGTTGCGTTTGAGCTCCAGCCAGCGCGGCTTGTCCAGCATGGCGGTGGCCAGGTATTCGCTGCGCAGGTGGGCCAGCATCCACTGCTCGGCTCGCTCGATGGCGGGGCCGTTGTCATAGAGGGTGTCGTCGAGATCGAAGGTGATGGCGGCCACCGGCTGCCAGCGACGGTAAAAATGCATGCACTCTCCTCGGTCAGGGTCGGTTCGGGTTCAGGCCCCGCCGACCGGCCAGGGGGCGAGAGGCCCCCGGCAAGGGTTTACTCCTCGTCTCCCGCATCGGCATCGCGCTTGGCCCTGGGGTGGGCGCTGTCATACACCTTGGCCAGGTGCTGGAAGTCGAGGTGGGTGTAGATCTGGGTGGTAGAGAGATCGGCGTGCCCCAGCAGCTCCTGCACCGCCCGCAGATCGCCGGAGGACTCCAGCATGTGGGTGGCGAAGCTGTGGCGCAGCTTGTGGGGATGGACGTGGGCGTTGAGCGCCTGCTTGTTGCCCCAGCCGTCGAGCCGCTCCTGCACCGAGCGGGCCGACAGGCGCTGCCGGCGTTTGGAGACGAACAGAGCCTCCTGCTCGTCGCCGGCCAGCAGCGGGCGCAGCTTGAGCCATTTTTGCAGCCACTCCACCGCCATCCGCCCCACCGGCAGCACCCGCTCCCGCGAGCCCTTGCCGGTCACCCTGAGCTGGCGCTCGTCGAGCTTCACGTCCGCCAGATTGAGCCCCACCAGCTCGGCGAGGCGCAGGCCGGAAGAGTACATCAGCTCCATGATGGCGCGATCCCGCACCGCCAGCGGATCCTGCTCGTCGGTGATGTTGAGCAGCTGGTACATCTCGTCCACGTCCAGATTCTTGGGCAACGGCCGTCCCTGCTTGGGGGTGACGATGCCGCGGGCCGGATTGGCGACCAGCCGCCCCTGGCGCACCTGCCAGTCGCAGAAGCTACGCAGGGCGGAGACCTTGGTGGCGAGCGAGCGGGGCGCAAGACCGGCCTTGTGCATCCGGGTCACCAGGCTGCGCACCTGGCTCGCCTCGAGCCGGGCCCAGTCATCGACCCCGAGCTTCACCAGCTCGGCGGCCATGGCTTCCAGATGGGCCTGGTAGTTGCTGCGGGTGTGGGGGCTGAGCTGGCGCTCGACCCGCAGATATTCGATGAAGGCCGCGAGCTCCCCCGCCAGCGCGGCCGGCAGGGGCTCGGCGGCAGGCGCCGCCTTGGTGGAGGGGCTGGCCGGCGTCTTAGCCACGGGCCAGCTCGGGCAGGCGCAGCTGCAGCAGGCGGCCGAGCTGACCCAGCAGCAGGGTGTCGTTGTGGGGAGTGAAGTGGCTCGGATCCGAGCTGGCGAAGGCCAGCACGCCGAGATCGCCGAGCCGCATCAGGGCCACCGAGTTGACCAGCACGTCGTGACCGAACAATGCCTGCTTCTCGCTCTGGTTGAGCCGGCCGAAGTAATAATCCTGACCCGGCAGGCGCTGACCCAGCAACTGCTCGAGCTGTTTGCCCTCCGCCATGAACTTCTGCTCGGGGCCGCTCAGCTGGAATTTTTTCGGGCTGAGCCAGAGCCGCAGGCCGGTCAGTCGCAGCCGCTGCACGAACGCCTTGCCCATCACGGCGCTCACCTCGAACAGGCTCCGACAGCCGTACAGCTCGCCGTAGAGATCGGCATAGACCCGGAAGATCCGTTCATTCTCGCTGGCGATCCCCATCAGCTCGGTGATCTCCTGCTCCAGCTGCTCGATGCGCTCGCGCTGGCGGTCAAGCTGGCGCTCCACCAGGGAGATGGCGCCCTTTTGTTCATGGGGAATGCGGATCCGGTCCAGCATGGCCGCGTGGCGCTGGAAAAACTCGGGATAACGGGCCAGGTACTCCAGCACTGTGGCTTCATCCACCAGTGGTTCCTGCCGTTTGAGTTCGCTCATAACTTGGTTGGTCCATCCGAAAAAGGGGCCAAGGGCCCCGACATTAGTGCTTGGCTGTGCGGGGGCTCCCCGCCCGTGCCTATAACTCTATCTGGCCGTCAAACACGTGCTCGGCCGGCCCGGTCATGTAGACCGGCTGACCCGGCCCCTTCCAGGCGATGGTCAGCTTGCCACCCGGCAGGGTGACGGTGACCCGCTCCTTGAGCTTGCCCTGGCTGATGCCGATCACCACGGCCGCACAGGCGCCGGTGCCGCAGGCGAGCGTCTCGCCCACCCCGCGCTCGAACACCCGCAGCTTGATCTCGCTGGCGTTGACCGTCTCCATGAAGCCGACGTTGACCCGTTCGGGAAAGCGTTCATGACGCTCCATGATGGGGCCCAGGGTCTCCACCGGCGCATCGGCCACCGAGGGCACCTCGATGACGCAGTGGGGATTGCCCATGGAGACGGCCCCGCACATCACAGTATGCTCCTGGGCCCGCAGCAGGTAGGTTTTTTCCGCCTTCTGGGCCCGAAACGGGATCTTGCCCGGCTCGAACTGGGGCACTCCCATGTTGACCGTGACCTGGTTCTCCCCCTCCAGCTGCAGCACGATGCGACCGCGCGCCGTGCTCACCGCGATGCGATCCCGGTTGATCAGCCCCTTGAGGCGGACGAAGCGAGCGAAACAGCGGGCACCGTTGCCGCACTGCTCCACCTCGCTGCCATCGGCATTGAAGATGCGGTAGTGAAAGTCGAGCTCGGGATCATAGGGCGGCTCCACCAGCAGCAGCTGGTCGAAGCCGATGCCGAAGTGGCGATCCGCCAGCTTCTTGATGACGTCATTGCTGAAAAACACCTTCTGAGTGACGCCATCCACCACCATGAAGTCGTTCCCGAGGCCGTGCATCTTGGAAAAATCTATCAACATCGTGCGTTCCTGTACCCTTGTTCACGCTCTCACCCGGAGGAACGCTTAGAGAAATCCATCAACCATCAGGGCAGCAAATGCTCACCGCGCCAGAGATCCGCCAACTGCTCGCGCTCTCTGATGAGGAACGACTGCGCCCCGTCCACCAGCACTTCGGCGGCGCGCGGACGGGTGTTGTAGTTGGAGGACATGGTAAAGCCGTAGGCACCGGCGGAACGCACCGCCAGCAAGGAGCCCTCGGCGATCGCCAGGGTGCGCTCCTTGCCGAGGAAATCGCCGGTCTCGCACACCGGGCCGACCACGTCGTAAACCGCCTGCTCGTGGCTCGCGCGGCTGTCCACCTCGATGATGTTCATCCAGGCGCCGTAGAGCGAGGGGCGCAGCAGATCGTTCATGCCGGCGTCGATCAGGGCGAAATTGCGGCTCTCGCCCGGCTTGAGGTACTCGACCCGGGTCAGCAGCACGCCGGCGTTGGCTACGATGGCACGGCCCGGCTCGAACAGCAGGGTCAGATCCCGGCCCGCCAGCTTCTGCTTGAGCGCCTCGGCATATTCGCTGGGATGGGGTGGCTGTTCGGCGCCATAGTTGACCCCCAGGCCCCCGCCCACGTCCAAGTGGTGGATGTGGATGCCTTCCGCCGCCAGGCCGTCGATCAGCCGCAGCAGCTTGTCGGCCGCCTCCATGAAGGGATTCAATTCAGTGAGTTGCGAGCCGATATGGCAATCCACCCCGACGATCTCGATGTTGGCCATGGCCGCCGCCTTGCGGTAGATGGCGGGTGCCAGCTCGATGGGAATGCCGAACTTGTTCTGCTTGAGGCCGGTGGAGATATAGGGATGAGTACCGGCGTCGATGTCGGGGTTGACCCGCACCGAGACCCGGGCCTTCTTGCCCATGCTGCCCGCCACCCGGTTCAGACGCTCCAGTTCGGCTTCCGACTCCAGGTTGAAGCAGAGGATCTCTTTATCCAGCGCGAGGCGCATCTCGGCCTCGCTCTTGGCGACGCCGGAGAAGACCACCTTGGCCGGATCGCCGCCCGCCGCCAGCACCCGCGACAGCTCGCCGCCGGAGACGATGTCAAAACCCGAACCCAGGCGGGCCAGCAGGTTGAGAAGCGCCAGGTTGGAGTTGGCCTTGACCGCGTAGCAGATCAGATGGGGGATGTCGCCCGCCGCCTTGTCGAAGGCGTGCCAGTGACGTTCCAGGGTGGCGCGGGAGTAGACGTACAGCGGAGTGCCATACTGCTCGGCAAGTTGTTGCAGCGAGGTGTGTTCGGCCTGAAGCTGGCCGTCGGCGTCGTAGTTAAAGTGATCCAAGGGGGCGGTTCCTTCCTAAATTATTGCGGCGCGGCCTCTGGGGCTGCCTCGGCGGTCGCAGGCGTCTGTGCTTGCTGTGTACTCTGGGTCTGCGGCTGCTCGGGGGGTGGCATGTAGAGCGGTCCCGTCAGGCCACACGCGGCCAAACCAAGAGACAGAAGAGTGGCAAGCAGACACTTGGTAAGCTGGGTAATCATAATGGTTCGCTGCGAAAAAATTTTTGGCCCTCTATAATCGCACTCACATTGTTAAAAGCAACAGGATAAACCGATGAAGGATCACGAGTATCACGCCCTGACCGACGCCTTTTTCCAGTATGTGGAAGACACCATCGACGAGGGGTATCCGGATATCGACTGCGAACGCGCTGGCGGGGTCTTGACCCTGAGCTTCGAGAACAAGACCAAGGTCATCATCAACAAGCAGGAGCCCCTGCACCAGATCTGGGTCGCCACCCGCGAGAACGGCTTCCACTTCGAGCTGCAAGGGGAAAGCTGGATCGACAACCGCTTCGGCCACGAGCTCAAGACCCTGCTGAGCCAGGCCTGTAGCTCCCAGGCGGGCGAGCCCGTCCAGTTCCCATGATCGATCTACACCCTACCGATGCCCGTCATGCGGTGATCTGGCTGCACGGGCTGGGGGATTCCGGCGCCGGCCTGGCCCCCTTGGTGGATGCGCTGGCCCTGCCCGCCGACCTGCCGGTGCGTCACCTGCTGCCCGATGCGCCCGAGCGGCCCATCACCATCAACATGGGCTACAAGATGCGCGGCTGGTACGACATCAGAAGCTTCGAGGATCCGGCGGATCGCGCCGTGGAGTCCCACGTCAGGGAGTCTGCGGCCCGCATCGCCGCGCTGATCGAGCAACTGGTGGCCGAGGGCTTCGCCCCCGAGCGCATCGTGCTGGCCGGCTTCTCCCAGGGGGGCGTGATTGCCTCCTTCACCGCCCTGCGCCTGCCGCAGCAACTGGCGGGTCTGCTCTGCATGTCCACCTACCTGGCGGCGCCCGACGCCCTGCTCGGCGAGATGAGCGAGGCTGCCCACAGCCTGCCCATCTGCTACATGCACGGCATCTATGACGACGTGGTGAGCCTATCCATGGGCTGGGACGCCAAGAACCGGCTGGAAGCGGCCGGACTCTCCCCCGAGTGGCACGAGTACCCCATGCGCCACGAGATCTGCCGCCCGCAGCTCGACGACATCCGCCAGTGGCTGCTGGCCCGCCTCGCGGGCTGAGCCAGTTCCCGAATAGCCAAACGGCCTGCAGATGCAGGCCGTTTTCATTCGATATGGGCGATGATCCTGTGCAGCAGGGGGCCGAGACCGGGGCGCTTGCGCGCACGCCGGGCGGGCCCCTGCCCTACCCCGCGCCGGCGGCGGAACCGAGCTCACGCCCCTGGCCACCGTCACGCAATTGACCCTGGCTGCGGTAGGGGATCACCTCCAGCTCGCCATTGATCTGCACTATCTCGTAGTACTGGGGCAGGTTGAAGTTGCTGAACTGACCCGCGTCGCTGAAGCGCTCGTGGCTGGAGGTGTAGAAACGGTTCACCCCCTGCACCAGCTCATCCTTGTTGCCGGCGAAGTGCTGGTAGATCTCCACCCGGTTCGCCTCGTCCAGGATATAGATGTTGGTGCCCGCGTCCCGGGTATCGAAGAAGAACTGCACCAGCCCCTCGCTGGCGTAGGCGTCGACGATGCCGGGCAGGTGCTGGCTGTGGGTCTTGTCGAGCCGCAGCGGCAGGTGATCCAGCTTGTTGTGGGAGATGTGGCGGTAGAAGTCGACCGCGTTCTCCAGCTTCTTGACCGACACCCCGCGCCGCTCGAAGAAGATGCCGTACTTCTCCTTGCCGAGCGCCAGCGTCTTGACCAATTGCTGCTTGTCGCGGGCCAGACGCAGCTCGATGCACTCGGCCACCAGCTGCTGGAAGCGGCTTCGCACCAGGGAACGGAAGTGCTGGCTGTAGCAGAACACCTCGATCATCTCGGGGGCGGCGGCATCCTGGTGCATCTTGCCGAGTATGGTGGTGAGGGCGTCCACCACGGCTTCGTCCCCCTGGAAGTGGAGGGTACGGATCTCGCTCCAGGAGTTGCGATAGACCAGATCCACCGACCCCACCAGACACTCCAGGTTGCGGCCGAACGAGAAGACGTCGGCGGCGTTGGCGTCGAATTCGATCACCTGACCCACCCAGTGGCTGGTCGGATCCGTCTCCAGGTTGAGGAAGATGGAGAGCTGGCGAATTTCGCAGGGCCGGCTCAGGGCCAGGTTGGTGGCACGGGGATACTTGACCGGGAAGGTGCCGGAGAGATCGCGACAGAACTGGTGCAGGTTGTCGATGTGCAGATCCGAGCCCTGGTTGAACAGGTGCACCCGGGACTGGGGCGTCAGCAGGCCATTGAAGTAGGCCCAGGAGACCAACTTGCTGATGTAGCCGTTATATTCGAGCGGCGCCCGGCCGATGATGTCAACCGGCTCCAGCGAATGCTTGTAGAGATACCAGCCGGCGCGGTTCAGGCGACCGTGCGGCACCTGCACGAAGCTCAGATCCGGCTCGCTCAGGTCCGGCGCTATCTTGAGGTTGATCCGCTGCACCTTGCCCGGCAGGCTCTCGAACGCGGCATAGAGCTTGCGCGACAGTATGCCGATGTCTTCCGGGTTGATGGACTCGCTGATGTTGTTGCGCCGGGCGAACTGGATGAGGTTGCGGTAGCTCTGCATCAGGGCCTCCAGCAGCTCGGCGTAGGCCACCTTGACGTCCTCCACCTTCCACTCCTGGCGGTGATCCAGATGCTGCAGCCGCTCCCGGCTCCAGCCCCAGTAGTCCACCAGCTGGGTCATCAGCTCGCGGCGCCAGGCCGGGGAGTGATCCTCCTTCGGATGGCTCAGGCCGTCGCACACCTTCAGATAGAAACAGCGGCGCACCAGATCGAGCCGCTGCATGTCGCCGATGGATTTGAGGTAGTTGGTCACCTTGTCCAGCATCAGGCAGTAGTTGTCGAGCCGGTAGTGCATCCCCTCGTTGTGCTGGAACCAGTCGCGGCTGGTCACCGACAGCAGGCGGGTGTTGGGGTACTCGTGGGAGTAGGCCTCCATCAGCACCGACTTGAGCACTGCTTTGTAGGGGGAGTCGATGCCCTTGTAGAGCTGCCAGAGGGCGGAGCCGAAATACTCCTCGGCCGGAATGCGGTTGAAGCCCCCCAGATCGAGCCAATCATCCTGGCTCAGCTTGCCGTGGGCGAACAGGCCGTTGACGTAGTCGTCGTAGTGATCGTCATACTCGGCCGGCACCAGATACCAGAGCAACCGCTTGCCGGCGATGTGCATGGCGCTGCGGTAGAACTCGTCGAGCAGCAGCAGGTGCTGGGCGCTGCCGCAGCTCTCCCCCTGCATCTGGGCATCGTTGCGCTGGCGGAACTTGTCTTCGGGGATCAGGAAGAAGTTGAGATCGACCCCCCGCTGCTCGGCCCACTTGGAGAGTTGCTGACACTTGAGATCCAGCAGCGCGAGCCGCTCCTGCGACAGACCGGCCACGTGGCAGACCCAGATGTCGAGATCCGAGTGGCAGCACTGACCGATGGACGAGGTGCTGCCCATGGAGTAGAGCCCCTGGATCGACTTGTCATGGGTGGTGAGGCCGTTCTGACAGTTGGCGTTCTGGCAGAGATCCTCGATGAAGGCCTGCTGGGCGTCGTTGGCGGTAAAACTCCAGATGCCGTGCGGCACATCCCCCGCCACATAACCGGGCAGCAGGGGGTGATTGAAGTGCAGCATGACGGGTAACAGCTGGAAGACCTGCTGCCCGTAGCGACTCATGAGACCTAACGCCCGCTGCGTCTTGAGACGATTAATGTCGTCGTAGCGCGCCACCAGCGTGTCGAGTTTTACCAGCAATGCCCTGCCTATACGAGGTGATAAATGACGCACCAAAACGGGGAGACGTCAAAAAAGTGTGATCATGTTAACAATGCAAGCAGCGGTGGTAAACAAGCCCGCACACAATCGCCGGATTATTTATGACAAGTCACTAAACAGTATCATTGGAAAGCAATAATTCTTTTAAATTTCAATCAATTAACCTTGCATTTTAGTTTAATGAAAATCATTTTCAGCCGCTGTTTTTGAGCTTGGCCCCGCTTTTGCCGGCTGTGCCATGAAAGCCCCTGCAAAGGGTGGTAAGATCGTTTTCCTTCTAAAGATGAAACAACTGATTGATATGGCAGCCCGAACCCTGAAAATTGCCACTCGCAAGAGCCCCCTGGCCATGTGGCAGGCCAACTTCGTCAAAGACCGGCTGGAAGCCCTGTACCCCGAGTTGCAGGTCGAGCTGGTCCCCATGAGCACTCAGGGTGACAAGATCCTGGATACCCCGCTCGCCAAGGTCGGCGGCAAGGGGTTGTTCGTCAAGGAGCTGGAAACGGCCATGCTGGAGGGACGAGCCGACATCGCCGTGCACTCCATGAAAGACGTACCGGTGGAGTTCCCCGAGGGGCTCGGCCTGCACACCATCTGCGAGCGCGAAGATCCGCGCGATGCCTTCGTCTCCAACCGCTTCACCGCCATTGACGAGCTGCCGCAAGGCGCCGTGGTCGGCACCTCCAGTCTGCGTCGCCAGTGCCAGCTGCGTGCGGCACGCCCGGATCTGGTGATCCGCGACCTGCGCGGCAACGTCAACACCCGTCTCGCCAAGCTGGACGCCGGTGAATACGACGCCATCATCCTGGCCGCCGCAGGCTTGAAACGGCTGGAGATGGCGCACCGCATCACCGCCTTCATCGAGCCGGAACAGAGCCTGCCCGCCAATGGCCAGGGCGCGGTCGGCATCGAGTGCCGCCTCGACGATCACGAGCTGCACGCCCTGCTGGCCCCACTCGAACACCCCGAGACCCGGATCCGGGTGCTGACCGAGCGCGCCATGAACCGTGCCCTGCAGGGGGGCTGTCAGGTCCCCATCGGGGCCTACGCCCTGGTAGAGGGAGAAGAAGTGTGGCTGCGCGGCCTGGTGGGCAGCCCGGATGGCAGCCGCGTCATCCGCGACGAGATCCGCGGCCCGCTGGCCGACGGCGAGGCCCTCGGTCACACCCTGGCCCAGCGCCTGCTGGCCGATGGTGCCGATGCCATCCTGGCCGAGGTCTACCGGGCATGAGTGCGGGCCGGTTCGAAGCATGGCCTGCATGCCGGAGCCAGCCCTGATGGTCCCGCTGGTGGTGCGCCCGGCCGCCCAGGCCGCCGAGCTGGTGGCGCTGCTGCGCCAGCACGGCCACGCACCGCTCTGCTGCCCGCTGCTGGAAACCGTGGCGGGCGGCGAGCTGCAGCGCCTGCCCGAACTGCTGCCCCAGGCCGACATCGTCATCGCCGTCAGCATGCATGCAGTTAATTTCACTCATCATTTTCTGTTGCAAACTGGTCAGACCTGGCCAAATATTGACTACTTTGCAGTCGGCCAGGCCAGCGCGGACGCCTTTTCGGCCGTCGGCATCACGGCAGCCTGCCCGGAGGATCCGCGCAGCGAGGGGCTGCTGGCCCTGTCCGGCCTGCAACAGGTGAACGGCAAGCGGGTGCTGATCCTGCGCGGCAATGGCGGCCGGGATCTCATCGCCCGGACGCTGGCCTCACGCGGCGCACTGGTGCACTATTGTGCGGCCTATGAGCGCCACTACCCCGCTCTGGACGGGGACACATTGACCCGCCACTGGCAGGCGGCCGGGCTCGACAGCCTGCTCGTCACCAGTGGCGAACTGCTGCAACGGCTGCTGGAACTGGTCCCGGACCGGCAGCAGCCCTGGCTGCACGACCGCCTGCTGGTGGTCCCCAGCCCGCGGGTGGCCGAGATGGCCGCGGCGGCGGGCTTTACCCATATCACGATTGCCCAGGGTGCATCCAACCAGGCCCTGACGGCCGCTCTGGAACTGAGGAAGATGGAATGACTGAACAGCAAGAAGTCCAGCCGAGTGCCGCGGCCTCCGTGGCCGACAACAAGCAACCCGGCCAGCAGGTCACCAACAACAAGAAGGGCGGCTCGGGTGCAGTGCTCGGCGGTATCGCCATCCTGCTGGCACTCGGCCTGACCGGTGGACTCTATCTGCATGGCCACCAGAACGCGGTGGCCCAGCAGGCCGAACTTGGCGCCCTCAAGCAGCAGCTGGCTGACGCCATGGCCAAACTGGATCAGAGCAACAGCAAGGATGGCGAACAGCTGGCCGCCCTCGGCAAGCAGCAGCAACTGCTGCAGGACGAGCTCAAGGGTCTGCAGACCCGGGTGCTGGATCTCAACGACAAGCGCCCCAACGACTGGATGCTGGCCGAATCCGAATACCTGGTGCGGATGGCCGGTCGCAAGCTCTGGCTGGAACACGACCTTGTCTCCGCCATCACACTGCTCGGCAATGCCGACGAGCGCATCAAGGCGCTCAACGATCCCAGCCTGATGCCTATTCGCAAGGCATTGGCCGAAGACATCGCCCAGCTCAAGGGGATGCCGCGCATCGACCGCGAGGGGCTGACCTTGAAGCTGGCCGCCCTCTCCGATCAGATCGAGCTGCTGCCGCTCTCTACCGTCAGCATGCCGGAAGCCAAGGCAGAGCCGGATCAGGCCGTCAGCACCAACCCAGACGAGTGGGAGAGCAATCTCAAGAAGAACTGGGTCAAGTTCACCGAAAACTTCATCACCATCCGTCGTCGCGACGGCGCGGTGGAGGCCCTGCTCTCCCCGCAGCAGGAGATCTTCCTGCGCGAGAACCTCAAGACCAAGCTGCTGCAGGCCCAGCTCGCCGTCTACCGCGAGCAGCAGGCCCTCTATGACGACAGCCTGGACAAGGCCCAGCGCTGGCTGACCCAGTATTTCGACACCGACAACAGCGCCACCCACTACATGCAGTCCGAGCTGGACAAGCTCAAGGGGGAGCAGATCCAGTTCAACTACCCGGATCGCTTCAAGACCCAGGCCATGCTGGAAGAGGTGCTGACCGAGCGCCTGCAGCGCATTCTGGCCAGCAACTGAGGAGGGCACCATGATTCGTCTGATTGTACTGGTGGCCGTGATGGTGGCCGGCCTCATCTTCGGCCCGCAGGCCTCCGGCAACAAGGGCTATGTGCTGATCTCGCTGGGCAACTACACGGTGGAGTCCTCGGTCACCAGCGCGGTGATCCTGGCGGTGCTGTTCTACGGTCTGCTGCTCATTGTCGAGTGGGTGCTGGGCCGGGTATTCGGCCTGCGCCGCAAGACGCTGGGCTGGTATGGCTCGCGCCGGCGCCGCAAGGCCAACCAGCAGACCGTGGCCGCCACCCTGGCCATGGCCGAGGGGCACTACAGCCAGGCCGAGAAGCTGATGCTCAAGGGCGCCAGCAACAGCGACACCCCGCTGCTCAACTACCTGAGCGCCGCCAAGGCGGCCCAGGCCCGTGGCGATGACGTGCGCCGGGACCAATACCTGCAAAAGGCGCAGGAGGAGAACCCCAAGGCCGAGCTGGCGCTGACCCTGACCCAGACCCAGCTGCAGATCGAGCAGGGCCAGTACGACACCGCACTGGCCATGCTGGAATCCGTCTACTCCCTCAACCCGCGCCACCCCATGGTGCTGGATCAGCTGCGCCAGGTACACCTGGCCCGCGAGGACTGGACCGCCCTCATCGACCTCATTCCGGCGCTGCACAAGGTGGGCAAGCTGACTCCCAAACAGGAAGAGGATCTGCTGCAACAGGCCTGGCGCGGCCGCCTCAGCGCCGCCAGCGGCACCCTCGATACCCTGCGCCCGGTGTGGCAGGCACTGCCACGCAAGCTGCGCCAGGATCCCGAGCTGCTGGCCGCCTATGGCGATCGCCTGCGCCAGCTGGGGGCCGACAATGAAGCGGCCGAGCTGTGGCTCGATGCACTGCGCAAACAGGTCTCGCCCCAGCTGCTGGCCCGCCTGCCCAAGCTCAGGCTCGACAGCTACCAGCCCCTGCTGACCCTGCTGCAGAAGATCCAGGATCAGCCGGGCGTCGACGCCGCGCTGGCCCAGGTCTACCTGCTGGCCGGTCAGCTGGACGAGGCCCAGCGCCTGCTGGAGCAGGAGGTCGCGAAGGCGCCGAACGCCGCCGTCTACCACGCCCTCGGCCAGGTGATGGACAAGCGCCGCCTCACCAACAAGGCCAACGAGTACTACCGCCAGGCATTGCAGCTGGCCGACGTCTGACACCCGTTCGTCGCGAAACAGAAAGAGGCCGCAGTTGCGGCCTCTTTCTGTTGGGATTATTGGGATTGCTCCGGATGACTGCCCTCCCTGCTCCCCTCGCGGGAGAAGGGTCGGGGATGAGGGGGGGAACCAGCTACCACCCTCACCCTACCCTCTCCCTGAGGGAGAGGGTCAGACTCAGGATGTCATTCGCTCCAGCTCCCCGATCAGCCAGATGGCCTCCTCCCTGTGATAGCCGCACACGTCCTGCATGGGACGAAAACCGCTGCACACCGCCGGGCGCTCGGGCTGGCCGAAGATCTTGCAGCCCAGCCGCGCATCGAGCTGCACGCAGGGCACGCCAGCCGGTTTGCCGTCGGGCATGCCGGGAATGGCGCTGCTGATACTGGGGGCGATGCAACAGGCACCGCAACCTTGACGACATTCCATGTAATGCTTTCCTCGGCAGGGTGTGCCAGTGTAGCAAAGGGCGGGGATTTTCCTCACTGTTATCCCGGCCACACCATGAAATAACCCTTGCCGACCGGCAACAAAAAGCCCGACAGCGTCGGGCTTTTCAGGCGGTACCATGGGGGTTGCCCCACGCGCATCCGGCTTACAGGATGATGTCGCGCACCACGCTGTCTTTGCGATCCAGGAAGTGGATCGACTTGATGCGACGGATGGTCCGGGATTTGCCGCGGATCAGCAGGGTCTCGGTGGTCGCCATGACGCCGTCGCTGGTGATGCCGTCCAGCAGATCACCCTTGGTGATGCCGGTGGCCGAGAAGATGACGTTGTCATTCTTGGCCAGGTCTTCCAGCTTGAGCACCTTGCTCACGTCGATGCCGAGCGCCTCGCAGCGGGCAATTTCCTGCTCGCCCAGCGCACGCACTTCCGGGCTGTCGCCCTTGACCTGATGACGGGGCACCAGGCGGGCCTGCATGTCACCGTCCAGCGCACGGATCACCGCCGCCGAGATCACCCCTTCCGGTGCGCCACCGATGCCGTACAGCATGTCCACTTCGCTGTCCGGCAGACAGGTGAGGATGGAGGCTGCCACGTCGCCGTCGGGAATGGCGAACACCCGCACACCCAGCCCCTGCATCTCCTTGATCGCCTTGTCGTGACGCGGCTTGGCCAGGGTGATCACGGTCAGGCGGGAGAGCGGCTTGCCGAGCGCCTTGGCCACGGCCTTGAGGTTCAGCTCGAGGGCCTGATCGAGGTCGATGGCACCCTTGGCCTTGGGACCCACGATCAGCTTCTCCATGTACATGTCGGGGGCCTTGAGGAAGGAGCCCTTGTCGCCGACGGCCAGCACGGCCAGGGCGTTGGCCTGACCCATGGCAGTCATGCGGGTACCCTCGATGGGATCGACCGCGATGTCCACCGCGTCGCCCATGCCAGTCCCCACCTTCTCGCCGATGTAGAGCATGGGGGCTTCGTCAATTTCACCCTCGCCGATCACAATCTCACCATCGATCTGGATCTGATTGAGGATATGGCGCATGGCCGCAACGGCCGCCCCATCGGCGATATTCTTGTCACCACGTCCGAGCCACTTGTAGCCAGCCAGTGCAGCCGCTTCCGTCACTCGGGAAAACTCGATTGCCAGTTCACGTCTCATCGCATATCCAACCTTTGGAGCTCGAAAACGGGCGGCATTCTACCACAAGGGCAAACCTTTGCGCGCAAAAGTGGCGGTTCGTCACACAAAACACGGCCCTTTCACCAATTTGACATCAAACCGCCACCGACACTTCACGAGAGTGTCACCCCGCTGTCATCCCCCCTGCCTAGCATGGCCCCCGTCTTTTACAACAAAGCTTGCAACACAAGGGATTAAGATGAAAAAGCTGACTGTAGTGGCACTGGCTCTCACCGCGGCCTTCCAGGCTCAAGCCGTTGAAGTTTACAAGAATGACACCACCACCCTGGATCTGTACGGCCGCATCTATGCCGGCCAGTTCTTCGGTGACAAGAAGGAAGGGGTCGACAGCACCCATCCGAACGGCACCCAGGAGTACAGCGACAAGCAGGGCGCCAACCAGTTCGTCCGCTTCGGCGCCAAGGTCGACAGCCAGATCAACAGCCAACTGAAGGCGCTGGCCCAGTACGAAGTGCAGATGTACATCAACGACAGCGAGAAGACCATCAGCGAGAACTCCGACAACCTGCGCACCCGTCTGGCGTTCGCCGGTGTCGGCGCCGACTGGGGCAACATCACCTTCGGTCGCCAGAAGGGGGCTCCGGGCTTCCTGGCCGACTGGACCGACGTTTCCCTCTCCGACGGCTACGGCAACGAGGCCCTCGGCGCCAAGACCGACACCTTCGCCACCAACCGCGCCGGTTCCGTGCTGAAGTACTCAGGTCTGTTCAACGGCTTCCAGATCGATACCAGCTACAAGTTCGACGGCGGTGACACCGAAGAGACCACCAGCAAGGACAGCGATGCTGCCTACGGCGCCGCCGTGGCCTACACCTTCCCGTTCAATCTGGCACTGGGTACCGCCTACAACGTGGGTATCCGCGACAAGAACGGGGAAGAGGATGCCAAGCTGTGGCTGCTCTCCGCCAAGTACGACAACAAGGCAGTCTACGCCGCCCTGAGCTATGCGGACGGCAGTGACTTCCTGGCCACCGGCAAGGATCACACCGGCTGGGAAGGGGCGCTGGGCTACAACTTCGAGAACGGCTTCGGCCTGATGGCGCTGTGGAACAAGCAGAAGGTGGAGCAGTCCGGCAAGGCTGACTACGACTCCATCGACTACTACACCCTGGGCGCCCAGTACAAGTTCAACAAGAACCTGCGTGTCATCGGCGAGTACCGCATCAACAACCTCGACAGCAAAGAGAGCGGCAAGCTCAACGTCAAGGATGACTTCCAGCTGGCGGCCCGCTACGACTTCTAAGTCGGGCCCCTCTGCTCTGCGCGCGCCGGCTGATGCCGGCGCGCTCTTTTTTGTCCGCCCCGACGCGCCCGGCCCTCCATGATCTAGGCTCAACAGAGCCAAGACGAGGAGATCAACATGCCGCTACGCCTGCTCATCTGCTGCTGCCTGCTCTGCGCCCTGCCCGTTCAGGCGCTGACCATCGCCATGGTGCTGTGGCGCGGCGAAACGGACGCCGAGCGCGGCTTTCGCGACGAGCTCAACCGGCTCGGTCATCACCCTACCTTCGTCACCTTCAACGCCAATCAGGACAGAACCGCGCTGGCCACCCTGCTGCGCCAGCAACTGCTGCCCTCCCTCGCCGACTACGACTACATCTACTGCTTCGGCACCACCGCCACGGCCATGGTCAAGAGCCTGGTGGGCAACCGCAAGCCGCTGATTTTCAGCATAGTGTCCGACCCCGTCGGGGCCGGCTTCCTGTCCGACGACAAGACGGAAAACCGGATGGTGGCCGGCACCAGCAACATGGTGCCGATGGCGCTGCAGCTCGCCAACGCCCGCCGCTATCTGCCCGCCAGCAAGGGGCTGCTGCTGCCGTTCAACCCGCGCGAGCAGAACACCCTGCTGACCGGCGAGATGCTGCTGCGCGAGGCCCGGCGCTACCAGTGGGAACTCACCACCTGGCGCATCGCACCGGACAAGCGGCGACTGGCCAACGAGCTCAAGCGGCTGCAGCGCGACGCCAAAGAGAGCATCGTGTTTCTCGCCGCCGACAGCTACCTGCTCTCCATCGCCCCCGAGCTGCTGGCAGCCCTCAACGAGGCGGGCATCCCCACCATCTGCAGCGCCGAGCTCTATGTGGAGCACGGCTGCACCATCGGCACCATCAGCAGCTATCAGGCCCTCGGCCGGATGGCGGCCAACATCATCCACCGCAACCTGCAGGGCACCCCGCTACAGGATATCCCGCTGCAGACCGACCCGGCGCCACGGCTGGTGCTGGGCAAACAACTGGCCGAGATCGCCCCCGCCGCCGCCGACCACTGAGCCCCTCATCCCCCTTCTTCTCTCCTCCCGTCACCTTGCCGACAGGCCCCCTGCCGGCAAGGTGAGTCATCCGATACCCAGCCCCATCGTCAAAACATGTTTCTATTGCACAGCTAATGAAAATCAATATCATTAGCATCCTCTCAAATGTGAGAGAACAAAATAATTACAAATAAATCAACAAGTTCAGACCATCAGGTCGCTTCTTCAAGAGTCAACACGCAACATGCACACACCTCACCACCCGCGCACTCTGCTGAGTGTCGCCCTGCTGGCCCTGAGTGCCGGCGCACACGCCGAAGACGAGACCATGACAGTGGTCGGCAAACGCAGCCAACATGAAGAGGTCGCCACCGCGACCCGCACCAACACCCCGGCCAAGCTGGTGCCGCAGGCCATCGACAGCGTCAAGGCTAGCGAGCTGACCGCCTTCGGCCAGCCCACCCTGAGCGAGGCCCTGACCGGCATCCCCGGCGTCAACGCCAGCGGTGACACCCGCTTCGACGGGGTCAACATCCGCGGCTTCAGCGCCAGCAACGACTTCTATCTCGACGGTTTTCGCGACGACATGCAGTACACCCGCGACCTTGGCAACACAGAACGGGTCGAAGTGCTCAAGGGGCCGGCGGCGGTGCTCTACGGCCGTGGCAGCACAGGCGGCATCGTCAACCGGGTCAGCAAGAAACCGCAGAAGGGGCTGGAGTCCAGCGTCAGCGCCCAGGTCGGCAGCTTCGACAGCCGTCGGCTGGCTGCCGATCTCAACGGTGAAGCGGGTGAGCAGGTGCAGGTGCGCCTCAACCTGGCCCAGGAAGACAAAGACAGCTTTCGCAATGGCGTGACCAGCAAGCGCACCCTGCTGGCCCCCTCCGTCAACTGGGAGATCAACGACAAGCTGAACTGGCTGCTGCAGTACGAGCGCAACGAGCACGACCGCACCCCGGATCGCGGCATCCCCGGCGTCAACGGTCGCCCGGCCGACGTGCCGAAGGAGTATGTCTACAGCGATACCCGCCGCGACTTCATCGACGATGTGGCCCAGTCCACCCGTTCGCGCCTCAGCTGGGACATCAACGATCAGTGGCAACTGCGCCAGCAGCTGGGCTACACCAGCCTCGACAGCCAGTTCGACAACACCTATGTCACCAGCGTCAAGGGGGACAAGGTGACCCGCGCCCGCTGGCAGCAGGATCTCAAGGCCAACAGCCTGATCAGCAACACCGAGGTCGAAGGCCAGCTGCAGACCGGCCCCGTCGAGCACCGCCTGCTGGTGGGCTTCGAGCAGAACTGGCAGGAGCGCACCCCCAAGCTCTATCAGAACGCCACCGCGATCCCGGCCGGCAACCTCTATGATCCGGGCTCCCTGCCCACCTACGACGGCGCCATGAAGCTCTCCAGCGACGCCAATCACAAGGTGCGCGGCTACGGCCTCTATGTGCAGGATCAGCTCAGTCTGGGCGACTGGCACCTGCTGGCGGGTCTGCGCCGCGACGACTTCACCGTCACCAGCCGCCGCAACGACCTCAACAAGGAGGAGACCGTCTCGGTCACCAGCCTGAGCCCGCGCCTGGGTCTGGTGTGGAACCCGATCGAGGAGCACGCCTTCTACGCCTCCTACAGCAAGACCTTCACCCCGGTGGGCGGGGAACTTATCGGCATCACCCCGGGCGACAAGAACAACAACCTGGATCCCCAGCACACCCGGCTGTACGAGGGCGGCGTGAAGAGCGACTGGCTGGATGGCCGCCTGGCGACCACCCTCTCCCTCTACCGGCTGGAGATGTACAACAAGCGCAGCAAGGATCCGCTGGATCCCACCAAGGTGATCCTCACCGGTCTGCAGCGTACCGAGGGGATCGAGCTGAGCGCCCGCGCCCAGCTGACCGACGAGCTCTACCTGCGCGGCGGCATCGCCATCCAGGATGCCGAACAGGTCAAGGCGGACGCCGATCTGCAGGGCAAGCGGCCGATGAACGTCTCTCGCCAGAACGGCGAGCTGTTCGCCGGCTATCAGAGCGGCAAGCAGGGCTGGTTCGGCGAGACCGGGGTGACCGCGGTGGGCGATCGCTTCGCCGACAACGCCAACACCACCACCTTGCCCGGTTACGCCCGCTTCGATGCCCGGGCCGGCTACCGCTGGCAGCAGTGGGAAACCCAGCTGAGCGTGGAGAACCTGACCGATCACGACTACTTCGTCAGTGCCACCAGCGCCTCCCAGATCATGCCGGGCACACCCCGTCAGCTGCATCTGAGCGCCGCCTACCGCTTCTGATCCCTCCCTTTTCCCGATCCCTCTGGCCAGCTCCTGCTGGCCAGATTTTTATGAAGCACCGAGCAATGAGACGCAGAAAACTCCCCCTGCACAACAACAAGTGGGTGCGCCGCATCCACGCCTGGGCCGGCTTTGCCACCCTCACCCTGATGCTGCTCTACGGCCTCACCGGCCTCTGGCTGCAACACAGGGCCGTGCTGCCGCTGCCCGGCCCCCACACCGATAAATCCAGTGAAGAGATAGTACTGAGCGCGCCGCTGGCCAGCCCGGATGAGCTGAAAAACCTGCTGCAACAACGCTATGCAGCAGGGTTCGAGGAGGGGCGCGTCCAGCTCACCCCGCCCCAGACCCTGCCCACCCCCGACGGCCCGCTCACCCTGCCGGCCCGCTGGGAGATGCGCGGCGTCACCCTGAGCGAAAGCGTGGCCGCCAGCTATGTGGCAGGCACCCTGCTGGTGCGCACCGAACTGCAGCAGGCCAACTTCGCCGCCAGCCTCAACCGGCTGCACCGTGGCATGGGCACCGGCCTGCCGTGGCAGCTGGTGGGGGATCTGGCGGCGCTGGCCATGCTGCTGCTGGCCCTCACCAGCCTGTTGATGTGGAACAAGCTGCACGGCCCGGCCGCGCGCGGCATCGCCCTGCTGCTGCTGGGCGCCCTGGTCACAGTGCTGGTGGCCCTGCTCTAGGGCGTTTACCGACGACAAAACGGGATCGGCCTCTCGGCGGCGGTAACCTTGCCTGCACCTCGGGTAACAAAGGGTAACCGGCCGCCGATGGGGTTCACAGTTGCCGGCCTGGCGGCTGGATGGGGGCCGCCCGCAGCTGCTAGGGTGCGCCCTCAATCCCAGCGGCAAGAGGCAGCATGCGCATCTCCAGCATCGAATGCGGACGGGTGGTGGCCATCCTGGCGGTGATGACCATTCACCTCTCCCCCTTCAGCAACCCCTTCGCCCCCACCCTGTGGGACGGCACGCCCTACCCCCTGCTCGGGGCCATCATCAACCAGCTCTGCCGCTTCGCGGTACCGCTGTTCTTCCTCTGTGCCGGCTACTTTCTGCAACCCGCCCTCGCCGCAGGCCACCCCCTGACGGTGGCGCTGCGCTACTGCCGCCCGCTGCTGGGGCTCTGGCTGGCGTGGAGCCTGCTCTACCTGCTGATCCCCTTCAACCCCCTCGCGGCGGTGAGCGAGGGCTACCTGCCAGCCATGGCAGGCCAGTGGCAGATGCAGCTGGGGGATCCGCTCAACGTCTGGTGGGTGGGCGGCATGATCCACCTCTGGTTCCTGCCCGCTCTGATGCTGGCAGTGCTGATCCTGGCGCTCTGCCAGCAGGCCCGCCTGCCCCGGCTGGCCCTGCTGCTGGGCGTTCTGCTCTACGGGCTGGCCCTGCTCGGCGGCTCCTATGGTCCGCCGCTGCTGGGGGGCGAGTGGGCCCTGCTGACCCGCAACGGCCCCTTCTTCTCGCTGCTGTTCGTGGCCCTTGGCGCCGAGCTGCGCCTGCGCGCCTGGCAGCCGGATGCCAGGCGCTGCGCCCTGCTGATGGCGGCCGGGATGGGGCTCTACGCCCTGGAGGCCGCAGGGCTGCTGCACTTTGCCGCCGTGCCCCTCAACCGCCACGACTTCCTGCTGGGTTCGCTCCCCTGGGCGCTGGGGCTGTTCGGCCTGCTGCTGGCCAACCCCGGCTGGGGCCGGGGCAGCTGGCTCGAGCGCCAAGCCCCCAAGGTGCTGGGCCTCTACTGTCTGCACATGATGCTGGTGGTGTGGCTGATGATCTTCGGCCCACAGGGCAAGCTGGTGTGGTGGGAGCTGCTGAAAGTGCCGGCGCTGCTGGCGCTCACCCTGCTCGGCTATCGGCTGTTGGCGGCGATCCCGGTCAGTCGCCGGCTGCTGCGGGCCCGCTGAGGGGAATAGAGGATGGGAGGGAGGCAGATCCCTCCCCACTCGAGGCTGAATGATGGGTTCAATTTTTATTCATCGCGGATAGATAAACTCCGGGACTCCTTAAACGCGAACCCAGGAGTCATCATCCCATGACGTTGTTCACCAAGACCCTGTTTACCAAGCAAGCCGGCCTTGTCCTCGTTCTGCTCGCCGCCAGCGGCTCCCTCAGCGCCGCCGAAATCGCCAACAACAACATCACCGAAGCCGAGATCAAGGCCGCCCAGGATGCCTGGGGCAAGGCCCTGATCCAGATCAGCGACGACTACCGCAGCGGCGGCATCGACAAGGCCAGGGCCACCGCCGGCGCCGTGCTCGACAGCGCCTACGGCTACGCTCAGGGGCCGGTACTGTTCAAGCCGACCCTGGCCGGCGGCGAGCAGACCTTTCGCATCAACCAGGAGGGGGCGCTGGCCTACTTCGTCGGCAACAACAAGGCATATCCCGCCGACAGCGGCTTCGCCCTCAAGAACTGGCAGAGCTACGACTACAGCAATGCCGCCGTCTACATCAACGGCGACATGGCCCTCACCATGGGCAAGGTGCACCTGACCGACCGGGACAACAAGCAGACCACGGTCGACAAGACCTGGGGCTTCAAGAAGGGGGACGACGGCAAGGTACGCATCGTGCTGCACCACTCCTCCCTCCCCTACGCCGGCTAACGGCAACAGGCGACCTGCGGGTCGCCTTTTTTGTTACGAGGGCTCCACTTTTGCCCGCTGGCGGGTGACGGCAGAGCCAGTGCTGCTACCATGCCCCTCTTTTGACGAATCCAGACGAGACACTCATGCAGATACGCCCCTTCACCCCGGCCGACACCGAGGCCGTCCTCGCCATCTGGCTGGAGGCCTCCCTGCAGGCCCACCACTTCATCGAGCCCGCCTACTGGCACGCCAACCTGGCGCCGATGCGGGAGATCTATCTGCCCGCCGCCGACAGCCAGGTGCTCTGCCTGGGTGACCAGCTGCTTGGCTTCTACTCCCTGCACGAGGGCTCCCTGGCCGCCCTCTTCGTGGCCCCCGCGCAGCAGGGGAAAGGGCTGGGCAAGGCCCTGCTCGAGCACGCCAAGGGGCAGTTGCCGACCCTGCGGCTGCAGGTTTATCAGCAGAACCGGACCGCGTGCGACTTCTATCGCGCGCAAGGATTCCAGGTGGCGGCCGAGGGCGTGGATCCCCACACCGGCTGCGCCGAGTGGGTAATGGTCTGGCCGGCGCGGGATTAACCGGGCTCGCCGAGATGGGGATCGACGCGGGCCGCCTCCGCTTCGCTTTGCGCCAGCAGATCGCCGTGGCTCAGCGCGAAGTCGTGCATCTGCTGGAGCAGGGGGATCAGGGCGATGCCGAGCGGGCTCAGGCTGTACTCCACCCGAGGCGGCACGTCCGGGTAGAGGGTGCGGATGATGACGCCGTCGCTCTCCAGCTCCTTGAGCTGGGCGGTCAGCACCTTCTGGCTCACCGCGGGCAGGTTGCGGCGCAGGTCGCCAAAGCGCAGGGTCTGGGCGCGCAGATGAAACAGGATGGCCGGTTTCCATTTGCCGGCCAGCAGGCGCAGCACCCGGTAGGCGGGACAGGGCAGTGGGGACAAGGGATGGCTCGCGAGTGGTTACTTTGCGGTAACTATGCCACGAAAATGTGCCTTCTTGCAGCCAAGATGCCGGCTTCCTATGATGCGGGCTTAGTCATTCAACGCCCACGAGAGGTTCACCATGCCCAGCCTGCTGCAGATCCATTTCAACTTCCCCGCCGAGATGATGGGGCCGGCCCTCACGAGCGCGGCCATGCCGCTGGCCGAGTCCATCACCAGGGAGCCGGGCTTCATCTCCAAAATCTGGACCGAAAACCCGCGCACCGGCGAGGCGGGTGGCATCTATCTGTTCGAGGATGAGGCGAGCGCCCTCGCCTACGCCACCATGCACGAGCAACGGGTGCTCGCCATGGGTGCCAGCGCGGTGCAGTTCAAGCTGTTCGACGTCAACGAGCCCCTCAGCCGCCTCACCCGTGGTCTGGTGTGATCCCCTCGCCCAGCGCCAGGTGGTAGCAGCCATCCTGCTGCCAGACAAAGCCCAGCCTCTCAAACAGCCGCTGGCTGGGCAGATTGTCCGGCTCGATATCCGCCAGCAGCGTGGCAAGGCCGAGCCGACGGACATAGGCGATCAGGGCGGTCAGCGCCTCTGCCATCAACCCCTCTCCCCAATGTCGGCGAGCCAGCATGCAGCCCACCTCCGCCTGGCGCAGACCGGCATCCCCCGCAAAGCTGTGCAGGCCGCAGGTGCCGATAAGGCGCTCGCTGTCGCGCGCCACCAGCCCCCACTCCAGCGACTCGCCGGCGGCCAGCAACCGCTCCACGCTCGCCAACATCTGCGCCACGGTGGCGAGGGTCGGAAACGGCGGCTCGCCGACGAAGCGCATCACCAGGGGATCCCCGTAGATGGCGAACAGATCGGCGCTGTCTTTGGCATCAAGCGCCCGCAGCAGCAAGCGCGGGGTCGACAGCGAAGGCAGTGTACGAGGCAGGGGCGGCACGGAGCCGCGGTACATGGTGCTCAAAAGCGCAGGGTCAGGCCGATATTGGCCTGCCACTGGGTCACCAGCTCGCCGCGCACCTTGAACACGCACTGGTCCGGGTTGCAGAGAAACTGGCTGTTGTCGTTGACCAGGGCGCCATAACCGCGCACCTCGGCCCGCAGCGCCAGATGTTCGGTCAGGCGCGGCTGCACCCCGAGCGCCAGCGACATGGAGGGAGTGACGTCGCTGTCGTAGGCGGCGAAGCGGGTCGCCCCGATCCCGGCGCCGATATAGGGGGCCATCAGGTTGTCCGACAGGGTGAGCGCCCCGGCGAAGTGGAGGGTATCCACCGTCAACCGCTCCGGCTGATCGGGGGAGAGGTGGGTGGACTGGTGGCTGTAGAGCAGCTCTATCATGCCGGGGTCATCCACCTCCCTGCTGATGAACAGGCCCCAACTGCCGGAGCGCTCCCCCTGCAAGGACGCCAGCCGGGTGGCGACGGGCGTCGGTTGGGGGTCGTCGTTGGCCTCGAAGTCGATGGCCGAGCTGTAACCGAAGAACGGCGTCACCTGCCAGCCGGGGGCGGCCTCCCCCTCGGCGCTCCAGGCCTGCCCCAGCGGCAACAACAGCCCCATCATCATGATCCCTGCTCGTTTCATCACGGCTCCTCCGTGCGCTGCACCAGTGCCCGTCAAGCATATCAGAGCCCCCTGGCCCCTATCCTAAACCCAGCCTGTATCGCGCCGTTTTCGCCACAAGGATCACACTCGGCCGCCCCGCCCGTTATTCATCCCCGATTAACCTCTGCCCCGTATGCTGGCCGGCAACCGGCTCATGGTGGGCCGGTGCCACTCACCAGAAGGACACAGGGAATGGTTGCCGCGCAACTCAACGACCCCCAGAACAAGCTCTCCGACACCCTGCGGGCCACCGCTCACGCCATCGAGGATAGCCATATCAGCCTGCGCCAGATGCTGGCCCTGGTCGGCGAACAGGGCATGCTGCTGTTTTGCGTGCTGCTCACCGTCCCCTTCCTGCTGCCGGTCTCCATCCCCGGCGTCAGCACTCCCTTTGGCCTGTTGATCCTGTTTATCGGCATCGGCATCACCCTCAACCGGGTGCCCTGGCTGCCCGCCATCCTGATGGAGCGCCGCTTCGCCGCCGAGCAGCTCAAGCCGACCCTGCACAAGGGGGCGGATCTGCTGGCCCGCATCGATCGCTTCATCCGCCCGCGCCTGCTGTTGCTGACCGGCAGCAGCACCATCAACCGCTGCAACGGCCTGCTGATCATGCTGGCGGCCCTGCTGCTGATGCTGCCGCTCGGGGCCATCCCCTTCACCAACGCCATGCCGGCCTGGGCCATCCTGCTGCTGGCCATCGGCATGCTGCAGCGCGACGGCCTGTTCGTCGCCAGCGGCTACCTGCTGGTGAGCGCCACCCTGGTCTGGTTCAGCGCCCTGGCCATCGGCCTGCTGATGGCCGGCCAGAGCGTCTCCACCCTGTTCGGCTAACGGCAATACCAAGAAAAAGGGCGACTCATGGGTCGCCCTTTTTGACTTGTGCGGGATCCACCGTCACAGCAGATCGTAGATAAGGGCCGAGATGGCCAGCAGCCCGATCACCAGCACGAAGAGGGTGCTCGCCCCGCGATAACGCTGGAGGGCGGGCAGACGATAGATGGAGCAGGCCGGCAGCAGGAACAGGATCACCGCGATGAGCGGCCCGCTCACCTTCTCGATGATCTCCAGCACGTTCGGGTTGAGGTAGGTGATGATCCCGGTCACCACGAACAGAATGACCGACGAGACCCGCGCTATGGTCGCTTCACGCAGCGACAGCCCCAGCCCCTGGCAGGCTCCGTTCACCATGCTCACCGTCCCCTCGCTCACCCCCATGGAGGTGCCGAGGAAGGATTTGGACATGGCCAGAATGGCGATGAGCGGCCCCACGTAGGCGATCAGCGGATTGGAGAACTTGTTCGCCAGCGCCGACAGCACCGAAATATTGTCGATGCGGGCCTGCGCCATCTCGGCCTGACTCAGGCTCATCACGCAGCTCACCACGAAGAACAGCACGCTGCCGCAAATCAGCAGGCTGCTGCACTTGATGATCCGTTTGGCGCGCTGGTCGGCGCTCGCCTGACAGCGCTTCTTCTGCGCCGCGCTGAAGGAGGAGATGATGGGCGCATGGCTGAAGGAGAACACCATCACCGGCACGATCAGCCAGAGGGATTTCCAGAACGCCGGATCACGCCAGTCCACCCCCTGACTCTCGCTGAAGTAGGAGAGGCTCCACTGGGGCAGCAGATAGATGGAGAGGCCGATGAGGAAGGCAACCATGGGCAGGGCCAGCACGCTGATGGCTGACACCACGATCTGCTTGCCCGCCAGCAGCACCAGGTGCAGCCCCAACATCACCCCCAGCACCAGCAGGCCGCGCGGGATCTCGGCATTGCCCAGCTGGTGCACCACAAAGCTCTGGATCGCGTTGGTGATGGAGATGCTGTAGACCAGAATGATGGGGTAGAAGGCCATCAGATAGACCAGCATCAGCAGCTTGCCCGCCCGCGCCCCGAAGTGCTCTTCCACCACGTGGGTAATATCCCCTTCCCGGTGGGAGCTGGATAATACAAAACGACTCAATGCCCGATGGGAATAATAAGAAAGCGGAAATGCCATTAATAATATAAACAGCAAAATAACCGGCGAATTACTGCCAACGGTAATTGGGAGAAACAGTGTACCGGCACCGACTGCAGTGGCATATAAGCCCATGGTCCATACCGAATCACTTTTCTCCCATTTCAACTTTGATGCGGAATTACTCTTCTCAGCAATAGCAACACTCATTGCGATATACACCTTATTAATCTGTCATCTTATATTTTATTGGCCCGTGTAATTAGGCGTGGCGACATGCCGTGGCATATCGACCGGATCGTAGAAAAAACAAGCCCGCCTGCGATCAACATGATCACCAAGAGGAAACGGGGATGCCACGCTACCATCGTTGAAATCGCCATAAAGGTCAAGGTTAATAATTCATGACTGTTTGAATCAGCTTGTTTCAAAAGGAAATAAGATGTGTCATTTTGGCCTCAAGATAATCAATTCAGCTCCGTCTGATAACATAACGACAAAACCTCGATGAGTTGCTCAACAACTTGAATAAGGCCAGAGAGTGGCCCGTTAATATTAACAGCATCAGCCCGACAATATCAGCCAATTATGCAATGAATGACCCCGACCGCCGCCAATATATTGGTGCCGGTCCTGCCGCCATATATCAGGGGGTTGGCTTCCCCTGTTTTGCCCCCTTGCGCTGGCCGCCCGCAGGACAGTGAGCGACCCGGTTGCGACCCGCCCGCTTGGCCCGATAGAGCCACTCGTCGGCGCGGGCCAGCGCCTGGTTGATCTCCTCCCCCGGCTGCACCAGGGTGGTGCCCAGACTGACGGTAAAGGCCACCGGATCCGCCGGCAGCGCCGCCACGGCGGCCCGGATCCGCTCCGCCAGCGCCTGCAGATCCGGCTCGCTCATGCCGGGCAGCAGGATCAGAAACTCCTCGCCGCCGCTGCGCACGAACAGATCGTCCGCCCGCAGCTGGGCGGCCACGCAGTCGCAGAAGCGCTGCAGCGCCCGGTCGCCCTGCTGATGGCCGAAGCGATCGTTGATCTGCTTGAAGTGGTCTATGTCCAGCATCACCAGGCTGCAGGGGGCCTCTCTCTCCCGCCGCTGCCGGCAGTGCTCGAAGAAATAGCGGCGGTTGTAGAGGCCGGTCAGCTGGTCGGTTTCGCTCTGCAGCTTGAGCCGCTGCTGCAGCTCGTGCTGGCCGGTAATGTTGCGGGTCACCCAGGCCACCGCCCGCTTGCCGTCGTAGCGGGAGGGCAGCGGCGCAATCTTGCCCTCGAAGCGCTGCATCCCCTGCGGCCCGACCGAGGCGTCGATCCCCTCTACCTCCACCGCCGCCAGCTCGTACTCCACCACCTGCACCTGGCCCGAATCCAGCGCCAGGGTCACCTGCTCCATCACCCAGCGGGTCATGTCGGCGGGCAGCACATCGGCCAGTCGCTTGCCCGCCAGCGGGTTGCCATCCTGATAGGATTGCTGCTCCACCCCGCCGATGTATTCGATGTAGTAGCCGTCTTCGCTCAGGATGAAGACGGGATCGGGCAGCTGGGCCATCACTTCATATAATTGCTCGACCGAAAGTGCCATGCGGTTTCCTTGGATCCGGGGAACGAGAGGCGCACGCCGGGCTGGCCGCCTGCCCCAATTATCGGGCCGGGTGCGGCGCCGAACCAGCAGCGAATCCGGCCATTCATGGATGCGCATCAAGCAATGCGGGAAAATAGCGCTTGCCCCGCCGCCCGCTGATCAAAAGAGCAGCAATCATGGATCTTCAAGCCACCTCACAAGCCACCGCTGCGCCCGTTGTCTGCGGCGCCCGCATCCATTAGGCTGACCTTCCTGAGTCTGCCCTCCCGGCCGACTCACCCCCCATCAGCCCGGCCAGGCAGACGCCGGCCCCGGAAAAGGATCGTCCAGATGAAGAGAGCCATAGTGAAAGCGCGCTTCGATGCCATCAGCATCGAGGGAGAACAGCTGACCGTGAAGATTGCCATCGGAGCCCCCGAGCCGGACCCCAAGTCCGCCGGCGGCGACTGGCGATGCAAGGTGAAGCTGGACGGCCTTGGCAACAAGACCTTCATCTATGGCGTCGATGCCCTGCAGGCCCTAAGCCTCGCCCTCAAGTTCGTGGAGAGCGAGCTGCGCGCCTTCACCGATGCGGGCTGGCACTTCTACCTGCCCGGCAGCCCCGATCACCCGGTCGACATGGCCGCCTGCTACTTCCCGCAGCTGTGACGCGAGTTGCCCGCCCAGCAGACTGATAGCCATTGAGGTCGGGCAATCACTTGACCGCATTGAGTCTGAACGGTTATTGATAGAGGCCCTTTACCCGGCTCTGGAGAGACCATGTACCTGACCCAACCCCAACCCCCTGCCGAGCAGGATGTTGACGCGCTGCGCATCGGCCTGTCGGGCTACAACATCAGCCAGGCCGGCACCCACCTGCGCGAGCACATCGCCAGTTTTATCAAGGATGAAGCGGGCAAGGTGCACGGCGGCATCACCGCCGACCTCAAGTGGGGTTGGCTGCACGTGGACTGGCTCTGGATTGACGAGCGCATCCGCCAGGATGGCTGGGGCGGTCGATTGCTCGCCACCATGGAGCAGTACGCCAAAAGCAAGGGCATCAGCAACTTCCATCTGGAAACCACCAGCTTCCAGGCGCTGCCCTTCTACCAGAAGCAGGGTTACCAGGTCTTTGGCGAGCTGCCGGACATGCCACCCGGGCATACCACCTATTTTCTGAAGAAGATGGAGTCCTGACCCCTGCCAGCAGGGCTGGAATGAGAAGAGGGTTGAGTGCACAGGCACTCAACCCTCTTTTTGATCGGCCGCTGGCTTGATCAGTGGCTGGCGGAGCGACTGCCGCTCCAGAGCAGCTCGCCGCTGCGCAGCTCCATCAGGGTCATCGACAGCCGATAGCGGCTGCCCTCGGCCACCAGATCCCCGTACAGCATGTAGCCGGCGCCGGTCTGGCGACCGAGCCGCACCAGGGAGGCCGGGTTCATCCTGCCCTGCTGATACTCCAGCTGGCCGGTGATGGCCGCCACCTGACCCGGGTCGACAAAGCGAAAACCGCTCTTGCTCTGGATGCGCTTGCTCATGGCAGCCGCCATGGCTCGGGTGTCCACCGGCTCGCCGGTGCCGTTCTGGGGCGGGGTGAGCAGCAGCACCGGCTGACCCGTTTGCGCCAGCTCTCGCACCTCGGGGGCCTGCACAAAGGCATCAGCCATGGTCAGCGCCAGCCCGGTCGGTGCCACCGGCTTGGGCAGCGGCGCCCCGGTATCCGGCTTGGTTACCGGCTTGTCCGGCTGCACCACGGGGGCATCCGGCTCGCTCACCGGGGCCTGAGTGCCGCCGTAGGGATTGACCGCACAACCGCCCAGCATCAGGGCCCCCACCATCAACAAGGAACGCAGCTTCATCTTTTCTCTCCGCCAGAAGTCCGTAAACGGGCATCAACCACCGCCCGCATGGCGGAGCCCCTGCCCCGCATCCTCCTTATGCTAGAGACAAACCCCGGCGGGGTCGATGCACCCACCACCACAGGGCGACAGAGACTGGCGAAGCGGAGGGCACAAAAGGGTGGCAAGGCTTCACCCGATTCCGTTAGGGTAGCCTGAGCCCAGATGCCAGAGGAGCCCCCCATGCACGGACCCGACCCCGCCAACCCGCACCCCATGGCGGGCTTCCCCCAGGTGTGCTTTATCAAGAACACCATCAAGGGGCCCAATATCGAGGTGGGTGACTACACCTACTACGATGACCCGGAGGACTCTGCAGGCTTCGAGCGCAACGTCCTCTATCACTTCCCCTTCATCGGCGACAAGCTCATCATCGGCAAATTCTGCGCCATCGCCCGCGGGGTCAAATTCATCATGAACGGCGCCAACCACCAGAGCGCCGGCCCCTCCACCTACCCCTTCTTTATCTTCGGCAACGGCTGGGAGCGCGCAGCCCCCGCCCCTGGCACCCTCCCCTACAAGGGGGATACCGTCATCGGCAACGACGTCTGGATAGGTTACGAGGCCCTGATCATGCCGGGGGTCAAGGTCGGCAATGGCGCCATCATCGCCGCCCGCGCCGTGGTCACCACTGATGTACCCGACTACGCCGTGGTCGGCGGCAACCCCGCCAAGGTGATCCGCTACCGTTTCGACGACGACACCATAGCGCGCCTCAACGCCCTCGCCTGGTGGGACTGGCCGGTGGAGAGGATCAGCCGGAATTTGAACTTGATCGGCGGCGGGGAAATTGGCGAGTTGGAGAGGGTGGGGTGATAGCTGCCCACCTGGAGACATTGATAAGAACCTCCCCCTACAGCCCTGGAGAGCACGGATCCATCACCAGATCAGTGCGTTACATGGGCATTCAAAACAATCAGGCCCTACATGGAGTTACCCGAATGACCGCACCAACACCCGTTTTCACTGTCGTCCACTCAACGCCGCCCGTCGAAACCTATCGCTATCTTCGAACCGCTGCCGGACTTAGCCCAAAGACGCTTGAAGCCGCAGAGCTTGGTCTGCCCAATACGCTGTTTGCCGTCCAGATATTTTGCGGTCAGAGCGCCATCGGCATGGGTCGCATCATCGGAGATGGCGGGACATTTTATCAAGTCGTTGATATTGCAGTACTGCCTGAATATCAGGGTCAGGGGGTAGGCAAAAAGATCATGGCGGAGATCGCGGACTATATCGCCCGCGAAGTACCGGAGTCAGGCTATGTCAGCTTGCTGGCAGATGGGGAGGCTTACCGACTCTATCAACAATTCGGTTTCTCGCTCACGGCTCCTGCCAGTGTTGGTATGGGGCTTAAGCGGATTGCCGTCGTAAAGTCCTGACCAATCATCCAGATGAAAAAGCAGGACAGCCAATGATATTCCAGCACCTTGCCAACGCCAATCTAGTGATCCGCCCCTTCGAAGCGGGCGATGCCGATGAGTTTGTCCGCGCGGCCCACGAATCCATCGACACGGTCGGCCGCTGGATGAGCTGGTGCACTCCCTCGTTCAACCGGGAGCAGGCGCTGGCGTGGTTTTCCAGCTGCGATCAGGATCGCGCGGCAGGACGTGCCTACGACATGGGTATTTTCTGCGTCACCACCGGCCAGCTCTTGGGTGGCGCAGGTATCAACCAGCTGTCGCCCCATCATCGCTACGGCAATATCGGCTATTGGGTGCGCCAATCCCGCCAAGGCTACGGTATCGCCCGACAAGCGGTCGCCCTGCTGCGTGACTTTGGCTTTCAGCAGTTGGGCTTATTTCGGCTGGAGATCGTGATGGGGGTTGGCAACAGCGCCAGCGAAGCTGTTGCCATCGCCGCCGGGGCTACCTTTGAGTGTCGGGCAAGGAACCGTCTCTTTCTTCATAACCACTCCATTGATGCTCATATTTACACCTTGGTTCCCTTAGATTGAGCATGTAGAGAAAAGTGAGTATATCAAGCTGACCTAAAACTAAATTGTGTAGCTGATAACAATAATGAAGTATCCACCTTGACTATTTTCATTTAAAAAGGTTATGAAGAACTTTCAGTTTAGTATCACGCAAAAAATCATAGCTTATTGTAAATATTGACTTGCAACTATTTAAATCTCTCATTGAAACGGAGTTGAAATTATGGCCATTAAGATATCGACAATAAATTTTAAAGGTGGCGTTGGAAAAACAACCCTCACATTTCACCTTGCAACCCATCTAGCGAAAAAATCAAAAGTCTTGGTTATCGATGTGGACCACCAGTCCAGTCTTTCTATTGTAATGATGGGTGGTGAATTGTGGCAGGACGCTGTTAATAACAAAAGGACGTGCAACTCCATTTTTGAATCTTTCTGTAATAGAAGGGTAATATCACCATCAGATGAAATAATTCATAGAAACATCCTTCATACAAGAAGCCCCAAATATGATTTCTATCCTAATCTTGACCTTGTTCCAGCACAATTCGAATTGGATGACACAGAGATTGAGATGGCCTCAACTACAATGGGCTCACCAATCATATCGGAGTGGCATAAACGAACTTTACTTGCAGAGTGGTTGGATAGTGTTGACGCCAATAACAATTATGATTACATAATTTTCGACTGCCCACCAGCGACGAAATTAGTTAGCCAAAATGCCATAGCAGCAAGCGACTATTTTATAGTCCCAGTTATTCCGGATGCAATGTCTAGTCGCGGGGTCACACACTTTAGAAGCTTAGTTAATTTAAAAATAGATAAAAAACTTGAATTCCTTAGAACTAGCGCCTCAATTAGCGACAGCGATATCCCTAAATCATATAGCCCAACAACAACTCTCGCAGCCATTGTGCCTTTCATGGCTAAAAAAGCTGGTAATGCAGCCTCAGGATTAACGAATAATCATACCGAGCAACTGGTGGCATTACGAAGACAATGGAAGTCTGATATGATTAATACTGTTGTACCTAGCCTAACCGGTATTCCTGAAGCTTTAAATATGGGGTGGCCCGTATGGACAGCTTATCAAACAGATAATATTTCTAGAGCAAAGGCACCGTTAGTAAAGGCATGTAACGAAATAGAAAAAAGACTGGTATGATACTATGAAGACTACTAAATCAAAAAATGTACCGCAAAGATACAGCTCCGTACTTAGTGTTTTTGACTCAACACTTAAATATTTGAAAAATATCCATCACCCAGATAGTGAACTATTAAAGGACTTAGATAAAATAATTTTTCATCTAAAAGGAATGAGTGTTACAGAAACATATGAAATATTAGGTGAACACCCTAGCAAGAATACATCAAAAACATCTTCCAATAGAGAGAATAATAGATTGGACATTTCCAATCTATCAATTGATGAAATTAAAGCCATTGTAAACAATACACAAACAACGAGATTGGAAATGGCTGAAATAGCAACTATTCGTTTTGGTGTAAGCTCAGGGAGCGTTGCGTCACTAAAAAACAAAAATATGCTAAAGGACAAGCTTATTAATCTTATAGAAAATGAGAATACACATTCTGTCATTGTAGATGTGGTTGAGGAAAATAATGCTACCAGCATAAAAAAATAGTCGATTAACCAGACAGCATGATAACTCGATGCTGCTAGTTAATACGAAAGACTGGCTTGATATTGTTTTCGAACTCCAACTTTCCAAGGGAGGGACAAAGCCAGTAGACGGAGTTAGTGTAGGGTGCAATTACAACGTGAATTGCATCTCTCATCACAATCGCGGTGCTATGCGCTCCGCTTATTGCACCCTACGACTACTCCCTTAGGTTATAGCGGGCACGGTTTTGGTTACCCCTCTTATTCGCAGAGGCGAGCCCGCTTGTCTTGGCCGCGAGACAGGATGTCGAGCGAGCGGCGCCGGGCCATGGACGGCCCGTCGGCGCGTGCCGTCGGACAAGCGGGTGAGCCGAAGGAACCCGACGTAAGTCGGGCGAATAAGCGGGGGTGGCCTTTCTTTTGGTGACTTTTCTTTGGCTACGCAAAGAAAAGTTACTCGCCCCAGCCCGAAGGGCGGGCGAAACCCCGTCGAGGCCAGCGGCCTCGTGTCCTGCACGGCAAAGCCGTGCCACCACACAACGGCCCCTGCCGCCAACGCCATACCTCGGAACGGACGATTACGCCTGACGGCTAATCGCCCCTACGATTGCACGGCGCAGCCGTGCCTGCTTGCCACAGGCTCGGAGTCTGGCTGAACGCCGGGATGCCACCGGCAAAGGGGCGTGGCCGCCCCTATCGACCCAGGAAGGGCTCCCAATCCTTGAACACCGGCTGCAACCCTGCCTGCCGCACGGCGGCGGCCACTTCCCCTACCGGGCGGTCGTCGTGGATGGCGAACTGCTCCAGCTCCTCTTTATCCCCCTCGGCATAGCCACCCGGCTGAGTGCGCGACTCGGCCGACATCTGGGTAATGCCAAGACGCACCGCACCGTTGCGAAACGCCGGCGATTCCCGGGTCGAGAGGGACAAGTCCAGGGTCGGCGAGAAGAGGCGCCAGGCGCAGATAAGCTGGGCCAGCTGGCGATCCGACATGATAACTTCCGGCTCCAGCCCACCGGTGCAGGGGCGCAGGCGCGGGAAGGAGAGCGAATAACGGCTCTGCCAGTGGTGGCGCTCAAGCCAGCTCAGATGCTCGGCGACAAAATAGCTGTCGGCACGCCAGTCCGAGGAGAGACCGATCAGCGCCCCCAGCCCTATCTTGTCGATGCCGGCACGGCCCAGTCGGTCCGGCGTGGCGAGCCGCCATGCGATGTCCCGCTTGTTGCCGCGCAGGTGGTGGCGGGCGTAGGTGGGAGCGTGGTAGGTCTCCTGATAGACCATGACCGAATCGAGGCCGAGGGTTTTCAGCTCGGCGTATTCGTCTTGCGAGAGGGGCTGCACCTCCATCCCCACCGTGCTGAAGTGGCGGCGAATGATGGGCATCACCTCGCGAAAATAGGCGAGCCCCACCTTGTGCTCGTGCTCGCCGGTCACCAGCAGCACGCTGTCAAAGCCGCGCGCCTTGATGGCCAGGCACTCGCGCTCAATCTCCTCGCTATTCAAGGTCTTGCGCTTGAGGCGGTTGCTCATGGAGAAGCCGCAGTAGGTGCAGTCGTTGGCGCACAGGTTCGACAGATAGAGCGGCACATAGAAGCCGATGGTGTTGCCAAAGCGCTGGCGGGTCAGCCGCTCGGCCTCGGCCGCCATCTGCGGCAGGTACGCCTCGGCGGCCGGGGAGATCAGCGCCATAAAGTCCGCCAGGGTACGGCGGGGTGCGCTCAGGGCCCGCGCCACATCGGCGGCCGTCTTGGCGCGGATCTGCATGCCGATATCGTCCCACTCCAGCTCCTGCCAGCGATTGGCAAAATCCCCCCCCCTCCCGGCCTCCCCCTTGGGAGAGGGAGGAGCGCAGAACTCGCCCCCTTCAAGCACCGAATCAGCCTCTGCCCTCACCCCCTCTCCCAGAGGGAGAGGGGGGCGCAGTGCGGCAGAATCGGGGGACGCGGCGAAAGAGGACATTGCCATTGGCTCTCGCCCTGAGCCAGCATCATGACTCATAACGCCCCCAGAAAATCGGTGAGCGGGCTGGAGGCTTGCGCCTGCAGGGCGCGGGCGCCGAGACCCGCCTTATAGGCGCTACGTCCTGCCTCACAGGCCAAAGCGAAGGCGCGGCCCATGGCGACCGGGTCGCCACTCACCGCGATGGCGGTGTTGACCAGCACGGCGTCGGCACCCAGCTCAAAGGCGGCAGCCGCGTGGCTCGGCGCACCGATCCCCGCATCCACCACCACAGGCACATTGGCCTGCTCGACGATGATGGAGAGAAACTCCCGGGTCACCAGCCCCTGATTGGAGCCGATGGGCGCACCGAGCGGCATCACGGCGGCGCAGCCCACCTCTTCCAGCCGTTTGCACAGCACGGGGTCGGCGCCACAGTAGGGCAGCACCACAAAGCCCTCTTTCACCAGTTGCTCGGCGGCTTTCAGCGTCTCGATGGGATCGGGCAGCAGATAGCGCGGATCGGGGTGGATCTCGAGCTTGAGCCAGTTCGTTCCCAGCGCCTCGCGGGCAAGGTGGGCGGCAAACACCGCCTCGGCGGCGGTCTTGGCGCCGGAGGTGTTGGGCAAGAGCTTGACCCCGAGTTGCAGCAAGGGGCTCAGGATATCGTCGTGGGCCTTGCCCGGTTCGAGGCGCTTGATGGCCATGGTGACGAGCTGGGAGCCGCTCGCCTTGATGGCGGCGGCCATCAGTTCCGGGCGGGCAAACTTGCCGGTGCCGGTGAAGAGGCGCGAAGAGAAGGTGTGATCGGCAATCTTGAGCATGTCAGCCTCCCGCAATGGCGGTAAAGAGGTGAAGTTCGTCCCCGTCATTGAGACGGGTTTCGGCCCAGCGGCCACGGGGCAGCACGGCGCCGTTAAGGGCCACCGCTACGCCCTGTGGATTAACGTCTTGCGCCGCCAGCAGGTCGGCCACGCTCTGCCCAGCCGCTAGCGGCTGGGCTTTATCGTTGAGTCGAATGGTCAAGGTCATGGGGTGATTTCCTTATCGTTTGTCGGGCATCGGCGCTGCCCGCAAACCGGACAGTCGGGGTCGGGGGCCAGCGTGAGGGTCTGCCACTGATGGGTCAACGCATCGAAACGGCGCAATGTGCCGGCGACCGTGCTTGGCATCCCGAGCAACAGTTTCAGCGCCTCCAACGCCTGCAAAGAGCCCATCACCCCGACCAGCGGGCCGGTGACACCGCTGGTCTCGCAGCTCTGGACGAGCTTGGTATCCTGCGGATAGAGGCAGGCGTAGCAGGCGTGATCAAAGTTTGTGCGCGCCATCAGCTGCCCCTGCCAGCCCACAGCCGCCGCAGAGATCCAGGGCTTGCCCTGAGCCACGCAGGCGGCGTTGATGGCCTGGCGGGTGGCCAGGTTGTCGCAGCAGTCGATCACCACATCTACCTCGTCCACAAACTCCGGCAGGCTGGCGGCATCGAGCCGCTGGTTGATGGCGATCAGCTCCACCAGCGGGTTGTGGGCGGCCAACCGCTCGCGGGCCAGCTCCGCCTTGGAGTGGTTGACCGCCTCACTATCGAACAGGATCTGGCGCGGCAGATTGCTGGAATCCACCGTATCGCCATCGGCGAGCCACAAGGTGCCCACACCAGCCCCGGCGAGATAGAGGGCCAGCGGCGAGCCGAGCCCGCCCAAGCCCACGATCAGCACGGATTTATCCTTGAGCCGCGCCTGACCGGTCTCCCCCACTTCCGCCAACATCAGCTGGCGACCGTATCTCAGATACTCTTTGTCACTAAGAGAAGCGGCATCAGAGCGCATGTTCCACCTCCCGCATCACACAGGCCGAACGTGGCTCGTCCCCCGCGCCTACGGCAGCGAGCAGTCGTTCCGTCGCCCCCTGCCAGTCGTCGCTGGCAGTGATGGCCGAGACCAGCGCGATACTGCCCACCCCGCTCTCCTTGACCGCCGCCACCCGCTCCTCGCTGATGCCGCCGATGGCCACCGTGGGCCAGTCGCACATCAGGGCGCGGTAGTTGTGCAACCGCTCCAGCCCCTGGGGGCGCGAAGGCATCGCCTTGGTGTTGGTCGGGAAGATATGGCCGAGTGCGATATAAGAGGGGGCCAGCTCACGGGCGCGCATCAGCTCGAAGTAGCCGTGGGTGGAGATGCCAAGTCGCAACCCGGCGGCCTGAATGGCGGCAAGATCTGCCGTCTCCATGTCCTCCTGCCCCAGATGCACGCCCCAGGCGCCCGCCTCGATGGCTTGCTGCCAGTAGTCGTTGATAAAGAGCCGCGCCCCATGGCGGCGACCAAGCGCCACAGCATCACGAATGGCCGGTGCCACCTGAGCGGCGGGCAGATTCTTGATCCGCAGCTGGATAGTCTTGACCCCGGCCCCCAGCAGGCGCTTGAGCCACTTGACCGAATCCACCACCGGATAGAGGCCGAGGTTGTGTTCGGTCGCGGCGAAGGGGCCCTGCGGCAGGCGGGCACTGCTTGTCTCATACAGGCCGAAGCGGCGATCGAGAGTTGATCCCGCCAATACGGCACGGGGGAAGTGGGCGAGATTGTCTGGCCAACCCAGGTGGGCGATGGGGCCGGGGCCTGCCCCCACCCCCTGCGCCGCCGCCAAGCCCTGTTGCAGGTAGGCGCGCGCCAGGGTGATGGCGTCTTCCACCGGGTAGTCCTGTGCCACCACGGCGGCGATGGCGCTGGCGTAGCAGCAGCCGGTGCCGTGGCCGTGGCGGGTATTCAGGCGCGGCGCCGCCAGCCAGAATTCGCGGCTCTCGTCCTGGTAGTAGTCGAGACAGAGATCGCCACTCCACTCCAGATGGCCGCCCTTGACCAGCACGGCGCGGGCGCCGAGTTCGCGCAGGCGGCGGGCAGCGAGGCGCACCAGCTCGGGGCTGGTGGCGGGCAGGCCGGTCAGGGCTTCCAGCTCGGGGCCGTTGGGGGTGATCAAGGAGAGGCGCGGCAGCAGGTGCTCGCGCACCGCCACCAGCATGCCGGGCTCCGCCATGGGGGTACCGGTGCTGGCGATGGCCACCGGATCGTAGACCACGAAGGGATCCTCGATGGTGCCCAGCCGGCGGGCCAGCACCTCCACATGCAGCCGAGTCGGCAGCAGGCCTATCTTGATGGCGGCCGGCGGCAGATCCAGCCCCAGGGCGTCGATCTGGGCGGTGAAAGTCTGCATCAACACGGGGTCGACCATCTTCACCACCACCGAGTTCTGGGCCGTGATGGCGGAGATGACGGAGCAGCCGTGCACACCGAGGTCGTGCATGGTGTGCAAGTCGGCCTGAATGCCGGCCCCGCCACCGGAGTCGGATCCGGCTATGGTCCAGACCACGGGGCGCGGAACCGCCGTCACCGCTGTCAGGTCGGCGGGGCTAAAAGCCCCGCGCTCCCTGTTCACGCCTCCTCCCCTGCGGCCTGCTTCAGGGTCGCCGCCTGGTGGTAGATCTCACCGCCGGTCTCCTTGAAGGTCTCCGCCATCCGCGCCATGCCGCTCTCAACGTCGGCCTGCTTGAAGGTCTCCGTCTCCTTACGGGCCATGCCGCTCTCCACCTCGGCGACGACCCGCTCCTGCTGGCCATCCATGCCGACCATCTTAATCTCTACGGCTTCCAGCTTGGCGGCGTAGTCGCGCACGTCCTGGGTGATCTTCATGGAGCAGAACTTGGGGCCGCACATGGAGCAGAAGTGCGCCACCTTGCCGGACTCCTGGGGCAGGGTCTCGTCGTGGTAGGCGCGGGCGGTGTCGGGATCCAGCGCCAGGTTGAACTGATCCTCCCAGCGGAACTCGAAGCGCGCCTTGGACATAGCGTTGTCGCGGATCTGGGCGCCCGGGTGGCCCTTGGCCAGATCCGCGGCGTGGGCGGCGATCTTGTAGGTGATGAGCCCCTGCTTCACGTCTTCCTTGTTGGGCAGGCCCAGGTGCTCCTTGGGGGTCACGTAGCAGAGCATGGCGCAGCCGTACCAGCCGATAAGCGCGGCACCGATGCCGGAGGTGAAGTGATCGTAACCCGGTGCGATGTCGGTGGTGAGCGGGCCCAGGGTGTAGAAGGGCGCCTCGTGGCAGTGCTCAAGCTGCTCGGCCATGTTGCGCTCGATCATGTGCATGGGCACGTGGCCGGGGCCTTCGATCATCACCTGCACGTCGTACTCCCAGGCAATTTTGGTGAGCTCGCCCAGGGTGCGCAGCTCGGCAAACTGGGCCTCGTCGTTGGCGTCGTAGACGGAGCCTGGGCGCAGGCCATCACCCAGGGAGAGGCTGACGTCGTAGGCGGCGCAGATCTCGCAGATCTCGCGGAAATGCTGGTAGAGGAAGTTCTCCTTGTGGTGGGAGAGGCACCACTTGGCCATGATGCTGCCACCGCGCGACACGATGCCGGTGAGGCGCTTGGCGGTCATGGGCACGAAGCGCAGCAGCACGCCTGCGTGGATGGTGAAGTAATCCACACCCTGCTCGGCCTGCTCCAGCAGGGTGTCGCGGAACAGCTCCCAGGTGAGATCCTCGGCGATGCCGCCCGTCTTCTCCAGCGCCTGGTAGATGGGCACTGTCCCGATGGGCACCGGACTGTTGCGCAGGATCCACTCGCGGGTCTCGTGGATGTAGCGGCCGGTGGAGAGATCCATCACGGTGTCGGCGCCCCAGCGGGTGGACCAGACCAGCTTCTCCACTTCCTCTTCGATGCTGGAAGTGACCGCCGAGTTGCCGATGTTGGCGTTGATCTTCACCAGGAAGTTGCGGCCGATGATCATGGGCTCGGCTTCCGGGTGGTTGATGTTGCTGGGGATGATGGCGCGACCGGCGGCCACTTCATCGCGCACGAACTTGGGCGTGATGTTCTCCGGCAGTCTGGCGCCAAAACCCTGACCCGGATGCTGGGTACGCAGCAGCTCGGAGCGCACCCGCTCGCGGCCCATGTTCTCGCGCAGGGCGATAAATTCCATCTCCGGGGTGACGATGCCGGCGCGGGCGTAGTGCAGCTGGGTCACCCGGCGGCCCGGCTTGGCGCGGCGAGCGCTCGGCAGGTGTTCGAAGCGCAGGTGATCCAGCCCCTCGTCGGCCAGGCGCTCCTGGGTGAAGGTGGAGCTCAGCCCTTCCAGCGCCTCGGTGTCAGCGCGTTCCAGCACCCAGTCTTCCCGCAGGCGCGGCAGGCCGCGGCGCACGTCGATGGGGGCAGCCTCTTCCCCATAGGGGCCCGAGGTGTCGTAAACCGGCACCGGCTCGTTGGGTTCGAACTGGGGGGCTTCCTTGGTGCCGCCGACGAAGGTGTCGGCCAGTTGGATCTCCCGCAAAGGCACCCGGATATCGGGGCGGGAGCCTTCGATAAAGATGCGGCGGGAGTTGGGGTGAGCCATCCCCTTGAGGTTGTCGATAAAGGTCTGGGCACTGGAGCGCTGCTCGCGGCGGCTGGATTTATTGGTATCAGAAACATTGGTAGACATAGCAAAACTCACATTAACTGGTTGAAGTTATGGGTGTTTGCTTGTCTGGAGTTCGAGGAGAAGATGAACTTGCGGCGGGATGTGCGGGGAGGACGGATGGGATCTCTCTTCCCAGTCCGCCCTGTTATCCCTCTGCCCTGTGCGGCAGACCCGTGGCCCTGACGGCCCGGCGGGACAACCTCCCCCTGTGCGCCTGTACCAGTCAGATGCGGTCTGCCTCTGGCTGGCGGGAAGGTGCTCCTTCCCCGGCGCGGTAACCCGCAAGTTACCCTTGTTTCCCTTCGCAGGTCTTAACCTGATCAGGTTCCACGGATCCCGAATTAACGGTCTCAGCTTAGCGTCGTTCGACGGTCAGCACTCCGACAAGATGGCGCCAGTATATATGGCTTATTTTTTTACTCAACCATGATTTTTTCGCTACACTGGGGACAGTTCATTAACACAGGGATGGTGTTTGCTATGTACATGAAAGAGTCATTTTTGTTCAGCCTCGTATGTCTCGGACTATATGGTTGTAACGGAGGAAGTGACAACAGTAAAACACTGGCTGAACAATTCAAGTATGATCCTGCAACCCAAGTTGTTGAAAATGACATTCATGACTCCGTTTTTATTTCGGCACTGGACTTGTCAGGGTTGGATAACAGTAAAATTAAAAGCATCTCTTTCACCATCAATCAAAAAATAGGCAGTTATGCCAAACCGATAACAGCCACTTATGACTGGCAATATATTTTAACCAATGGGCTGTATGATGCATCCAGCAACAGAGTTCAGCTTCCCATATTTGGTTTATACAGCGCCTATACCAATGAAGTGACGGTCAACATTCAGTTTGTTGATGCCAGTAACTATGCATTTCAAAAGACAATTGCCACCGACACCTATGTCGACAGCGCAGGGGTCTATGACAATGTAGGCATCAGTATCAAGCCTACTGCAACACCTACATATAGCTATTTTTATATGAAAGGATCATTGAAGTCTCCTATCATCATGGATATTGACGGAGAAATCCGTTGGGATATCGGCATCCGAAATATTTCTGCCTCATCCATATTTATGGACAATCTATTCTTAACTGGAAACTCTAAGAGTAGAATAATAGACTCGTTAAATTTATACGGAAAGAGCACTACACTCACTCTAGATGGCTCAACAATGGGAAGCGATGCCTACTTCCATCATAATATAGACCAAGGCAAACAGGGAATATTGATTGAACTGGATGGAACCACTGGTGGAGCATTGAAATTAGAATCTTTCCTCAGTGAAATAGACACTGACGGCAAGGTCATAAAGGAGTGGGATCTCGGCAAGATATTTTCTGAATACATGTTACAAGAGGGGGACGACCCCAGCAATTTTGTCAGAAACGGTGCTGACTGGTTCCACATGAACGCAGCTACCTATGACCCGTCCGATGACACTTTGGTTGTCTCCAGCCGGGAAAATTTTGTCGTCAAACTGGACTACAACACCGGCAAGCTGATCTGGTTGCTTGGTGATGAAACCAAACACTGGTACTCCTATCCTTCCCTGCAGAAGCTGGCGTTGTCGCTCTCCTCCGGACAGACGCCGGTAGGACAGCATGCCATCTCCATGACCAAGGATGGCAAACTGATGTTGTTCAACAATGGGCGAAGGAGTTTCAACAACCCTATCGGCACCCCGAGCGGCATAGATCTGGCCACCAGCCAGACCGCCATCTTTGCTATCGACAGCCAGAGCAAGACGGCTCAAGTGGTCTGGAGTTTTGACGATGGCATCTATTCCGATATCTGTTCCAGCATCTATGAAGACAAGCTGGCGGCTCAAGGGGATTATCTCATCAACTATGCAGCAGCCGACAACCGGACCAGGGTTATCATTCAAGGCATAAACAAGGAGAAGCAGAAACTCTTCGAGTTTACCTATCCGAGTGCAATCCCCTGTGCTACCTCCTGGAACGCCATCCAGATCCCTCTCGAAAACATGCACTTTCAGTGACAGGAAAAGCAGCGCCACTGAGTGGCGCTGCTTTAGCTATGCATCTCCACCCGGTCAGACGACACTATTCGCTACCACTCTGCCCCCGTTTTCAGTCCTACTGAAGCTCAACCCGCAATCATTCCGTCAGCAAGTAGCATCATCGAAGGCCAAGAAAAGCTGGCGACATAGATAGCAAGAGCCCTGGTCTCCCCAATGGAAAAATGGTTCACCACAAGCGTCAACAGCAGACCCCATGAAGGGGCCTGCTAAAGAGGATTATTGAGCAGGAGTAATGGTCAGGGTCACATTGCCAAAGCCCTCGCTGGCAAGCGTGCCCTGATCCAGTTCCAGAGCGGTGAGAGCCACCCCTTCGGCAGAAGCGCTTCGTTGCTGAACAGCCGCTGCGGCGCGAGTCTGGGGCTGCCCAATCTCGATATCGCCGGCAAACTGGCTTTCGGCATAGAAGTCGCCGGTCACGGCCGAACGGGTCGGACGCAACACGCGGCCAAGGTTGCTCTGCATGGTCGACAGGCCATACTCGCCGATGGTCCAGTTCCAGTCCCACCACTTCACTTCACCCGGGATGTAGCGTTTGTCCCACTGATAACGGATGCTGCTGGCCTTGTCGCGGAACGGGCCAACGGCAAAGGTATGCTCCCAGGTCGGACGATTGGTCGGATGGGTGTACCAGGCATTGCCTCCCCAGCGCAGGAACCCCTTCATGGTCAGGTCATAATTCACCTCGGCCTTGAACTCATAGGGGTAGGAGATGTTGGACTTGTAGAGAGCGACGCGCACCGGCACGCTGGAGTGGGGTGGCACAGTGGGACGAGCCTCGACCGACACGGTCTCGGTGGTCGCTCCCCCCTTCTGTTCGGCCCAGCTCTGGGTTGAAGAAATCTCGACCGAGTATTCAGTGCTGGAAACCTGCGGGATCTGGAACGTCTTCTTGATGCCGACCTTCTCGCTGAGACTGTAGGTATCCGTCTTGGACCAGTTGGTGGCCTTGTCATACTTAAGGGTAACTACCACCTGCTGAGGCAGATCCGTGTAGTTGGTCGCATTGGCGGTGATGGTCTTGATCAGCTGTTTGCCACTCTCGGTAACCTGGCCATGACTGAAGGAATCCGGCTCCAGCGTGTACGAGAAGTTGCTCACCTTGATGGAACTTTTCTCCCCGCAACGGTATCCAGAGCAACCACCATCATTATTTCCCTTTATCAACCAGCCATCGCTGAGCCTGGTCACATCCATATCTTCCCCGACATAGGGGCTATGATTCCCGCCCACCCAGGCGTATCCCAAATAGTGGGCAAGATAACTCACAGGTTTGATGAAATAATCTTTGTCATGCACCATTCGCCATTGCACATCGACTTCATCACCTGCCGGAATACTCCATGCGGAGAGGGAAGGAATTTCTCCAGAGATAGGGGAGTTGGGGTAACACCATGTTTCACCCGCCGTTCCCTGTTTTATTTCTCCATTATATCCAGGCCCCATGATCACCCAGCGATTGGCCAGCCCGGTAATCTGCCACTGTCCCATACGGCTGACCAGATTGCCCTTGATACTCATGGCTTCATCACGGGTAAGGGGGCGATAGCCGCTGGCACAGACCCCCTCCCCCAGACCGAACCATTTGACCTGGTCAGGATAGACTGGCTCAGCCGCCTGGGCCTGGACGAGCATCAATGAAGATGCCAACAGCGCCAGATTGGCTGTTATTATTTTATTCATCATTTATTCCTCTTTCAGACAGACGATAGTTTTTATTATGCAGAAATAACACCTTTCATTTTGACAGGCATGAACTCCAATGAGCCCCGCCACAGACAAAATAAACCACCAAAATTCATCCATGACAAACAAAATATATATAAGGCGGGAAAATAATTAGAGCGGCAACTTTATTGAGGGATTAATCATAATTTTTCTGGCGGGATAATTTAATATCAATCCAGGACATGACGGCGTTTATTAAATAAGAAGTTCCTGAATTACTCTTCCGGATTAATTATGGTTATCTCACGTAAAATTCCATCTGCAGAACGCAGCAGCACCAGCGCACTACCCTCGTGCAAGTCGGTAGCCGAACCGTTGACCCAACGCACATTGCGGTCGAGCGACAAGGTGCCGAGTGTAGCCAGCACCAGGTGCCGACCATCGAAGGATCGCAAACGATCCTCTGCCCGCTGCCAACGGCCTGATATCGCCGGAGATCCGGCCGCCAACAGCTCAATCCGGGTAGCCACCCCATCAGTCACCTGCAGGGCCAGGTGATCACCCGGCCGCAAGGGGTGCTGCCACGGCTCACCAAGCCGCCAGACCGGGGCGCTCCCAAGCTCCACCTCAGCCCCCTGAAACTGCAGGCGCAGGCCATCGTTGTGTTCCAGCTCCACTAGCCAGAGTTCGCCATCGGCGGCCAGAGCGCAGAGCGGCAGTGCCAGCAGCAGGAGGGAGGTGCGTGTCATAGCAAAAGGCCCATAGTGAAACCGTGCGAGGTTTAACTATGGGCCCGCTGAGTGGTTTTTTCCGCCCGGTTCGTCTTGCCGTGCGTCAGTCATCCTCGCGGCAGCGGCTCAGGCGCATGCCGTCAAACTTGCATTCCAGCTCCAGCCAGCGTCCTTCGAACGGAGCCAGACTGTCGTCCGAGGTGACATAACCCCAGATCCGCCCCTGTTCCACCGGCCCTTCCAGATCCATCTCGTCATCCTCTTCCAGCTTCTCGACCTCCCGGATCAGCCGCAGTTCACCCTCGACCACCCCTTCCAGGTCGACCCAGGTGCCGCCGAGATCGTCCTCTCTCAGGCCGTCCTTGAAGCGGGTCTGTTCGTCGAGCACAAAGGGGATGCCGTTGACCATCAGCTGGCCCAGCTGCCAGGTAGTGCGGCCGGTCAATTTGAACTCCGCCGACTGCGCAGCGCCGAGTGGCAACAAGATCAGCAGCAGGAGAGTGCAGAGAGACTTCTTCATCGGGGATCCTCGGGGTTACACTGCCACACAGGATGCCTCATCCGGTGTGAGATGACCGTGAAATGGCGGTCGGAACCAGGAGATCAAAGCATGAAAATACTGGTGGTGGAAGACAATCCCCAGGTCGCGGAAACCATCATGGATTATCTGGAGCTGGCGGGTCACCGGCTGGACTGCGCCTATCACGGCCAGGCGGCCCTGCAGCTGCTGGCCGAGCAGCGCTTCGACGTCATCATCATGGACGTCATGATGCCGCGCCTCGACGGCCTCAGCACGGTGGCCCGCCTGCGGGAGCAGGGGATCCCGACTCCAGTGCTGTTTCTCACCGCCCGCGACAGCCTGGACGACAAGCTGGCAGGCTTCAAGGCCGGCGGCGACGACTATCTGGTCAAGCCGTTCGCCATGGAGGAGCTGGAAGTGCGGCTGCAGGCGCTGGCCCTGCGTGGCCCCCGCAGCGACATGGGGGCCCTGTGCGTGGGCGAGCTGACCCTGGATCCCGCCAGCGGCCGCGCCACCCGGGCCGGGGTCGAGCTCAAGCTCGGCAAGATCCCGTTCCAGATCCTCACCCTGCTGGCCCGCCGGGCCCCCGCGCTGGTCACCCGCCAGGAGGTGCTCGACACCGTCTGGGGCGACGAGGAGCCGGACTCCGACGCCCTGCGCAGCCACATCTATGCCCTGCGCAACGCCCTCGACAAGCCCTTCCCCGCTCCCATGCTGGAAACCCTGCACGGCCAGGGCTATCGACTGGTGACCCCATGACGGGCCGCCCGCGCGGCCTGAGCCTGCCCGCAGGGAGGCCGTTATGAGCCTGCCCAGCCTGCGCCGTCGCCTGATCCTCACCCTGAGCGGTGCCGGCCTGCTGCTGCTGATCATCATCAGCCTGCTGATGGTGGTGGCCGAGGACAAGATGGAGGAGCTCAGCCTGCGCCACTGGCTGGAGGCAGAGGTGACCCGCTACAGCGACGACTGGTTGCGGCTCGGCATGGCGGCCCCCGCCCCCAGCCCGCGCCAGTTCTCCAGCTACTGGACCGAGGCCGGCCGCCTGCCGGTCTGGCTCAAGCCCTACCGGAGTCCTGGCTTCTACGAACACGTGCTGGGGGACGAGGACAAACACTTCCTGGTGCGACCCCATCCGTCCGGTAAGGGGCTGCTCTATCTGGTGTTCAACGACGACGCCGACGACTACCTGGATCCCTACGAGGATCAGCTGCACCTGGCCACCCGGCTGATCGGGCTGACCCTGCTGCTCGGTTGCATCGGCTTCGGCATCTGGCTGGTACGCCACATCACCCGACCGCTGCAGCGGCTGCAGCAGCGGGTTGCCCACCTCACCCCGGATCAGGCGGACTTCGTGCCCGACGCCCCCTGGCAGGAGCTCAGGGACATAGAGCTGGCGCTGCTGGCCGGCAAGCAGGAGGTGGCCGCGGTATTTGCCCGCGAGCAGGAGTTCAGCCGCTTCGCCAGCCACGAGCTGCGCACCCCCAACATGGTGATCCAGGGCTCGGCCGCCCTGCTCGGCAAGGTGAGCGATCTGCCCGCACCCGCCGCCCGCGCCACCACCCGCATTCGCGCCGCCGCCGACGAGATGGCGCTGCTCACCGAAACCTTTCTGCTGCTGGGCCGCAAGGAAGAGGTGGAGCGCCCGCCCCAGCAGGTGGCGCCGCTCATACGCCGGGAGCTGGCCCGCCTCGCCCCGCTGTTGCAGCGGGAGGAGCTGGATATCCGGCTGCAGCTGGACGACGAGAGCGAGGCGCTGGCCCCCCTCTCTCTGCTCGCCATTGCGCTCGGCAACCTGCTGAAGAATGCCCTCAGCTACGCCGAGGGGCACATCGACATCGAGCTGGCCGGCCCCCTGCTCACCATCAGCAACCCCACTGCCGCCGCGCCGGATCAGATCCTCGGCTACGGCTGCGGCCTCACCATCATCCAGCGCATCTGCGAGAAGCTGGGCTGGCAGATAGAGACCCGGTTGGAAGAGGGCATCTTCAGCGCCCGATTGGCGATGATCACCAGCGACCCCGCGCAAGGTAAGGCATAGCGCTCCTCATCCCCAGCCCTTCTCCCCGTCTATTCAAAATGGTGGGAGAAGGGAGGCTCCCCCTGGCAAGCCATCGCAGCTCGCGGTGACAACCACAGGCCAGCGACGATGACCCAGCACCACCGAACTGTTCCCTCTCCCTTAGGATGAGGGCGCTGTGGCACCCGCCAGATAACAACAGGGCGCCCGAAGGCGCCCTGTTTGCAATGCGTTGGCGGCAGGCTTGGCGTCACTCCGCCGGCTTGTGCTTGCGACTCGCCTTGAGCTCGAGAAACTCGATGATCTTGCCGGCCACGTCCTTGCCGGAGGCAGCCTCCACCCCTTGCAGGCCGGGGGAGGAGTTGACCTCCAGCACCAGCGGGCCGCGGGCACTGCGCAGGATATCCACCCCGGCCACGTCCAGCCCCATGATCTTGGCGGCCTGCACCGCGGTGGCCCGCTCTTCCGGGCTTATCTTGATCGCCTCGGCGGTGCCGCCCCGATGCAGGTTGGAGCGAAACTCCCCCGGCTGGGCCTGGCGACGCATGGCCGCCACCACCTTGCCGTTGACCACCAGACAGCGGATGTCGGCGCCGTTGGCCTCGCGGATGTACTCCTGCACCAGGATGTTGTTGTTGGTCTGGATGAAGGCCTCGATCACGCTCTCGGCAGCCTTCTGGGTTTCGCACAGCACCACGCCGATCCCCTGGGTTCCCTCCAGCAGCTTCACCACCAGGGGCGCACCGCCCACCATGGTGATGAGGTCGGGCACGTCGTGGGTGCTGTGGGCATAGCCGGTCACCGGCAGGCCGATGCCGTGGCGGGAGAGCAGTTGCATGGCCCGCAGCTTGTCGCGGGAGCGGGAGATGGCCACCGAGCTGTTGAGCGCCATGGTGTTCATCATCTCGAACTGACGCAGCACGGCGGTGCCGTAGAAGGTGATGCTGGCCCCGATGCGCGGGATCACCGCATCATAGCTCTCCAGCTCCCGTCCTTCGTAATGGATGGAGGGGTTGTGGGAGGCGATGTTCATGTAACAGCGCAGGGTGTCGAGCACCTCGACCTGATGACCGCGCGCCTGCGCCACCTCGACCAGACGGCGGGTGGAGTAGTTTTTCGGCTCACGGGATAAAATGGCGATCTTCATGACAATTCCGCTAGGAGGCAGTGCCTGGGCAGGATGGGGCGGGAGAGTATAAAGTGCCACAGCGCCAAGACAACGCCAATTGTTTCTCCTGACAACAAGACAAACCACACAGAAACGTGCGCTGCCATCCCGCTGTCACCCGCTTGTCAAACGACGGCACCAGACTGGTCTGTCTCCCGGGTCTGGATGCCGCCTCCTTCAGCGAGGATCAATCGGGCCAACGCCTCAGTGCAGGTTCGGCCCCAGCCAGCGTTCGGCCTCTGCCAGGGTCATCCCTTTGCGCACGGCGTAGTCCTCCACCTGATCCCGCTGGATCTGGGCCACCGCGAAGTATTTGCTGTCGGGGTGGGAGAAGTACCAGCCCGACACCGCCGCCCCTGGCCACATGGCATAGGACTCGGTGAGCTGCATGCCGATGGCCTGCTCCACATCCAGCAGCTCCCAGATGCTCCCCTTCTCGGTGTGCTCCGGGCAGGCCGGGTAACCGGGCGCCGGGCGGATGCCACGGTAGTTTTCGCGGATCAGCTCCTCGTTGGAGAGCGCCTCGTCCGGGGCATAGCCCCAGTGCACTTTGCGCACCTGCTCGTGCAGGTACTCGGCAAAGGCTTCCGCCAGACGGTCGCACACCGCCTGGATGAGGATGGCGTTGTAGTCGTCGTGCTCGGCCTTGTAGGCCTTGGCGATGGCTTCTTCACCGATGCCGCCGGTCACCGCGAAGGCGCCGATCCAGTCGGGCTTGCCGCTCTCCTTCGGCGCCACATAGTCCGCCAGACAGTAGTTGGGAAAGCCCTGCTTCTCGCTCTGCTGGCGCAGGTGGTGCAGCACTTTTTTCACTTCAGTGCGCGACTCGTCGGTGTAGACCTCGATGCTGTCCCCCACGGCGTTGGCGGGGAACAGGCCGACGATGCCGGCGCAGCGCACGCTCTGATCCTTTTCCAGCTGATCCAGCATGGCGTTGGCGTCGGCAAAGAGGCGCGTCGCTTCCTCACCCACCACTTCATCTTCCAGGATGCGGGGGAACTTGCCCGCCAGCTCCCAGCTGAGGAAAAACGGCGTCCAGTCGATGTAGGGGCGCAGCACCGAGATGGGCACATTCTCGAACTTCTGTACGCCGAGCTCCCGGGGCGCCGGTGGCTCATACCCCACCCAGTCCAGCTGATGGCGGTTGGCGCGGGCCTCCGCCAGCGTGATGGGGCGCGAGCGCGGCTGCTTGCGGGCGTGCTGCTCGCGGGCGATCTCGTACTCCTTGTCGATGCGGGCGACAAACGCCTCCTTGAGATCCGCACTTAATAGGCTCTGGGCCACCCCCACTGCGCGGGAGGCGTTGGAGACATAGACCACGGGCTCGGAGTAGTTCTGCTCTATCTTCACCGCGGTGTGCGCCTTGGAGGTGGTGGCACCGCCGATCAAGAGCGGCAGCTTGAAACCCTGGCGCTCCATCTCTTTGGCCACGTGCACCATCTCGTCCAGCGACGGGGTGATGAGGCCCGACAGACCTATAATGTCAGCCCCCACCTCCCGCGCCGTCTTGAGGATGGTCTCGCAAGGCACCATGACCCCGAGATCCACGATCTCGAAGTTGTTGCACTGCAGCACCACGCCGACGATGTTCTTGCCGATGTCGTGCACGTCGCCCTTGACGGTGGCCAGCACGATCTTGCCGTTGCTGGAGCCGCCGGACTTCTCCGCCTCGATGTAGGGTTGCAGGTAGGCCACCGCCCGCTTCATCACCCGGGCCGACTTCACCACCTGGGGCAGGAACATCTTGCCGGCGCCGAACAGATCGCCCACCACATTCATGCCGTCCATCAGCGGCCCCTCGATGACGTGCAGCGGCCGCTCGGCCCCGGCGCGCGCCTCTTCGGTGTCCTCCTCGATAAAGTCGGTGATGCCCTTGACCAGGGCGTGTTCGAGCCGCTTGCCCACCGGCCAGCTGCGCCACTCCTGCTCCCGCGGATCCTCGGCCTGAGCGCCGGCACCGCGGTACTTCTCGGCGATGGCCAGCAGCTCTTCGGTGGCGTTGTCATTGAGGTTGAGCACCACCGCCTCGACCTTCTCTTTCAGCTCGGCCGGGATGTCTTCATAGATGGCGAGCTGGCCGGCGTTGACGATCCCCATGTCCATGCCGTTCTTGATGGCGTGGTAGAGGAAGACGGCGTGGATCGCCTCGCGCACCGGCTCGTTGCCCCTAAACGAGAAGGAGACGTTGGAGACGCCGCCGGAGATCATGGCGTGGGGCAGGTTCTCCTTGATGTCCTTCACCGCGTCGATGAAGTCCACCGCGTAGTTGTTGTGCTCGTCGATGCCGGTCGCCACCGCGAAGATGTTGGGGTCGAAGATGATGTCTTCCGGCGGGAAGCCCACCTGATCCACCAGGATGCGGTAGGCGCGCTGACAGATTTCGAACTTGCGGGCGCGGGTATCGGCCTGCCCCACCTCGTCGAACGCCATCACGATGACGGCGGCGCCGTAGCGGCGCAGCAGTTTCGCCTGCTCGATGAACTTGTCCACCCCCTCCTTCATGGAGATGGAGTTGACCACCGGCTTGCCCTGCACGCACTTGAGACCGGCCTCCAGCACTTCCCACTTGGAGGAGTCGATCATCACCGGCACCCGGGCGATGTCCGGTTCCCCGGCGATGAGGTTCAAGAAGCGCACCATAGCCGCCTCGGCGTCCAGCATCCCCTCGTCCATGTTGATGTCGATGATCTGGGCGCCGTTTTCCACCTGCTGCTTGGCGACGTCCAGGGCCTCGTCGTAGAGCCCTTCTTTTATCAAGCGCTTGAACTTGGCCGAGCCGGTGACGTTGGTGCGCTCCCCCACGTTCACGAACATGGATTCGGGGGTGATGATGAGGGGCTCGAGGCCCGACAGCCGGCAGGCCACCGGCAGACCCGGCAGGGCGCGGGGCTTGATGCCCGCCACGGCGTCCGCCATGGCGCGGATGTGGGCCGGGGTGGTGCCGCAGCAGCCGCCCACCAGGTTGAGAAAGCCGCTTTGGGCCCACTCGCGGATATGCTCCGCCATCTCGGCGGCGTCGAGGTCGTACTCGCCAAACGCATTGGGCAGGCCGGCGTTGGGGTGGGCACTCACGAAGGTTTCGCTGATGCGAGAGAGCTCCTCCACGTACTGACGCAGCTCATCGGGCCCCAGCGCGCAGTTGAGACCGAAGGAGACGGGTTTGACGTGGCGCAGCGAATGGTAGAAGGCCTCGGTAGTCTGGCCCGAGAGAGTGCGACCGGAGGCGTCCGTGATGGTGCCGGAGATCATCACCGGCAAGCTGTAGCCCAACTCCTCGAACACCAGGTCCACCGCGAAGGCGGCCGCCTTGGCGTTGAGGGTATCGAAGATGGTCTCGATCAGGATGATATCGGCGCCGCCCTCGATCAGGGCATGGGTCGATTCGGTGTAGGCGGCCACCAGCTGGTCATAGGTGACGTTGCGCTTGCCGGGATCGTTCACGTCCGGCGAGATGGAGGCGGTGCGGTTGGTGGGCCCCAGCACCCCGGCCACGAAGCGCGGCTTGTGGGGCTCTTTGGCGGTCCACTCATCCGCCACGGCGCGGGCCAGGCGGGCCGCCTCACGGTTGATCTCGGCCGAGAGATCTTCCATCTCGTAGTCGGCCATGGCGATGCGGGTGGCATTGAAGGTGTTGGTCTCGAGGATGTCGGCGCCGGCGGCACAGTACTGATCGTGGATCTCGCGAATGACAGAGGGGCGACTCAGCACCAGCAGATCGTTGTTGCCCTTGATGTCGGTATGCCAGTCGGCAAACCGCTCCCCCCGGTAGTCCGCCTCACCGAGCTTGTAGCCCTGGATCATGGTGCCCATGGCCCCGTCGATGATCAGGATCCGCTCCTTGAGGCAGGCTTCCAGCTTGTTTGTCACATCCGACTTTTTGTTCGACACCGCTCGTTCCTCTTACATCCATGCAACTGCGTAAACAGCATCCTAACAGCAAACAAATCAAATGGAAATCTAGCCGTCTATCTGTCTATATTGGCGCTCTATATACTCACAAATGGGTAATGAGTAACATGTGACCCAAGAGTACCCTATGCCCGTCCTCAATAGGGATACGTGCTTGCTGTTTACTAAAGAGAAAAATAACTATGAGCGTCTACTACACACTCTGCTTCCTGGCAGCGTTGGCGATCTTTATCGCCTTTGCCAATCAGTATGTTGTGAAGATCCAGACCACCATCGCCATCACTGCGGGCTCCATGCTGATCTCCGCGCTGATGGTGCTGTTCGGTAAGCTGGGCTGGTTCAACCTGGAACCCCTGGCCGTCAAGACCATGGAGAGCATCGACTTCCAGAATTTCCTGCTGAAGGGGATCCTGGGCTTCCTGCTGTTCGCCGGTGGTCTCGGGATCAACCTGAAAGCCCTGCGCAGCCAGAAGTGGGAAATCACCATTCTGGCCATATTGGCGACCCTGCTCTCCACCTTCCTCATCGGCTATGGCTTCTGGTTCATCGCCAAGCTGCTGGGTTGGGACGTACCGCTGGTCTACTGCATGTTGTTCGGTGCCCTGATCTCCCCCACCGACCCCATCGCCGTGCTGGCCATCGTCAAGAAGATGAAGGCACCACCCCAGATCGCCATCCAGATCGAGGGGGAGTCGCTGTTCAACGACGGTGTCGGTCTGGTGATCTTCGCCACCGTGTTTGCCGTGGCGTTTGGCGGCGTCGAGCCCACCTTCGGCAGCGTGGCCGGCCTGTTCCTGCATGAGGCCCTCGGCGGCATCCTGTTCGGTGCCGTGCTGGGTCTCATCGCCCACGTGATGATCAGCGCCACCGATGACGGCTCGCTGGAGCTGCTGCTGACCCTCTGCATCCCGACCGCCGGTTTCGCCTTCGCCAACATGATCGGCGTCTCCGGCGCTCTGGCTATGGTGGTGACCGGCATCATGATCGGCAACTGGACCCGTCACAGCGGCTTCTCCGAGCAGAGCAGCCATCACCTGGATCACTTCTGGGAGTTGATGGACCAGTTCCTCAACGCCCTGCTGTTCCTGCTGATCGGTCTGGCGCTGGTGCTGCTGGATCTGGCCTGGCAAGACTGGATCCTGCTGGTCATCGCGGTGCCGCTCTGCCTGGCCGCCCGCTTCATCAGCGTGTCGCTGCCCTATGTGGCCTTCCGCAAGTTCCGCAGCTACAACAAGTTCTCGGTGCGGATCCTCACCTGGGGCGGTCTGCGCGGCGGTCTGGCCATGGCCATGGCGCTGGCACTGCCGTCCGGCGTCATGATGCTGCCGGAGCACGGCGTCGACCTGCGCCAGGTGATCCTGGTGATGACCTACTCGGTGGTGATGTTCTCCATCGTGGTACAGGGTATGACCATCACCCCGATGATCACCGCAGCCAAGAAGGCCTGCGGCGACTACTGAGCCATCGGCTGAGGTCAACGGATGATGAAAAAAGGGCTCCTTCGGGAGCCCTTTTTGTGGCCGCCAGACGGCCGTGAAGGAAAAACTGCAAATAATTGTTTGCTTTTTACCCATGTCGAGGAGAGAATGCGCGCCGGCTAGTTAATCAGCCCTGTTTATGTTTGCCCTGCAATGCTTCACCTCACGATGAATCCTGTCAGTACCCGCATAACCTTCTTCTGATTTACTCGCCCTGAGAACCGTTCAGGCTGTCCGCCTGCGTTGCCCGGCTCTCACGGTGCAGACCCGATCTGCCCACTCCCAAGTAGCATCATGCATCCGCGTGGTCCTTGGCGCATTCCTTGAAAGTGCAGACGCCCCTGAACCGGGCTGGGTATTCCTGCGCGCTCGTCCGCTATCTTGCTGACCGCGCCCATCGACCTGACATTTGCCAATACAAGGAGCAAAAACTTAATTTATATAGAGAAATACCATGATGAAAAGCGTACAAACTCGCAAACCCCTGCGTCGCAGCAAGCCCATCAACCTGCCCGTGCAAGAGCACGACTATGATGCGTTTCTGATCCAGTTCAGCACCCGTTTCAGCGGCGGCTTCGCCGTCTCCTGTGACGGCATTGCCGGCGAGTTCTCCATCGAAGAGCTCAACTGATCCTGCCTGCCCACCGGCAGCGCCCGATGCAGACAGGCCGCAACTCACGGCGGCCTCTTTGCCTCATTCCCCCGGCTCTGCTGATATCCTGCCAGCCATGCCACAGCCCCTCAGAGCGGGCAAGCCTCTACCCCTTCAACCTCCAGCAACAGACACTCATCCGCATCCTCGGCCAGTTTGACCAACCGGCTTTGCACCAGCCCCAGCTTGGCCAGCAGCGCCACCGAACGCGCGTTGCCCGGGGTGACGATGGCAACCACTCGCTCGATGCCGAGCCGCTCCCGACCATCCTGCAGCGCCGCCTGCGCCGCTTCGATGCCATAACCCTGACCGCGCCAGGCGGGCAGGAAGGCGTAGCCGATGTCTTCACAAGGCAGGGTATCGCGCTTGATCAGGCCGCAGATGCCGAGCTTGGCTCCGTCGCTGCGCCTTGCCACCAGGTAGAGACCGTGACCATGACGGGCATAGCTGACCGCCGGCCCTTGCTGGATGTAGTTTTCGGCATCCTGCAGGGTGCGGATGCCCCGATCGCCGATGTAGCGGTGAAAGTCGGGATCGTTGAGCAGTTCGAGAATGAAGGGGGCATCGGCAACCGCCAGTTCGCGCAGTTCCAGGCGCTCGGAGAGGATCATGGCAAGGGCTCGCTTAGAAGAGACAGGCCCCAAGACTGCCCCCGCAACCGCTCATTGGCAAGGCCGTCACCATGAAAAAGGGCCGCGGTGCGGCCCTGGTCGATGAAATGGGTGGCGTCAGGCCGCCAGCAAGCCGGCATAACCGTTGCCCTGCTCGCGCAGCGCCACGAACACGGCGGCGCAATCGGGCCAGGCGAGGCCGAGTCGCTCGGCCACCTGGGTTGGCCACTCGGGCGGTGCCGCTTCCCCCACATCCGACTGCGCCGCCAGTGCGATGGCCAGATGGATGATCGCAGCCTCGGCAGAGAACTCCTTGGCCAGCAAGGGGTTGTAGTGGTACTCCACCGCATGGCAGATGCTCAGGGGGAATTGCCAGCGCCTGGCCATCTCGGCCCCGGTCTGGGCATAGTTGAAGCCGACCACCAGCTCCTCGGCCTTGGCGCGTCCCTTGCTGGGCTCCAGATCCTTGATGTGGTTCACCATGTTCTCCGGCAGCCCCACGTGCATGATGAGCCGCCCCATGTCGTAGAGCAGGGCGCAGGTGAACACCTCCTCCCCCTTCATGCCCTTCAGCTTGGCCAGCCGCCTGGCCAGTTCGGCCACGTCGAACACCTTGCCCCAGAAATGCTTGAGCTCGATGCCGGGCACGGCACCGATGGAGCCGGTCAGGCCGCAGGCGAACACCATGTTGCGCACCACGTCGACCCCGAGCCGCACCACGGCCTCGTTGACGGTGGCAACCTGGCGACTGCCACCAAACTTGGCGGAGTTGGCCAGCCGAAGCAGCTTGGCGGAGATCACCGGATCCTTGTTGATCTTCTTGGCAATCAACAGGATATCCGGCTCTTTCTCATTGAAGGTCTGCACCAGTTCGCGCATGACTTCGGGCACGTTGGGCAGGTTCTGGGGCTTGGATAACAGCGAGTCTATGGTGGGCATATTGGTATCCGTCCATGCGATTTCATGATGGTTGTCGTTTGCAGACCGCAAACCCACATTAATTATGAGTAACAAAAACAGCCCATACCGAAATGTTTTTATCGAAATATTTCAATGTGTTAATAGCCATATCGCTATACTGGCATCCCTTATGACATGACGAGGCACAGCACATGAGCGAACCCACCGAGTTCTTCGACGAGCAAACCCTGCTGGAGATGGTCGACAACCAGCTGAGCGACGGCCACCCGCTGCAGGTCAAGGCGACCCTGATGCGGCTGGTGATGAAGGGCACCCCGCGCGAGGAGGCGCTGCAGTATATCGCCTGCGCCCTGGGGGCCGAGCTGATGGCGATGGAAGCGGATCAGGGCCCCTTCAACCTCGAGCGCTACGGCCAGTTTCTGGACTCCCTGCCCGAGATGCCCTGGGCCGAATAAACCTTCTTGCCCGCCGGCGGCAACCCGGCCGCCGACCCGCTCTCGTTAGGCAAGCCGCCCCGCCAGCCATTATCATTACTGCCACCGGACAGCAGGGGAGCAAGCATATGCGCTGGCAAGATCGCCGCGAGAGCAACAATGTGGAAGACAGGCGCCAGCAGGGGGGCGGTGGCGGGATCCCCATTGGCGGCAAGGGGCGTCTGATCCTGCTGGTGGTGGTCATGGTGGCCGGCTATTACGGGGTGGATCTCTCCCCCCTGCTCAACGAGCCGGCATCCCAGACCCCGCCCCAGCGTCAGGAGATGTCTCAGCCGGCCAAGGATCCCCTCGCCAGGTTCACTTCGGTGATGCTCGCCTCCACCGAAGATGCCTGGGGCGAGATCTTCCAGCAGAGCGGCAACCGCTATCAGGCCCCCAAACTGGTGCTCTATCGCGGCGCAACCCGTACCGGCTGCGGCCAGGGTCAGTCGGTGATGGGGCCTTTCTACTGCCCGGCCGATCGCACCGTCTACATCGATCTCTCCTTCTATCAGGATATGCGCGACAAGCTGGGAGCCGACGGCGACTTCGCCCAGGGCTACGTGGTGGCGCACGAGGTGGGCCACCACGTGCAGAACCTGCTCGGCATCGAGCGCAAGATGCGTGAACAGCAGCAGGGGCTGAGCCGGGTCGAGCAGAACAAGCTGTCGGTCAAACTCGAGTTGCAGGCCGACTGTTTTGCCGGTGTCTGGGGCCACTACATGGAGCGGGAACAGGTGCTGGAAACCGGTGATCTGGAGGAGGCGCTCAACGCCGCCCAGGCCATCGGTGACGATCGTCTGCAGCAGCAGAGCCAGGGCCGGGTGATCCCGGACAGCTTCACCCACGGCAGCTCGGCCCAGCGCTACGCCTGGTTCAAGCGCGGCTTCGACAGCGGCAAGCCCGCTAGCTGCAACACCTTCGCCGCCCGCTAGACGCCCAAAAAAGGGGCCGGATCCTGACAGGATCCGGCCCCTTTTCTCATGCAGGGATGAACATCAGTACTGGGAGTTGACGATCACCTCCTCCCCCAACGCGCCGGCCAGCGGCAGCGGCCGGTAGGTGGAGTTGGCCGCGCGCAGCAGCCGGATGCCGCGAATGCCGATCTCCTGCGCGGCCTTGATGTCGCCATCGGCATCGCCGTAGAAGACCTTCATCTGCTTCTCCTTGAGCCACTGCACCTTGGTGTTCTGGCCCGGCTGATCACCGGCGAAGATCACCGGGTTGAGCTGGTCGGCCGGAATATTCATGGTCTGCTGCAGGGTCTGGCTGACGGTCTCGGTCTTGGTGGCCGAACGGCCGGTAACGAAATAGATGTGATCGCCGCGCTGGAGGTGCATGGCGATGAGCGCCTTGCCCACCTCTTTCGGCACGCTGAAGGCGTCCCAACCGTTGTTCATCTTCTCCCAGAAGGCCGGGTTCTTCAGGTAGCTCTCGTCGTTGGGGGAGAACTCCTGCTTGCCGCGATAAAACCCCGGGCTGGAGAAGAGCAGAGTGTCGTCTATGTCAAAACCGACCGCCATCGGCGGCAACCCATCCAGGCTCCTGGCAATCTGCGCCACCGACACCCAGTGAATGGGCGCCTGCTGGGACAGAGTCACCGCAGTGACACCGGCAGGACTGACCGGAGCTTCGACGGCCACGGCAGGCAGGGTCAGGCTGGCGGCAACCAGGGAGGCAAGCAGGGCAAAACGGGGCAATGCGGACATGATACGACTCGTCACATGAAGGAAACAGGGGGCCGATCCTGCCCCATGCCGCCACCGAAAACCGTGAAACCAGCCACAAAACAGGGCCAGGTGGCACGCATCACTACCGCAAGCCCCCATCTTGGCGCAATCGCCAAACAGGATGGCGTAGACGCCAAGGCCGAAGCAGACCACAGGCCCCATACTGGCCGCTCCCATCCACTCAGGAGCCCATCATGGATTACAAGCAACGGCTGCAAGCCTGCCTCAACCGGGTCATCTGCGACCCCGATTTCACCCCGGCCGAACTCGATCACTGGTTCTGCCCGGACTATGTCCAGCTGGTGGATGACCAGCGGCTGGAGCGCGCCGCTTTTGAACAACACCTGCTGGCCCTGCGCCAGAGCCTGGCCTGCTGCGAGATCCGTTTTGTCTCGCTGCTGGCAGAGGGAAACCGGGTGCACTCCCTGCATCGGGTGCGGGCCTGGCGTCACGACGGCGCACGGATCGAGTGCAAGGTGAGCGCCCTGTTTACCTTTCAGGGCGAGCGCCTGAGTCACACCGATGAGCTGACCTGCCTGCTGGCGGGGGAGCCGGCCGACCGGGATCTCGGCTCCCGTCTCACGGCCCCGTCGATTCCCGCAAGCAGCGATTGAAGGCGTGAGAAAAGGCGCTGAAATCCCCGTACCCCAGCTCAAGGGCTATCCGCGACAGCGGCTGGCCCTGTTGCTGCAACTGGCGGGCTCGCCCCATCACCACCTGTTGCCGCCATTGTCGAAAGCTGCAGCCCAGCTGCTGGCTGAACAGCCGGTTGAGGGTGCGCACCGAGCCCCCTGAACCGGCAGCCAGTTCCGCCAGCCCGTATTCGATGGAAGGGCGCCTGCAGACCTGTTCCAGTACCCGCAGCAGCCGCACATCCAGCCCCGCGCTCAACGTGAATCCGGTCGCCACCGGCGTCTGTCTCAGTTCGGCTGCCAGTACCGTCAGATAGGCATCCCTGAGGCCCGGCTCCGCCATGTCTGCCAGCCGATCGAACAGGCCGACCAACAGCGGACTCACCTGGCGGGTCGTCAACTCGCCCCCTCCATCCAGGTCATCCAGATAGACCAGACTGAGTTGGGAGTGGCGCAGCACCCTGAACTCATGGGCCAGCCCGGCCGGGATCAGACAGAGCTGACCCGCCACCAGCAGCACGCCTGTCCCCTCACTGCTGATCACGCCGCCGCCCCGATGCAGATAGCAAAACTGCGGGCCGTCGTGACAGTGAAGGGACGTGAGCGCGCCCTGGGGGTAGTCGCGATACAGGAGGTTCATGATGAAGCCCCCAGGCCCAAGATCCGCCTGCAGACAGGCTCTTTCGGCACTTCTTGTCCCACGCTCTCGCCCCGGTAGGCTATAACTGCTGTACGCTTTCTAGTGACATTCAAGTCAATTGCGCCTTTTATTGGAGATGCCATGGACGTGCACACCGCCGTTGCCCACCCGAACACAGCGACTCCCTCTTCACCCCAGGCCAGGCTCGATGCCATCGACCAGCTGATGGCCAGACTCGAACTCTCTCCCGACGGGCAGATCCTGGACGCCAACCCGCGTTTTCTCGCCATCATGGGCTATCAGCTAAGCGAGCTCAAGGGTCAGCATTACGCCATGCTGTTGCCGCACGACGTGCTCGACTCGCCTGCTCATGCCGCCCACTGGGAGGCGTTGAAGGCGGGCAGGGAGCAGGAGGGAGAGTTTCACCGGCTGGATCGGCACGGCCGGGACATCTGGCTGCGGGGCAGTTGCAGCCCTCTGCTGGACGAGCAGGGGGCGCTGAGCCGGATCATCGAATACAGCATGGATCTGACCGAGCAGAAACAGCTCAACGCCAATTTCGAGGGGCAGCTCAACGCCCTGAGCCGGGTCATGGGCAAGGTGGAGTTCTCGCTGGATGGCACCATTCTCGATGCCAACCCGCGCTTTCTCGAGATCGTGGGTTATCAGCTGGATGAGCTGAAAGGCAAACACCACAGGCTGCTGGTTGACCCTGATTATGCCCAGTCGGCCGATTATGGCGCCTTCTGGGAGACCCTGCGCCGCGGCGAATACCTGGCGGGGGAGTTCTGCCGGATCGGCAAGCAGGGGCAGGAGGTCTGGATCCAGGGATCCTACAACCCGGTGCTGGATCTGACCGGCAAACCCAGCAAGATCGTCAAGTTTGCCACCGACATCACGGCTCAGGTGGAGCAGCATCATCAGCTCAAGCGCGCCATGGAGGAGGCCGAAGAGGCCGCCAGGGTGCGCGAGGAGCTGCACAAGTCGCTGCAGGAGATGTCGACCCCGGTGACTCCCATCTGGGACGGGATCCTGCTGCTGCCGCTGGTGGGGATCATCGACTCCATGCGCACCGCCGACGTGATGAACAAGTCGCTGACCAAGATTGCCGAGACCCGGGCCCGGGTCTTCGTGCTGGACATCGCCGGGGTCGCCACCGTGGACACCGGGGTCGCCAATCAGCTGATCAAGATCACCAAGGCCACCCAGTTCATGGGGTGCGAGGCCATCATCTCCGGCGTCTCGCCAGCCATCGCCCGTACCATGGTGGAGCTGGGCGTCTCGGTCGGTGACATCCGAACCACGGCGACCCTGCGGGATGCGTTCGAGATAGCCCTCAAGCGGGTCGGATCCACCCTCTAGGAGCGCCGATCATGTTGCTCAACAACGATCTGGGCATCGCCGACGTGGCTGGCTGCATCGTCGTCAGCATGCGGCCAGACCTCGGTGACGAAGGCATGCAGCAACTGATGCAGGCACTCTCCCTGCGGCTGGTGCAGGGGCGCCAGCACGCGGTGCTGCTCGACTTCTCCGGGGTCATGCTGCTCGATCACCACGAATTTCGGCAGGTTCGCAAACTGGCCCAGGTGTGCCGCCTGCTGGGAGCCGTCTGCCTGCTGGTGGGGCTGAATGCGGGGATCGCAGCCTTCCTGGCGCTGGCCGACGCCGAGCCGGGGCCGCTGCGCTGCTTTCTCGACATGGACGACGCCTTCGCCCATGCCCGTACTCTCAGGGGCGAGGAGTAAGCACCATGGAGCAGGAGCTGAGCACCCAGCAGGCCCGCTACCCATTGCGTCACGACATCGATCTACACCTGACGGTGATGGCGGTGCGTCGCCTCCCCTTCATCGCCGACCTCTCCGAGGTGGATCGCACCATGCTCTCCACCGTGGTCTCCGAGCTTGGCAGCAACATCCTGAAGTATGCCGAACGGGGGGAGATCACCCTTACCCTCCACCATTCCAGAGGACGCCCCTGCATCGACATCATCGCCCGCGATCAGGGCCCCGGCATCCCCGACATACATCAAGCCATGCAGGAGCACTACAGCACCGCGGGTACCCTGGGGCTGGGGCTGCCCGGCGTGCAGCGCATGATGTCTGAACTCACCATCAGCACCCCGCCGGAGGGGGGGACCCTGGTGCAGGCCCGCAAGTGGCTGGGTGCGGCCCCCGTGGAGCCAAGGCCGGTTTCTCCCCTCTCGTGCACTGGGCAGCTACACGCCGGCCTTGGCCTGGCATGGGCCAGCGAGAACCGCCCCTGCTATCCGGAGCGGGTCTCCGGCGATCTGGCGTTCATCCGGCCGGGGCCCGAGGGGGTGTCGCTGGTCCTGATCGACGTGAGCGGCCACGGCGCCGCTGCCAACCAGCTGGTACAGGTATTGGAGACGACGTTGCAGCAGACCCGTGAACAGGAACCCGCCCGTCTGCTGCAACTGCTGCACCAGTGCTGCATCGGTACCCGGGGCGCCGCCGCCGGCGTGGCGCTGGTCAACGGCGAGCGGGGTGAACTGAGCTATACAGGCATCGGCAATACCCGCATCTGTCTGCGCGGTCACGCCCCCTGGCGCGGCATCTCCCGCGACGGGGTGCTGGGGGAGCGTTTCCCCACCCCCCTGCTGCAGCGCCAGCCCCTCGTCGCCGGGGACGTGGTGATGCTCTACTCGGACGGCATCAGCGAATCCCTCAATCTGCGCGACGGCGCACTGGATCTCGCCGCCGACCCCGCCACGCTGGCCCACCAGGTCATCGCCCACAGCGGCCGCAGCACCGACGATGCCAGCTGCATCGTGTTGCGCGTGCTGCCGGCAGAGGAGAAGTAGATGCGGCAACTGATCGGTGAAACCCTGTTGTCCGGCCCTGCGGCGGCCCTCACCGCCCGGCGCAAGGTGATCCAGGTGCTCACCTGCCTCGACAAATCGCCGACCTTCGTGGCTCCGCTGGCGGGGGCAACCTCAGAGCTGGTGCGCCAGCTGATGGCGACTTCGGATCCACTGCAACTGCAGCTGTGGCTGGAACCAGAGGCGCAGGAGCTGTGGCTCACCCTCACGGCCGATGTCCCGCTCTCCCCCGCCCCTGCCGACATGCATCCGGGCAGCATCCGGCTGGAGGTGCACGCCGACAATCTCCTCGCCCTAGTCTGCCGGTTGCCGCACTGGCCAGATGCCGGGCGGCAACAACAGATGCAGCAGCAGTTCGCCGAACCGACCCGGGAAGAGCTGTTTGCGGTGATGCAGGCCAAGAACCAGGAGCTGGAGCAGGCCTATGAACTGGCGGAGAGCGCGACCCGGGCCAAAAGCGAATTTCTCGCCAACATGAGCCACGAGATCCGCACCCCCATGAACGCCATCCTCGGCATGTCCCACCTCGCCCTGCAGACCCGGCTCGATCCGCAGCAGCTCGACTATGTCAGCAAGATCCAGCGTGCCGCGCAGCATCTGCTCGGCATCATCAACGACATCCTGGATTTCTCGAAGATCGAGGCGGGCAAGCTGGATCTTGAACGGATCGAGTTCGATCTCGACCACGTGCTGGAAAACCTTGCCACCCTGGTGGGTGAAAAGGCGGAAGCCAAGGGCATAGAGCTGTTGTTCGAGGTCGACCACCAGCTCGACACCCTGCTCTATGGCGATCCCCTGCGTCTCGGCCAGATCCTCATCAACTACGCCAACAACGCGGTCAAGTTCACCGAGCAGGGAGAGATCCTGGTCAAGGTCCGCTGTCTGGAGAAGCTGCCGCAGGAGGTACTGCTGCACTGCTCGGTGCAGGATACCGGGATCGGCATGAGCCAGGAGCAGCAGCAGCGACTGTTCCAGTCCTTCCAGCAGGCGGACAGCTCCACCACCCGCAAGTACGGCGGCACCGGGCTTGGCCTTGCCATTTGTCGCAAGCTGGCGGGCCTGATGGGGGGCGAGGTGGGCGTGCAGAGCGAGCCGGGCCAGGGTAGCACCTTCTGGTTTACCGCCAGGCTCGGCCGTGGCAGGCGCAGATCCCGCTATCTGCCGAGCCTGGATCTGCGCGGCCGCCGCATGCTGGTGGCCGACGACAGCGCCAGTGCCCGTACCATACTGGCCGCCCTGCTGCGCGGCATGAGCTTTGTGGTGGACACTGCAGAGTCCGGCCAACAGGCCCTGCAGATGATCGCGGATGCCGAGCAGCAGGGAACCCCCTATGAGGTGGTGCTGCTGGACTGGCGCATGCCGGGACTGGACGGCATCGAGACGGGGCGTCGTCTCATCGCCCGAGGTGCGGGCCGGCGCCCCTACCGGGTCATGGTGACCGGCTACGGGCGCGAGGAGATCTTTCGCGAGGCCGATGCTGCCGGTTTTGATCGGGTACTGGTCAAGCCGGTCTGTGCCTCCGTGCTGTTCGATACCGTCATCGGCCTGTTCGGGCAACAGGCCGCGACCCTCTCCTTCAAGCATCAGGCGACCCATCACTATCGCTTCGACGGTCTGCGGATCCTGCTGGCGGAAGACAACGAGCTCAATCAACAGGTGGCGCTGGAGCTGCTGCAGGCGGTCGGCGCCAAAGTGAGCGTGGCCAGCAATGGTGCCATCGCACTGGATATGGCGACCAAGGCTCCCTACGACCTGATCCTGATGGACATGCAGATGCCAGTGATGGATGGGCTGGCCGCCACCCGGCAACTGCGCCAGCAGGAGGGTACCGGGCAACACATTCCGATCCTGGCGATGACCGCCAACGTCATGGCCGGCGATCGCGAGCGCTGCCTCGCCGCCGGCATGGACGATCACATCGCCAAGCCCATCGATCCCGACAAGCTCTATGACGCCCTGCAACGCTGGGCAACCTCCTTCAGCCGCGAGGTCGGGGCCAGATTCAAGACGTCGCAACCGCCGCCGGCATCGTCGTTGCTGCCACAGCTGTGCGAGCTCGGGCTCAATGCCGAGCGGGCCTTGCAGCGGCTGATGAACAACTGGGGCTGGTATCAGGATCTGCTGCTGCGCTTCGCCCAGCAGGGTACGCAACCCATGGCAAGCCTGCTGACCGCTTTGCAGGCAGACGAACGGGAAGAGGCGCACCGGCATGCCCATACCCTCAAGGGAATAGCGGCCACTCTGGGTGCCGAATCATTGCAGGAGATCGCGGCCACACTGGAAAACGCCATCACCCGGGGCGACGAGGCTGCCGCTCTGCTGCCACTGGCCGAACAGGGGCTGCAACTGCAAGCACAACTGGCGCAGGGGCTGCTGCAGTTGCTACCAGACGAAGTACCCGAGCAGCCAGAACAGGAAAAGATCGATGCCGCTCCCCTGCTGAACCGGCTCACCGGGCTGCTGCTGGAGGATGATGCCGAAGCCTTCACCCTGTTTCAGCGCCATCAGGCCCGGCTCACTCCCCTGCTGGGGGAGAGAGCGCCAGCCATCGGTGAGGCCATGAGCCATTTTCGTTTCGACGATGCACTGGCTCATCTGCAACAAGTCCGGGCCCTCAGACCCGATCTGTTCAACCAAGAGTGAGGGCACCATCATGCTCAACTTGCTGGATCCAGATACCAAACCCACCCTGCTGGTGGTCGACGACACGCCGGAGAACCTCTCCCTGCTCAGCGCCCTGCTCAGCCCCCACTATCGGGTCAAGATAGCCATCAGCGGCCAGCGGGCGCTGGAGATCCTCTCGACCGGCCCCCGGGTGGACTTGATCCTGCTCGACGTGGTGATGCCCCAGATGGATGGCTACCAGGTGATGCAGGCGCTACAGGAGATGCCGCAGGCGCGGGAGATCCCGGTGATCTTCCTGACCGCCCAGGTGGAGGAGAGCGCGGAGGCGCACGGCCTGGCACTCGGGGCCGTCGACTACATCCACAAGCCGATCTCCCCCGCCATCGTGCTGGCCAGGGTCAGAAACCACCTGGAGCTGAAGGCGGCGCGGGATCTGCTGCACGATCAGAACGCCTATCTGGAGCAGGAGGTGGAGCGGCGCACCCGGGAGAACGAGCTGATCCAGAACATCACCATCCACTCCCTCGCCTCGCTGGCCGAAACCCGCGACAACGAGACCGGCAACCACATATTGCGCACCCAGCACTATGTGCGGCTGCTGGCGGAGACCCTCTGCGATCACCCCCGCTTCCATGCCGAGCTGACCCCCAAGACCATAGATCTGCTGTTCAAGTCGGCCCCCCTGCACGACATCGGCAAGGTCGGCGTACCGGACCGCATCCTGCTCAAACCCGGCAAGCTGGATGAAGAGGAGTTTGCCCAGATGAAACACCACTCCATCCTCGGCAAGGAGGCCATCGTCCACGCCGAGGAGGCGCTCGGGGTAGAGGTGGAGTTCCTGCGGCTGGCCAAGGAGATCGCCTGCTACCACCACGAGAAGTGGGACGGCACCGGTTATCCCTACGGCCTGATCGGCGACGAGATCCCCCTCTCGGCCCGGCTGATGGCGCTGGCCGACGTGTACGACGCCCTCATCAGCAAGCGCTGCTACAAGGCCGCCATGTCCCACCAGGAGGTGGTACCCATCATACTCGCCGGGCGGGGCAACCACTTCGACCCCGACATCACGGACGCCTTTGCCTCCATCCACCAGCAGTTCCACGAGATCGCCCTGCGCTACAACGACGACAAGGGCGAGCGGGAGGCCAACCGCGACTAGGTGGTGGCGGGCAGCAGATCGGTGAAGACGAAGCCGTCCCGCTCCACCGTCTCGCCGGTCCGGATGGCCAGCGGGTAGCGGAACATGGGGCCATCCCAGGCCAGGGTATGAAACTCGCCGTTCTCGCCGCACGGGTCCACCCCGTCGGGCAGCGCCGCCAGCAAGGCCGCATCAAACTCATGCCCGCCGAGGGTGGCAGGCAGCTTGCGCGGATCCAGGGTGCTGATCCTGGCCCTGAGCCCTGCAGCCATCATCTGTTGCGCCAGCTCGTCTGTCTTGCTGCCCCACAGCGGAAACAGCGGCGTGATCCCCGTCCCCGCCAGCTGCCGCTCCCGATAGGCGCGCACGTCCTCGAGAAAGAGATCGCCAAACGCCATGTTGCGGATCCCCTGCGCCACCACGTCGGCGATGAAGTCGGTCATGATGCGGGCGTAATCTTCGTTGCTGCAGGGCCAGGGCAGGTCGATGGTGGTCAGCGGCAATCCCACGCATTCGGCCTGCGCCAGCAGCAACTGCTTGCGCACCCCGTGCATGGCCACCCGCTCGAATGCCTGGTTGAGGGTAGTGAACAGCCCCACCACCTCGATGGCAGGATCCTGCCGCAGTGTGTGCAGCGCCCAGGCGCTGTCCTTGCCGCTGCTCCAGGAGAGCAGCACCTTGGTCTTCGTCATGATATCTCCAGCAATCCGGTGGCCGGGCACTGGCGGCCAGCCGGCGCACCTTGGTTGTCATTCGCCCCGGGCGCGGTACCCGCCCTCGCCTTGCTGCACCAAAAAGCTGCAAGACAGTGTTGCGAATTGTGCGATTTACAGGTCGGGATGCAAAAGCATACCCTCGGTAGTGAGCGTGTCCCCTGCAAGGATGGGGAACAATAACTAAAAAGACGATGGGAAACATAAGGATATGACGACAGTCACGCAAGCTTACGACCACAGCCGTCCCCTCAACCGACAGGACTACAAGACCCTGAGCCTGGCGGCGCTGGGCGGTGCCCTCGAATTTTACGACTTCATCATCTTCGTCTTCTTCGCCGTGGTGATCGGCGAGCTCTTCTTCCCCGCCGACATTCCCGAGTGGTTGCGCCAGTTCCAGACCTTCGGCATCTTCGCCGCCGGCTATCTGGCCCGTCCGCTGGGCGGCATCATCATGGCTCACTTTGGCGATCTCATCGGCCGCAAGCGGATGTTCACCCTGAGCATCATCATGATGGCGCTGCCCACCCTGCTGATCGGCCTGCTGCCCACCTACGCCGTGCTTGGCATCGCCGCCCCCCTGCTGTTGCTGCTGCTGCGGATCCTGCAAGGGGCCGCCATCGGGGGTGAAGTGCCCGGCGCCTGGGTGTTCGTCGCGGAGCACGTACCCGCCCGCCGGATCGGGGTCGCCTGCGGCACCCTCACCGCGGGATTGACGGCCGGCATCCTGCTCGGCTCCCTGGTGGCCACCGCCATCAACCGCGGCATGAGCCCGAGCGAGGTGAGCGACTGGGGCTGGCGTCTGGCCTTCGTGCTTGGCGGGGTGTTCGGCATCGTCGCCATGTACCTGCGCCGCTGGCTGCACGAGACCCCGGTCTTTGCCGAGATGCAGGCCAACAAGGCGCTGGCGGAAGAACTGCCGCTCAAGACGGTGCTGCGCAGCCACAAGAGCAGCGTAGTGATTTCCATGCTGCTCACCTGGCTGCTCTCCGCCGGCATAGTGGTGGTGATCCTGATGACCCCCACCTACCTGCAGAAGGTGCACGGCATCAGCCCGGCCGATGCACTGACCGCCAACTCGCTGGCCATTCTGGCCCTGACGCTGGGTTGCATCGTCTATGGCCGGCTCATCGATGCCCTCGGCAGCGGCCCCACCTTCATGCTGGGCTCATTGCTGCTGGCCGGCGCCAGCTACGCCTTCTATCACGGGCTGGCGAGTGACACCAGCCAGCTGGTGCCGCTCTATATCCTGGCCGGTTTTGCGGTAGGGATCGTCGGCGCCGTGCCCTATGTCATGGTCAACGCCTTCCCGGCGGTGGTGCGCTTCTCCGGGCTGTCGTTCTCCTACAACGTAGCCTACGCCATCTTCGGCGGCCTCACTCCCATGCTGGTGACCCTGTGGATGAAGAGCGACATGCTGGCCCCCTCCCACTACGTGGTAAGCCTGTCGGTGCTGGGCTTTGCCATCGGCCTGTGGCTCTGGCTGCAGCAGCGCAGTCAGCGCCAGAGCGCGCCACAGGCCGCCTGAACCATTCCGAGCCCCGCCCAGTGCGGGGCTTTTTTCATATGGCTGGTGTTCAGCCAGGCCGACATAATATAGCCTCCCTCTCGGGCCCCTCGACGGCCCGGGACTACTCCGCCCCCCAGTCATTCGAGGTTCATGATGTTCTTTCAGGTCGTATTTCTCGCCTTGCTGGCGCTGCTGCCCATGGTCAACCCGCCCACCACGGCCACCCTGCTGCTGGGGCTGAGCAAGGGGATGTCGCGCGAACACGTGCGCCGCCAGATCAACCTGGCCGCCATCTATCTGTTTGCCACCCTCTGTGTCAGCTTCTTCATCGGCTCCTCCATCCTGGATCTGTTCGGGATCTCCATTCCCGGCCTGCGCCTGGCCGGCGGTCTCATCATTGCCTTCATCGGCTTTCGCATGCTGTTCCCGGCCCCCAGCCAGGCGGACGGAGTCGACATCAACCAGAGTATCGCCTTCGTGCCGCTCACCATGCCCAGCATGTGCGGGCCGGGTACCATGGCGCTGGTGATCAGCGGCGCCGCCCAGATCGCCGAGCTGCCGGACGAATACAACCGCTTCACCATCTATGCCGCCATGGTCACCGCCTTCGCCCTGATGAGCCTGCTCAGCTGGGGCGTGCTCAAGCTGGCGGATCCGGTCTGCAAGATCCTGGGCGCCACCGGCATCGACGCCATGACCCGGATCATGGGCTTCTTGCTGGTCTGCATGGGTATGCAGTTCTGCATCAACGGCATCAAGGAGGTGGCGCAGGATCCGGTGTTCCACAGTGCGCCGGCGGTACAAATGGCACCCGCGTTGCCACACGTATCCGGCACCCTTGATCAATTGCAGGATCCGCGCCAGCCCTGACTGAAAACGGTGTCATAAATGCGCAAAAATCGGCTCTGATCTTGCGCCTGATCATGTTGCTGACACACAAATGAGTTAGTTTGTTTTTTATACAGATTCGATTCAGAGTGTGCTTGGTAGGTTTGTGGATGGACACCCACTCACTTCAGGAGATGTGCAAATGGAAAAGATGCTGACCGAGATTGGAAGCTACAGCCTGTTTCATGAATATCTGAACGTGGTCGGTGCCGCCAGCCCCGCTCTGACCCGGATCAAGAGCCGGTGGGAGTACAAACAGAGCGATCGTCTGGTTGCCCAGATCAGGGTCGACCAACAAGGCAACGCGCGCTTCTTCATCGACGCCCGCGCCATTTCAGTCAACTGACCGAGCTTCGCATCTGCAGCCCCGGCCCTTGCCGGGGCTTTTTGTTTCCCATGACCCCTGATAGCAAAACCCCGGCACCTGGCCGGGGTTTGACGATCACCGGAGTACCGCTCACTGCCCTTACTGGGTGCCGCCCACGGTGAGCTGATCCAGCTTGAGGGTGGGCTGACCCACTCCGACCGGCACGCTCTGCCCCTCCTTGCCGCAGACCCCGACCCCGCGATCCAGCGCGAGATCCTTGCCCACCATGGAAACCTGGCTCATCGCCTCGGGGCCGTTGCCGATCAGGGTCGCCCCCTTGATGGGCGCAGTGATCCTGCCATCCTCGATGAGGTAGGCCTCGGAGGCGGAGAAGACAAACTTGCCGGAGGTGATGTCCACCTGACCGCCGCCGAAGTTGGGGGCATAGATCCCCTTCTTCACCGAGGCGATGATCTCGGCCGGGTCGTACTGACCCGCCAGCATGTAGGTGTTGGTCATGCGCGGCATCGGCAGGGCCGCGTAGGATTCGCGCCGGCCGTTGCCGGTGAGCGGCACGCCCATCAGACGGGCGTTCTGCTTGTCCTGCAGATAGCCCTTGAGAATGCCGTTCTCGATCAGCACGTTGTAGCCGCCCGGTGTCCCCTCGTCGTCGATGGAGACGGAGCCGCGCCGACCCGGCAGGGTGCCGTCATCGACGATGGTGCAGTGCTTGGAGGCCACCTGCTCGCCGATGCGACCGGCAAAGGCAGAGGAGCCCTTGCGGTTGAAATCCCCCTCCAGACCGTGGCCCACCGCCTCGTGCAGCAGCACGCCGGGCCAGCCGGCACCGAGCACCACCGGCATGGTGCCGGCCGGTGCATCGATGGCGTCGAGGTTGACCAGCGCCTGGCGCACCGCCTCGCGCACATAGACAAATGCCCGGCTCTCCAGCCCGTCCAGCTCGAGGAAGTAGTCGTAACCGAAGCGGCCACCGCCACCGGCACTGCCGCGTTCGCGGCGATCGCCCTTCTCGGCGATGACGGTCACCGAGAGGCGCACCAGCGGACGCACGTCGGCGGCCAGGGTGCCATCGGTGGCGGCCACCAGCACCTCTTCATAGACACCGCTGATGGAGGCCATCACCTGATTGATGGCGGGATCCAGACTTCTGGCAAACTTGTCCATCTGCTCCAGCAGGGCGATCTTCTGCTGCTTGTCGAGGGTCTGCAGCGGATCCAGCGCCGGGTAGAGCAGGTTTGCCGAGGTTCGGGCCCACGCCTTCACCTTGCCCTGCGCACCGGCGGCCGCGATGCCACGGGCGGCGGTCACCGACTGTTGCAGCGCCAGCAGGCTCAGCTCGTCAGAGTAAGCGAAACCGGTCTTCTCACCGCTGACGGCGCGCACCCCCACCCCCTGATCGATGTTGTAGCTGCCATCCTTGACGATGCCGTCCTCCAGCATCCAGGACTCGTGCCAGCTGCGCTGGAAATAGAGGTCGCCGAACTCCACCTGATGGCTCATCAGGCTGCCGAGCAGCTGCTGCAGGCGCCCTTCGTCGAGATCGTTCGGGGCCAACAGGGAGGCACTAACCTGGCTCAATAGACTCAATCTTTCTCTCCACTCTCGATGCGAGATGTCGTAACGGTTAAATCCCCGACCGTGGGTCGCTTGGCGAAACGTCCGTGGACGTCCAACCCACCGTCGGGTTTGCAAGCGTCCGACTCCCCCACCACAGGGCGAATCGAACCTGCACATGTTCATAGCAGACGGGCATGACCCAGCACCGGCATGGTGCGTTGCAGTTCGTCGACAAGACCAGTATCCAGCGGCGCCAGCACGGTGCCGCGCCCGCTGTCCAGGCTGGCCAGCACCCTGCCCCAGGGGTCGATCACCATGCTGTGGCCCCAGGTCTGGCGCCCCGTCTCGTGGGTGCCGCCCTGATTGGCGGCCACCACATAGCACTGGTTCTCGATGGCGCGGGCCCGCAGCAGCGGCTCCCAGTGCGCCTCGCCGGTCACGGCGGTGAAGGCGGCAGGCACCAGCAGCACGCGGGCGCCGGCGCGGGCCAGCCGGCGGTACAGCTCGGGAAAGCGCAGATCATAACAGATAGAGAGGCCGAGGGGACCAAACGGGGAGTCCACCAGCACAGGCTCCTCGCCGGGGCTGAAGGTCTCCGACTCCCGGTAGCGGCCGTGATTGTCCGCCACGTCCACGTCGAACAGGTGGATCTTGTGGTAGTGGCCCTTGCGCTCGCCGCTGGGGTCGAACACCAGGGTACTGGTGTGGATATGGTCGGAACCAGCGATGGTGGTGGGCATGGCCCCGGCCACCAGCCAGATGCCGTAGTCACGGGCCCACTCGGCCAGTTGCTGCTGGATCGGCGCAGCTCCGCCCAGGTTGGGACCTATGGTCTCGGCCCCGTCCAGATAGCCCTGCCGCTCGCCAAACAGGGCGAAGTTCTCCGGCAGCAGCACCAGCAGCGGCCGCTCCCTGGGCAACAGGGCCAGCTCGGCGGCGATCTGCTCCCGGTTATCCTGCCAGTTGCGGCCCGATACCAGCTGTATTGCGGCTAACCACATGAGACGCTCCTTGTCGTTGTTGCCACCGTCAGATGCTGACCGCATCGCCGGCCTGCAGGGTGTAATCCAGCACTATGATGCGTTCCAGCACCGGACGGAAGATGGCCTTGAGGGCATCGTGATCCGGGTGGGGCAGATAACGCTGGCGGGCAGCCTCATCGGCAAAGGTCATCAGTACGCTGTGGGTGAAGCCCTCGGCCCGCCCCTCCGGGCTGTCGTCCCGCCCCCACTCCACCGCCAGCACGCCGCTGACCTGATGGGGAATGGCGAGAAAGGCGGCGCGCACCGCATCTATCTGTTCAGGCTGGGTGCCCGGTTTGAAGGCGATCAGCAGGATATGTCGGATCATGGCTCACTCCTTGTGATGGTGCCGGGCCGCCCGCTCAGCGCTGGGCGGGGCCGGCGTGCTTGGGGCTGAGCAGGAAGGGGGTTACTTCCTGCGCCGGCAGGTTGGGGGCCACGGCGTCGACCGCCTCCTTCTGCTGCTGGTTGAGCTTGATGCGGGCCCGGTTGCGCCCCGCCTCGATCAGTTTGGGATCGTCGAGCGGGCCTGAGACCCGAAAATCGATGCGGGTGACCACGTCCACCACCGGCTCCAGCAGTTTGGAGAGGGCCAGCACGTAGAGCCCGGTGATGGGGGTCAGCGAGAAGGCCGCCACCACCGGCAGGGTGCCGCCCAGGTTCGGCGAGAAGCTCAGCTCGTAGTCGAGCCGCCAGCGTACCAGATCGGCGATGCCCTCACCGCGCAGGTTGCCGGCCGCCCCCTTCATGTAGAAGTCGTCGTTCTCCACCACCCCCTGCTTGATCCTGGCGGAGGCCGACATGGACTCGAAGTAGAAGCCCTTGTCGAACACGTCGCGAAAATCGAGGCGCAGCTTGCGCAGCAATGAGTCGAGGCTGAGCAGGGAGAGCAGTCGCGCCCCCTTGTCGTTGACCTCGCGCAGGGTGCCCCCTTCCAGCTGGTAGTCGACCTTGCCGGCCAGGGTCGGCAGGTTCGGCCGGTAGGGCACGTCGCGCCAGCTCAAGTCCAGCGCCATCTTGCCGGGTGCATCGCCGATGGGCGAGGTGTAGCCGAGCCGCTTGAGCAGCAGCTCGCTGTTGTTGCTGCTGATGTGGGCACGGGCACGGGTCTGCATGCCGCCCTCCCCGGCCAGCCACTCGGCGCTGCCGCTCAGCTGGCTGCCCGCCAGCCGCATCTCCAGCCCCTTGAGACTCATCTTGTCGGCCCCCGGGATCAGCTCCCCCTTCACCTCCCCCAGCGGCAATTCACCGAAGCGGCAATCCACGCAGCTGAAGGTGAGCCAGGGGATGGCATCCATGATGGCTCTGTCCTGTCTGGCATCGGGATCCGGGCTCAGATCCGAACTCTTGCCGGACCAGTAGATACGGGCGAACTTGGCATCGATGGGCTGGCGATCGGAGACCGGCAGGCGCACCACCCCCATCACGTCCGGGCTGTCGATCATCACCTCGGTGGCCTGATTGACCGGCCCCACGGTGAAGTGCACCGCCTTGAGGTTGGCACTGCCGATGTCGGCACGGGCCAGCTGGCCGTCCACCCACCACTCCTGCGGCAAGAAAGAGGGGCCCACCACCGCATTGCCGCTCGGCGCCGTGCTGGCTGGCAGCCACTGCTTGAGGCGGGCCAGCCAGCCGGCCACGTCGGCCTGCTGCTGGTTGATGGCGAGCAGCATGGGCCGGTCGCGCAGCACCCGGGCACCGGGCTGACCCACGTCCACCCGCACCCGGCTGAGGTAGGGCACGCCGTCGCCGTACACCAGCCGGCTCTGCATGTCGACGTCGGCCCCCAGCACGGCGCGGATGTCGGCACTGCCGTCGCGGCCGCGGGCGGTCACCTTGAGCGGCAGCCGGCTGTCGGCCGCCTTGGCGAGCGGTGCAGGCAGATCCAGTCCCATGCCCTGCAGGTTAGAGTCCAGCGCCAGCTGGAAGCTGAACGGCTGATCGTTTGGCAGGGTCAACCCCAGGCTGCCGGCCCAGTTGCTGCGCCCCTTGAGGATGGCCAGTGCCGGGATGTCCTGGCGCTGGCGACGGCTGTCCCACTGCCCCTTGAACTTGAGATCGACCTGATAGCGATTGGGCTGCTGGCGGCCCTGGTAGTCGAGGGTAAGCGGCTGGTTCCACAGGCTCGCCTTGAGGTTGCTGAAACGGGTCTGCTCGTTGTCATACTCGAGCCGCCCCTGCACCTGCTCCAGCGGCAGATCCAGGCTGGTGATCCGCACCTTGTTGTTGCTGAACAGGGCATCGCCGCTGGCCTTGACCTCGCTCTCGCCATCCAGCGGAATATCCAGCTTGACCGAGCCCTTCATGGGGCCTCGGATCTCCACCTCCCGCAGCGCCTGACCGACCGAGCCGCCGAGCGGCGAGTCCTGCAGATAGTCGCTGATGGCCTTGCCCTCGCCCTCAACCTTGGCATCCACGTAGAGGTGGGCCCCCGGGTAGAGATCCGGGATCCAGGCGTGCACCGAGTCGGAGCTGGCCTTGCCGAGCCGGGTGGCGCGGCTGTTCATGTCGAGGCTGGCGTTCTGGAACAGCAGATCGATCTGCAGGTCGGTAAGCGGTTGCCAACCGGGGAAGAATTCGTAGGAGGCTTGCTGCAGCGGCACCGCCACCTGGAAGATGCCCTCGCCCTTGCTATAGGGGAAGTCGCGGAACTCGCCATACCAGAGCAGGTCAGCCCCCTTGGCCTTGCCCCCCTTGATGGCCCCGCTCAGGTAGTCCACCAGACTCTTGTCCATCACCTGCAGCGGATAGTAGCGATCGGCGTTGGCCGCATTCTTGACGTCGATGCGGCCGATCAGGGCGAGGAAGGGGTGCTCGAACAGCTCGAGCCGAAAGCGGCTGGCGAGGCTCAAATCCGGGTTGTCCAGCACCAGATCCTGGCCATAGAGCACCCAGCCCTGCGGTACCTGCCACCAGTCGAGCCGCGCCGAGAAACGATCGACGGGGATCGGCTCCTTGAAGTGGCGGGCCGGGTCTATGGCATCGTTTGCCAGTTGCAACCTGGCGCTGCCGCCGGACGGGGTGAGCCAGAACTCACCGTTGAGGTCGCGCACGCCGGGCACGTCGCGCCAGGCGTTGACCCTGATGTGGGAGAGCTGGCCGCTGACGGAGAGCCCCTGCCAGCCGGCATCCGCCTGCAGGATCAGATCTTCTATCTTGCCGGTCGGGCGGGTGCGTTTGAGGGTCTCGGTCAGTTCGGGATAGATCCCCGACACCAGCTGGCTCAAGTTGGCGATCTGGTCCAGATCGATGGCCGGCACATAACCCTGGATGCGATCGCCGACTCGCTCGAGCTGCAGCCGGCTGTGCAGCCAGGGCTTGCCGTCGAGCTTGAAGGTGACGTCGTGGCTGGCAAACTGCCACTCCTTGCCGTCCCGGCGCAGCTGGATCTTGCCCCCCTGCAGCCCGAGCCGGTGCAGGTCACCCTGTTTTTCATCCTGCCAGATGAGGTAGTTGTCGCCAAACGCCAGCAGCGAGTCCCCCAGCTGGCCGGCCTTGAACTCGCTCCAGAGCTGGAAGTCGAGCTGGCCGCTCACCTTGGGCTCCCCTGCATGGGTGCGCGCCAGCATGGGGCTGATATCTAGCTGACGGGCCCCCAGATAGAGCTGGCCCTTGAGCCGGTCGAGCCGCACCTGCGGGGCATCCACATCGACGATGAGATCGAGGGTGCTCTCGCCCACCCCGTTGATGAGGTAGGCCTTGCCGACCCCTTGGTGGCGCTTGCCGCGGTTCTGCCAGCGCAGCTGGGCGATGTCGAGGGCCCGCACCTCCCCCAGCGCCGTGGTGAGGCTGAGGCGGGTGTCGTGAATATCGAAGGTGGAGAGCTGGGTCAGCAGAAAACGCAGCAGCGCCTGCTGCTGGTCGCTGCCGTCACCGGTTTCCGGCTCCGCGGGCTGACTCAAATCCAGCGCTATGTCGCCATCGCTCAGGATCAGCTGACCAAATACCGGCTTGAGTTCGTTGAGGGAGCGCCAGAAGTCGAGGTGGGCCCACACCTTGCCAAGGCGCAGGGCGAAGCGACCCGAATTCGGCGCGATCACCAGCTGCTGCAGCTCGAGGGCCGGGCCGCGCTGGGTCCAGTCCAGCCCGATGCGATCGACGCTGGCCTCCAGCTTGCTGTCGGCCAGCAGGGTATCGAGCAGCGCCTGTCTGTGCTGATTGAGCAGGGGGCCGCCAACGCGCACCAGACTGACCAGGATGGCCAGCAGCACGAAGAAGACCCCGAGGGCCAACCAGCCCCGACTCAGCCAGCGATAGACCAATTACATCATCACCACGTCGAACTGCTCCTGCCCGCAGAGCGGCTCGCTCACCACCCTGACCTGCTTGCCGATGAACACTTCCAGTTCGGCCAGACTGTGGGACTCCTCGCCCCGCAGGTAGTCGGCCACCGCCGGGGCAGCGTAGACGGTGAACTGATCCGCGTCGTAGGCGCGGTTGACCCGGATGATCTCCCGCAGGATCTCGAAACAGACCGACTCCACCGTCTTGACCCGGCCGCGCCCCTTGCACTCGGGGCACTCGGAGCAGAGCACGTGCTCCAGGCTCTCGCGGGTGCGCTTGCGGGTCATCTCCACCAGGCCGAGCTGGGAGAAGCCGTTGACGTTGGTCTTGGCTCTGTCCTTCGACAGCGCCTGCTCCAGGCTGTGCAGCACCCGGCGGCGATGATCCTCGGACTGCATGTCGATGAAGTCGATGATGATGATGCCGCCGAGGTTACGCAGGCGCAGGTGGCGGGCGATGGCCGCCGTCGCCTCGACGTTGGTGTTGAAGATGGTCTCTTCCAGATTGCGATGGCCGACGAAGGCCCCGGTGTTGATGTCCACCGTGGTCATGGCCTCGGTCTGGTCGATGATGAGGTAGCCGCCGGATTTGAGCTCCACCTTGCGCTCCAGTGCGCGCTGGATCTCGTTCTCCACGTCGTAGAGATCGAAGATGGGGGATTCGCCGGAGTAGTACTCCAGCTTGCCGGCCAGCTCAGGCACGTACTCCTCGGTGAAGCGCTTGAGCTGATCGAAGCTCTGGCGCGAGTCCACCCGGATCTTGTCGAGCTCGGCACCGACGAAGTCGCGCACCACCCGAAAGGCCAGGCTGGGATCCTCGTAGAGGATCTTGCAGGGGGGGTACTTCTGCTTGCGCTCCAGGATCTTGCGCCACAGGCGCTTCAAGAAGGCGGCATCCTGCTCCAGCTCCTGCTCGCCCACCCCTTCGGCGGCGGTGCGGATGATGTAGCCACCCAGCTCGTCCACATAGCCGGCCACGGTGCGCTTGAGGCGCTCGCGCTCCGCCTCGGATTCGATGCGCTGGGAAACGCCGACGTGGGCGCTGCCCGGCATGAACACCAGATAGCGGGACGGCAAGGTGATGTCGGTGGTGAGGCGGGCCCCCTTGGTGCCTAGCGGATCTTTCACCACCTGCACCATGATGTCCTGCCCCTGGCGCACCAGCTCGGCGATGTTGCCGGCCTGGAACTGCTCCTTCTCCTTCACCGCCACGCACTCGGTGTGGGGCACGATGTCGGAGGCGTGCAGGAAGGCGGCCTTGTCCATGCCGATGTCGACGAAGGCCGCCTGCATGCCGGGCAGCACCCGGCTGATCTTGCCCTTGTAGATGTTGCCCACGATGCCACGCTTGGCCTGACGCTCCACGTGCACTTCCTGCAGCAGACCGTTTTCGACCAGGGCGACCCGGGTTTCGGAGGGGGTGACGTTTACCAGCAGTTCTACCGACATAAGTTACCTTGCCTTTCTAGTTTTAAATTCTGGCAGCCAAACCGGCGCGCAACCGGTGAGTAACGCAGTAAGAAACAGCCGGCGGTTGTCACCGACCTATGCCTTGCCTGTGATGGCTTCAAATTCTGGCCGCCCTGTTCGAATGCCATGCCGGCCAGCGAGGCGGGCGGCGCTGACCACGGCGGCGACGGGATTAGCGGACCTGTTCCAGATGATGCTTGATCAGCAGATCCGTTTCCAGCAGGGGCAGGCCGACCACGGCGCTGTAGCTCCCCTCGATGCGGCTGACGAACTTGCCGGCGATGCCCTGGATCGCATAGGCGCCGGCCTTGTCGCACGGCTCGCCGGTACGCCAGTAAGCCTCGATCTCGGCCTCGTCCAGCTTGCGAAAGGCCACGTTGGTGGTGACCAGCCGCACATCGCAGCGCTCCGGAGTGGCCAACGCCACCGCCGTCATCACCTGATGCACCTTGCCGGAGAGCGCCTCCAGCATGTCTTTGGCATCGAGCAGATCGGAGGGCTTCTCCAGCACCCGGTCACCCAGCACCACTATGGTGTCGGCCCCCAGTACCGGCAGCGCCGTGGGCGCGGCGGCCACGCCGGCCATCGCCTTGTCGCGGGCCAGCCGACACACGTAATCCTGGGGCTTTTCACCCTCTTCCCGCTGTTCCGGCACATCCAGCTTGAGGACTTCGAAACGGTAACCCAGCTGGGTCAGCAGTTCGTGGCGGCGGGGTGAGCCCGAGGCGAGATAGAGTTGCAGTTCGTTGTGCTTGTTCATAATCGCTTGATGAGATGAGGTACGGTTACAATTAGTTGTTTTTACTCACATTCACTTGATATTGAAGCGCCGGCGCACCTTGCGCAAGACCAGAAAAACCCAGGGCCATATTAGCATGGTGCTCAGGGTCGACCAGAAGTAGGCGAAATTGAGGCTGGCCCGGCTGAACAGGTGCTCGGCCCAGAAGATGGTCACCTTGCCCACCAGCGAGAGGCAGCCGATGATCAGCGCCTGTTGCCAGAGGGAGAAGTTGCGGATCTTCTGGAACTGGAACGCCGCCAGGTAGGTGGTGATGGCCATCGCCATGGCCCGCACGCCGAGGGTACTGCCGAGCAGCACGTCCAGCAGCAGGCCCGCCACCCAGGCGGTACCGACGTTGGTCCGGTGCGGCAACGCCAGTGCCCAGTAGATGAGCACCATGGCGAGCCAGTCAGGCCGGAAGGGTTCGAGTTGGAAAGGAAGCGGCAGGATCGACAGGCTCAAAGCCAGCAGGATCGAGATCCAGATCCAGATCCTGCCGCTGGCGGGTTGTAACATCAGCGCGTCGCTCCCGCAGCAGAAGGCGCCGGCGCAGTAGCCGGGGCCTCTTCATCGTCATGCACTTCCGGTTTCTTGTCAGTCCACAGCAGCAGCAGATAGCGCAGGCGGTCCAGCGCTACCAGTGGTTTGGCCTCGACCTGGGCGAAGGGCTTGCCCTCCACGTAGTCGGAACGCGTCACGGTCGCCACCGGATACCCCTCCGGGAAGCGGCCGCCGAGGCCCGAGGTGACCAGCAGATCACCGACTTGCACGTCAGTGTTGCGCGGCAGGTTGCGCAGCTCCAGCTTGTCTAGCTCGCCGCTGCCGGAGGCAATGGCACGCAAGTCGTTGCGCAGCACCCGCACCGGGATGCCGTGACTGGAGTCGGTGATGAGCAGGACGCGGCTGGTGGTGGAACCCACGTGCAGCACCTGACCTATCACCCCCTGATCGTTGATCACCGGCTGGCCGTTGTAGACACCGTCCAGCGCCCCCTTGTTGATCAGCACCTGATGGCTGAAGGGGTCGGAATCCACCGACAGCAGCTCGGCCACCATCTTGCGGGACTCCTTGTGCACCGGCGAACCGAGCAGCTCGCGCAGACGCTGGTTCTCGTGCTCCAGATGATCCATCTTGAGCAGGCGCGAGCGCAGGGTGAACAGCTGTTGTTCCTGCTGCTTGGTCTGCTCGATGAGGCCGGCCCGGGTCTGCACCTGGGTCGACATGGTATCAAGCAGGGTGCCTGGCGCATTGGCCATGTATTGCAGCGGGCTGACGAGTGAGCTGAGGTAGACGCGGACGTGGCTGAACACACCGAAGCGAGAGTCCGCTACGATGGCAGCAATGGAGATGATGACGGCGAGAAACAACCGTAACTGAAGCGAAGGGCCTCTACCAAAAATGGGTTTCATGGGTCGTCAAAAAAGAGCCGGCACGCTGGCCGGCTTTGGGTCTTATTCGTAGTGGAACAGATCGCCACCGTGCATATCGATCAGCTCCAGCGCCTTGCCGCCGCCACGGGCCACGCAAGTCAGCGGATCTTCGGCAACCACCACAGGGATGCCGGTCTCTTCCATCAGCAGACGGTCGATATCTTTGAGCAGGGCACCACCACCGGTCAGCACCATGCCGCGCTCGGAGATGTCGGAGGCCAGCTCGGGCGGAGACTGCTCCAGCGCCACCATCACGGCAGAGACGATGCCGGACAGCGGCTCTTGCAGCGCTTCCAGGATCTCGTTGGAATTCAGGGTGAAGCTGCGCGGCACACCTTCGGCTAGGTTGCGACCACGCACTTCGATCTCGCGCACCTCTTCGCCCGGATAGGCGGAGCCGATCTCGTGCTTGATGCGCTCGGCGGTGGCTTCCCCGATCAGGCTGCCGTAGTTGCGGCGCACGTAGCTGATGATGGCTTCGTCGAACTTGTCGCCGCCGATGCGGACGGACTGGGAGTAAACCACACCGTTCAGGGAGATGATGGCCACTTCGGTGGTACCACCACCGATGTCCACCACCATGGAGCCGGTCGCTTCGGAGACCGGCAGGCCGGCACCGATGGCGGCAGCCATGGGTTCATCGATCAGGTAAACCTCGCGGGCGCCGGCGCCCAGAGCGGATTCCTTGATGGCGCGACGTTCCACCTGGGTGGAGCCGCACGGTACGCACACCAGCACACGCGGGCTGGGGCGGAAATAGTTGTTGTCGTGAACCTGCTTGATGAAGTGCTGCAGCATCTTCTCGGTCACGTAGAAGTCGGCGATCACGCCGTCTTTCATCGGGCGAATGGCGGAGATGTTACCCGGGGTACGACCCAGCATCTGCTTGGCGGCATGACCGACAGCAGCGACCGATTTGGCGTTCCCGCGCTCTTGGCGAATGGCGACAACTGAGGGTTCGTTAAGGACGATCCCTTGATCTTTTACATAGATCAGGGTGTTGGCAGTTCCCAAGTCGATCGACAGATCGTTGGAAAAGACGCCTCTGAGCTTTTTGAACATGGCTACGGGAAATCCTAAGAATTTGGAGGTGCAGAAAACCGGCTAACTTTACCAATGCCCACCCCAATCGGCAAGCGCTCAAACTGTCGCCAGCCCATCGGGCGCGACAAAAATGCGAGTCATCACTCACCCGCCCAAGCCGGCAAACGCTAATAAACAAGGGGATAGGGGGTCGGCGGCCAGCCAGCGCCCCCGCAGCCCCGCTCAATGCATCACTTCGCGCCGATAAATAATTCTGTCATTACCGCGACTTGAGCCGAAAATCGCCTCCCCCTGCAGGGTCTGGGGATCCGACAGCCAGAGTGGTTGTGTCGGCTGTTTCGCTAGCTCCACCCGGTAGGGAATGCGCACCGCCATCTCGGGTTTGCCAAACTGCAGCAGGATTTCGCCATCTTTGGCCACCGCCGCCATGCCGCCCGGTGGCGAGCTGCCCAGCCCCAGCTTTATCTTGCGATTGCCCCCGATGTTGAGCTCGCTGCTGGCAGTATCGAGGCTCTGGCCTGCGCCCGAGAAGCTGAAGCCCTGATTGGCAAGCGACAACAGGGAGCATTGATCCAGCCTGTTTTGCTGCCAGCCACCGGCTTCGTAATACTGCATCTGCTGCGCCACGGCCAAGGCGGCCGACGCCACCCCGGTCTCGGTCTTCGCCAGCAGCCGGCCGAAATAGACCTGCATCGGCAGTGAGTCGATCAGGCGGGCGTTGCAACTGCCGCCACCGCAGTCACCCACCACCCCGTCGTTGAAATTGGGCATGGCGATCAGGCTTCTGTCGCCATCGTTATCTCGCATGTAGAGGCCAAACAGCAGCGACTTGTAGGGGCCATCCGGCTGGACGTCAGACACGCGAACAAACTCGCTGCTGCCAGTAAAGGCGGCTCGTCCATCGAGCCACGGCAGCGGCTGCAGGCTGCGCAGGCGGCTCGACAAGGTCTTGCCATCCTTGTCGTTGGCCACGGTGATAAACGCACTGCCCTTGGCGAAATCCCCCGTGTAATTCGCCGTCAGGGCACCGGCCAGGTTGCGGGCGCGCACATCCAGCGCAACCCCGAAGGGCTGCCCCATATATGTGAAGGGATCGCAGGCCGGTACTATGTCGCCGCTCACCAGCTCGAAGTCGGCCGGGATGAAGCGGCCCACCGGCTGGCTCTGGCTCGGCGGGACTGTGGTATTGAAGTAGCCATTGGTCGGCGGGGTCGCCGTCAGCCTGAACACCCCCACCTCGCTGACGCTCTGTTCCATGCTGGTCGTCCCGTTGGCCGCAGCGCCATGGTCATAACTGGTTTTACCCAGGCTGGCGGTTTTGCCCGGCGTCGGCGCCACCAGGGTATTGCTCAGGACGATGCCGCTGAGCGAGAAATTGGGGGTCGCGAGATTGCCGGTGCAGATGTCGCCGTCGTTGGCTGACTCCCAGGCCACCGCCTTGATGTCGACCTGAAATGATTCCCCCGCCTTCTTGAAGATCGGGCAGCTGGCATAGTTGCCCGTACATGCTGCCGCTGCGGTCGTGATGCAGAGCCCCACCGGCCGCGCCACAAATGCATCCGAGCCCAGCATCACCAGGCCAGCTTCACTGCCGGTGCCGTCGTAGCGGGCATCCAGCTGAACCTTGCCGGCATCCGGATAGGTGACCGTCATGCTCGACTGCCCCTGGGCATCGAAACTGAGGGAGAGCGCAGTGGCATTGCCCTGGCTGGTGCCGATCACGCTGTTGTTGACGCTCATTCTGTTGTTGTAGATGTTGCTGGCGGGCGAGACATAGCTGCTCCAGAACTTGATGCTCTTGCTCTGGTTGGCAAACCCGGGCACACACTGCTTGGTCACGTCGCTCTTCTTGACCGCCTTGATGGCCACCGTCTGCGGCTGGTTCGAGTAGGTGTCGGGCACATCGAAGATGAAGCCGCTGTCGGCAAAGGTGAGGGTACAGGCGGCGCTGCTCAGCGCCCCGCCACCAGAGCGGCAGAGGGTGGTGCTGAGCGGTTTGGTCGAGGGTGTCGAACCGCTGACCCCCACGGTGACCGCGCCTGCCGTCGTGTTTCTGAGCTGCAACGTTGTGCTGCCGCCGCTGAAGTTGACTACGTTGCCCCCGACCCAGCCGCCGCTGGTCGTCGTGGTGGGGAGCAGGGTCGCGCTGACCGGATCGGTGATCAGCACGCTGCAATCCGGGTTGGCACAGGCCCGGATGGTGAGGGTCTCCGGGTTGCAGGTCAGCGCATTGCCGCTGTGATCGAACTCGAAGTGATCGATCTGGGTACCCACCGGGCTGGATCGCAGGGCGCAGATCCGCACGTTGTCAATCTCGTGGTAGTTGGTCACCGAGCCGGTGGAGCCGGTCAGCGACAGCAGGAAATTGGCCGGCACCGCCGCCTGACCGGCCTGGCTCGCCATGTTGAGGGGGCCGATCAGGGAGCTGTAGCCAGCCCCGGTATCCCGCTCCACCGTGGCCAGCGAGCTGCCGGCCACCCGGGAGTCGACCGTGATGCGATAGCGATGGGGCCGGTTGCCGTTGGTGCCGCTGTCGACGGTCGGGCTCAGGTAGCTGCCGGTACCGGCGAGATAGTTGTAGCCTGAGGTGCCCGACCCAGAGCCGCGGATGGAGACCGCCTGCGGCCGCGACCCCAGGTTGGCACTTCCCCCCTCGTTGGCATAGTTGCCGTATTCATCGAGCCCGACCCCGAGCCAGCCGCCGGCAAAGCCGCTGATCCCGGTCTTGTAGCCATAGCCCAGCGGGCCGCCGAAGGCCCCCGGCTGCGGCGTCAGGGTCGAATCGGAGAGCACCACCGCCATACCGTCGGCCCCGCTCGTGCCAGAGGTCTTGTAGGCGTATTGATCGAATTCGATCGTCACCAGGTTGCCGGCCCCCGGAAAGAGGCGCTGGAAGGTCGCCGAGGTGGCCTGATCGGTGACGTTCTGGGTGAGCCGCAGACGGCCATTCTGTACCGATGGCAGGGTACTGTTGTTGCGCTGGGCCACCACCCAGCTGTCTGGGTTGATCTGGCCGCTGTCGAAACCGTCGGTAAAGCAGGTCAACGGCGGCGGCACCGAGTAGTCGTTGATGCTGGACTGGGCATCCATGCTCAGGTAACCGGCCGTCACCCTGCCATAGACGGTGGCATTGTTGTTCATGGTCAAGCGGCCGTCGGTGTAGAGATAGCCATAAAATGTGGTGGCGTTATCGAGCACCATGTTGCCGTAGTTAACCCAGACAAGGCTCCCCTGACCATTGCTGTTGACGCTGACCGTATTGAGCAGAGTGACATCCTGATTGACAAAGATCCGGGTTGTGCCGCTACCGGAGAGGCGAATGGTCACGTTGTCGATATTCAACTTGTCGATGAAATAGTCACCGTCCCCCAGTATCAGAGTCGCCTTGTTAAGCAGAGTCAGGGTCTTGATCTGATACGAGCTGCGACTGGGGAAGGTCATGGTGCAGCCGTCCACTTTCATGGTGCGATAGGCAGCGTTGGAGGCAGTTTGAGCGCCTGATGAGCAAGTCAGGTCATTGCTGGCAGCTATGGTCGGGAACTTGTTGTTGCCTGTCAGCGCAAGGCCGCGGATATCGCTGCCGGTGACGGCGCAGACCTTGTAGCCACCCGCTCCGTTATCGCAACGGGGAGTATTGTTCTGATCCGGCCGGATGGAGCAGAAGTTGAGCGGCAACCCGCCGGTACCGTTGATCTTGGCGTTGTTGAGCTGGCTCAGCTGATAGCCGCTGATCTGGTGGCAAACATCGTTGTTGTCGTCATGATGACCCTGCACCACGGCCGGAAAGAAGGTGCCGGTATCGATGGGATCGAAGGCCCAGACCTGGCTAGTGAAGAGGGCCAGCGCCCACAACCATTTCATCATCAGCCTCCGTCATACGCTTCGACCATCAGGGTGCGGCTCACCCTGAAGTCTGGACTGGCACTGGTCAGGTCATTGCGCAAACCGCAGGTGCCGACACTCTCGAGCCGATAGCCGGTGCTCGTCACGTTGTTGTAGCTGGTCGCCAGGGTGCGGCACTGCACCACCGCCTCACAATCCACCAGCCCGGGGTTGCCGGCGAAACTGATCGTCCTGCTGGGCTCGCACTGTGCCGGTGGCTGGGGCTGGGCCGCCGTCCGGTTGGGGAACAGTCGATAGAGCGCCACCTCCAACCCGCTATGGGCCGCCAGCAGGGCGCGCACGCTGCGCACCTCCACCGTGTTCTTCTCGCTGCTGTCGAGCAGAAAACGCCCCATGACCGCCGCCAGCATGGCCATCACCACGATCACGAACAGGGCGATCAGCAGGGCACTGCCCCCCATCTTCTTGCTCTGGCGCCGCTCAGGGAACATTGAACACCCCCAGCTTGTGGTTGAAGGTGACCGCTTCCCCCTTGCGCTCGAACACCAACCGCACGCCGAACTCCCCTTCGCTGTTGAAGGCCGTGGCCTCCCGATAGAAAGAGCCGGCCCGCAGGGAGTCGGCCATCAGGATCCCCAGCGGCATGGCCGCGCTTGTACCATTCAGCGCCATGCTGGCGCGGTACATGGACCCCGCCTGCACACAATAGCGTACCTGTTCGCGGGCAAAATAGACCCGGCTACCAGGGGAGAGGCCGGCCAGACTCTCGGCCGCGGCGTAGCGCAGGGTCTGTGCCCCCGAGACCGGCGCCAGCACTTCGGTGACCCTGGCGACGCAGCGCCCGTACTCGCAACCATTGCTGAGCGAAGGCCGGTTGGCATCGGGCAGCGGGAAGACGGCCAGCAGATCCCCCACCGCGACTGCACTGGCATCCGGGCTTAAGGGATCGACGGCCGAGGCAGGGGTGGCCATCACCAATTCAAGGGTGGTTGTGCTACCGGACACATTCCGGTTGAGAGCGATGTAACGGCTGGAGGTGCTGATGGGCCAGAAGCGCAGGCAGGGACCGCTGTCGCTCCAGCTGCCGTCCAGGGTCTCGATGCGCTCGGAACCCGGCAACGCATTGCGTACCTCGCGGTTGAGCCGCTCCATGGCGAAGCGGGCATCACTCATCAGCTGCTCGCGGCTGCTGGCATCCCCGTAGATCTGGCTGCCGATGCCGATGAACTGGCTGGCGAAGGTGGCCATGATCCCCAGCAGCAGGATCACCATCACCAGCTCGATCAGGGTAAAACCGCCCGCCGTCCGCATCAGTAGTTGCCCCGATAGAAGGAGAAGTCGAGCACGCTCTCATCCGGCAGCTTGATCTGCAGATCGATGCGTTTGCCCACCGAACAGGGGGACGCACAGCTCTTGAAGGTGCCATCGCTGAAGTCGACCGGACTCACCGCAATCCTGACCTGATAGTTGCGATACTCGTCGCTGGCGATGATGCCGCCGCTCTGGGTGTAGAAGCTGGCATCCTGCCAGTTGCCGGCGGTATCGAAATCGTCCACGTCGTTGAACGCATAGGGGGTGGGTTCGCCGTCCGGACCGTAGCGGGTCGAGCAGGCCGGGATGGTGACACCAGTCACCACTTCACCACAGCGATAACGACCGCCGTTGTGATCCGATTGCTCGTCGAACGACTTTTGCTGGATCTCGCCGGCCAGCCGCTGGGCCAGCTGAGCCGCCCGCACCTGCTGCACCGGATCCACCGCGCTGGGGGCCTGGTTGACGAGCAGACCCAGGATGCCGGTCAAGGCCACCGCCAGCAGCACTATGCCAACGATGAGCTCAATCAGGGTAAAACCGCGATCAGGGGCTCTCATGAATGAAGCCCTCCGACTCTATCTTGATGCCACCCGTCTCCTGGCCATAGCTCACCAGCAGGGTACAACCCGTGGCACAGCTGCCGAGTGGCCTGCCCATCTGATCAAAACGGATCACGAAACTGCTGGCGTTATTGAGGGAGATGCTCATACCGGCGGAAGGAGTGACAAGGCGGCCACGAGTGCGTTGATTGTCGCTCCAGCCGGCCATGAGGCCGGGGGCTGGACACGCCGCACCGGTCGCCGCCAGCGTGATATGGGCAAAACGGGAAGTCTCCACCACCAGCTGGGTACAGCGGTCGGCGGGTTCATGCATGTTGATGGTCTGCACCAGTCGCAGCCGGGTCAACAGCTCATCACGCAGGGTTTGGGTTTCAACGCCGCCTTTGCCCAGCCATTTGGGCACGGCAAAGGCGGCCAGAATCCCTAGCAACAGGACTACAATCACCAGTTCAATCAGGGTAAAGCCTCGTTGCATTCTCACCCCCTGTTCATAAACAAGGAGGCGAGGCATAAGCCTCGCCTCCTTGACACTAACGCTGAATCAGCATCCACCCAGAGTGGTGGTGGCACCAGCTGTGCTGGTAGCGGGAGCATAAGTCACGGTGCACTTGGATCCGCTGGTAGCAAATACGAAGTTTGCACCAGACGCAGCACCAGCCCAGGAACCGTCGATGGTGACGGCACGCTGGATGCCAGTGCTGGTCGCAGCCGGATAACCATACACAACATCAATGCTGGTACCGTCGCTGCTGCTTACAGCGCCGTTGGCATCACGCTCAACACCGACCAATGCAGACTTGCTGTAAACCAGCTGAGCTGAGCTGCTGACAGCAGCCTGCACGCCCTGAGCGGCGGACTTCTTGGCATCATCCTGCAGATTCAGGAACTTGGGCGCAGCGGTCACTGCCAGGATACCCAGAATGATGATCACGATGACCAGTTCGATCAGGGTAAAACCCGCCTGTTTTTTCATCTTGTTTTCCTCTGTCAATTAATGTTGGTGGTCACCTGACCGGAAGCCGGACGGTAACTGAAACTCATGAATGCATCAGTACTGCCTTGCGGATCCTGATACTTGCCATCACTACCCTTACTCAAACTATTGACCAGATAGTAGCGGCAGACCGAGTCCAGGCCGTTATTGGTCACACTGACATAGTATTTCAGGTCATTACCACTACCACGCACCTCGCTGAAGCTGGTGGTAGCCTTGGGCGGATTCTGCAGCAGACCCTCCCAAATCTTGAGACAGCGCGGGGCCGTCAGGTTGGCCGGATCCACGTCGATGCCACCGCCCGCCGAGGTATCCATGGGGTAGCCGGGCGACAGTTCGCCATTGCTGAGCTGGGTATCGGTCGGCGTGGTCAGGTAGAAGCGGGAGCCGTCATAGAGCACGGTATTGAGGCTGTCCTGCTTGGCGCGCCCTTCGGCCTCCCACTGGGCCCGCACCAGCGATACGCCAGTAGCAAACCCGCCGGAGACCCCCTCCACGCTGGCCTTCTTGGCCTCGTCGGTCACATCGAGAAAACGGGGCAAGGCCGTCACCGCCAGGATCCCCAGGATGACGATGACGATCACCAGTTCGATCAACGAGAAACCCGCTGCCCGATGGGGGCTCGCCACACCGGCATATTTTGGAACCAGTCGCGTTGTTGTCATGAACCCTCCGTAATAACCCACATTATTTCATGTAGATACAAAAAAATCATTTAGCTGGCTCGCAAAAAAAAGCCTCATTCAGGGCTTTTCCAGCACTCTGCCGTCAGAAAAGTGATAAATCAGCCAATTAGGTTCCAAGCCGAACTCACATCCGGTGCCATCCTGGCTCGCCAGGGCCTGCACCGGCGGCTGGGTCGAGGCCGTTACGCCGATGAGCCGATCCCACAGCCAGCGGCAATGCCCGGAGGGCGTCAGCGGGTCACCGCTACCCAGCGGCCAACCCCGCGCATCAAACTGCCAGGCGACCCCGTCGACGTGCAACAGGGCCGGACGTCGCTGCTCCAGCCAGAGTCCGTGCAACCTTTGTGCACGCTCGGCAAATTGCTCCCCCAGCAGGGTCAGGCTGACGGCCAGCGCCTCCTCCCGGTGGACAAGATAGCTCCGGGCCAGGGTCGCCACTATGATCAGCAACAGGATCACCGCGGCCAGCCGCCGATAGCCTCCCAGCCAGTGCTCATCCTGTTGTGACTGTCGACTCACCCGTCTCGCTCCACACTCTGCCGCTTATCCACACCGCCCGCATCATATCCCGCCTCAGTGACGGTAAAGATATCGCCTTACTTGCCGCGTACGGCCCGCATCATGTCCCACATAGGCGTAAAGATACCCAGTGCCAGGATCAATACCATGACCGCCACGATCCCGATCAGGATCGGCTCGATCCGGGCGGTGAGGCTCTTGAGGTCATAGTCCACCTCCCGCTCGTAATACTCGGCCGCCTCGTGCAGCAGATCATCGACCTGACCGGTCTCTTCCCCCACCGCGATCATCTGCATCACCAGCGGGGTGAACAGGCCGCTGGCCCCGGCGGTGCGCAGCAGGCTCTCGCCCCGCTCGATGCCGGCCCGCATGTCGCGGATCCGCCCCGCCATGTGCGCGTTGTCCACCGCGTCGGCCACCAGGCTCAGTGCCGTGTTGAGCGGCACCCCGGCCTTGAGCATCATGGAGAAGCTGCGGGCGAAGCGGGCCAGCAGGGAGCGCTCTATGATGGTGCCGACGATCGGCAACTTGAGCTGCCATCTGTGCCAGGTCAGCTTGCCCTTGACCGTGCTGACCCAGTGCCGCCAGCCAAACACCATGGCCAGCAGTACGCCGAGCATCACCCACCAGTAGTGCACGAAGAAGTGGGAGGTGGCGAGCAGGATCCGGGTCGCCAGCGGCAGCTCGACGCCAAATTTGGCGAACATGCCGGCGAAGACCGGGATCACCATGATGTTGAGGATCACCATGGCGATGCCGATGGCAATCAGCACGAAGCTGGGGTAGCGCATGGCGGTCTTGATCCGCTTGCGGGTTTCCAGCTCCAGCTCGAAATAGTTGGCAAGCTGCAAGAACGCCTCTTCCAGCTGACCCGTGTTCTCCCCCACGTGGATGATGGCCACGAACAGGCTGCTGAACACCCTGGGGTGAGCCTGCATCGAACTCGACAGCGGCCGGCCGTTGCCCAGATCCTCCCCCAGCGCGTGCAGCGCCCGCTTGAGCGGCTTGCTGTGGGCGCTCTCCTCCAGCCCGGCGATGGCGCGCAGGATGGGGATGCCGGCCCGGGTCAGGGCATACATCTGGCGGCTGAACACCACCAGCTCGTCCAGCCGCACGCCCCGCTCCAGCAACAGGGACCAGTCGAGGGCGGCCGCCTTCGCCTTGCCGGGTTTCAACTCGGTCGGCATCACGCCGCGACGCATCAGCTGCTCGGCCGCGGCCATCTCGTTGGCCGCGTCCACCACGCCGCTGACGGCATTGCCCTGGCTGTCGCGCCCCTTGTAGGCAAAGCTGCTCATGGTGTGCCTCGCGCCAGCCGGCCCCGTTCACTGCCGATGAAGTTGGTCATCACTTACCCCAGATCCTCGGCCAGTCTCAGCACCTCGTCCACCGAGGTGATCCCCTGGCGGGCATAATCGAGCGCCGTCAGGGCCAGGGGGCGGTAGTGCTCGTGCTCCCGCGCCGCCCTGGCGAAGCCCTCGGCGTCGTTGCGGCGCAGGGCATCCATCATGGGCTGATCCAGCTCCAGCAGCTCGTACACCCCGATCCGGCCGGCGTAGCCGGTGAAGTTGCAGCTCTGGCAGCCGCGTCCCTTGTGGTAGACGTGCTGGCCCGGCGCTTCGCCGGAGAGCACGGTCAGCCAGGTGGCCTGGCCCTCGTCCGGCGCCTTCTCCTCGACGCAGTGCTCGCACACCCGCCGCACCAGTCGCTGGGCCACCACGGCCCGCAGCGCGCTCGCCACCAGATAGCCGGGGGCCCCCATGTCGATGAGGCGCAGGGCGCTGGTAACTGCGTCGTTGGTGTGCAGCGTGGTCAGCACCAGGTGGCCGGTGATGGCGCCGCGCAGGCCGATCTCCACCGTCTCGTTGTCCCGCATCTCGCCCACCAGCAGGATGTCGGGGTCCTGACGCAAAGTGGAGCGCAGCACGTGGGAGAAGGTAAGTCCGATCTTGGGATTGACCTGCACCTGATTGACCCTGGGCAGCCGGTATTCCACCGGATCTTCCACCGTGATGATCTTCTGGCTGGCCTGGTTGAGCTCGGAGAGGGCGCCATAGAGGGTGGTAGTCTTGCCACTGCCGGTGGGGCCCGTCACCAGGATCATGCCGTGGGGTCGCTTGAGCTGGCGCCTGAAGCGGGTCAGGATCTCCGGCGGCATACCGGTCTCGGTCAACGACAGGATGCCGGAGGATTGATCCAGCAGCCGCATCACCACGGATTCGCCGTACTGCACCGGCATGGTCGACATCCGCACATCCACGTCGCGACCGCGCACCTTCATGTTGAAGCGGCCATCCTGCGGCAACCGCTTCTCGGAGATGTCGAGGCCGGCCACCAGCTTGAGGCGCAGCACCAGCGCCTGGGCGATGCGCACCTCGCTCAATATGTTCTCGTGCAGGATGCCGTCGATACGCTGGCGAATGCGCAGCACCTTCTCGTCCGGCTCGATGTGAATGTCGGAGGCCCCCACCTGCACCGCATCCTCGAACAGGGAGCGCAGCAGCTTGGCCACCGTCGCCTCCCCCTCGTCACCGGCCCCCAGGTTGCTGGAGCCGAGCTCGAAGCCGGCGTCCTGATACTCCTCGTGCAGCTGCTCGGCGAAGCTCTCTATTTCGCGGGTGCGGCGATAGAGGCGGTCGAAATACTCCAGCAGCTGCCCTTCCCGGGCCACCGCCAGCACCATCTCGCGGGGACTGAGCAGGGCGGCGATGGCGTCAAGGGCGCTCAGGTCCGCCGGATCCGACATGGCCACCGTCACCCTGTTGTCGGTGAGGTTGACCGCCAGCGCCCGGTAGCGGCGCGCCTGCACTTCCGGCAGCAGCGGCACCGCCGACGCATCTATGGTGAGGTTGTTGAGATCGAAGAAGGGCACGTCCAGCTGGCGGGCGAGGAACTGCAGCAGCTGCACCTCGCTGATGAAGCCGAGATCGATCAGGGTGGTGCCCAGCTTGCGGCCGGTCTGACGCTGCTGCTGCAGGGCAAGCTGCAGCTGATCATCCGAGATGATCTGCTCTTGTACCAGCAGGTCGCCGAGGCGCATTTTCAGTCTGGGTTGTGCCATGCAAACTCCAAAAAAGTGATCCCGGCCGCCCGTCAGGGGGCGAGCTGGGCAATACGCTGTTCAAGCCAGCTGGTCGAGGCCTCGCCCAGGTTGCCGTGCAACTGGGCATTGCGATAAGCGTCCAGCGCCCGCTGGCTGTGGCCCTGCCCATCCTCGGCCACGCCGAGCCCGAGCCACCAGCGGCCTTGATCCGGCTGCTGGCGCAACAATTTCACATAGAGATCCGCCGCCTCGGTGTGCTGGCCCAGCTCCTGGCTGAGCCCGGCCCAGGTGGCGTAATAGTCCAGATTGCTGGCGAGATCCGGTCGGTAGCCGGTCAGCCAATCCAGCGCCTTGCGCTGATCACCGCCACTGATGGCGAGCCGCGCCAGCAACAGCCGAAAATCCGCCTGCCCCGGATCGAGCCTGAGCCCCTCCTCCAGCAGCTGGCTCGCCTCGCTCAGCCGCCCCTCGCCGTAGAGCAGACCCGCCAGCTGTTCGCGCGCCCCCTGATTGTGCGGGTCGTGGGCCAGCACCTGATAGTAGTTGTCCTGGGCATCGCGCAGCTGGCCCTTGGCCATGGCGGTGGTGGCCTTGCGCTCGGCCAGGGTGGCCAGTTCGGCCTCGGAGAGGTTGACCGTCTCTATCTTGAGCACGCCGGGCTTGCGCGGCGCGGCCGCGGGGGCCTCTTGCTCCGCCGCCAGTTCGGCATAAAGGTCGGGTTGCAGCTCCTCATCGCTTGGCCCCTCCTCGTCGATGGCCGCTACGTCTGCCTCGTCGGCGACAGCTTCTTCCTGCGCAGCCGGCGCCTGTTGCGGCTCGGCGGCCGGCGATGGGGCAAGCTGGCGCGGGGTCGGCAGCGTCACCACCTGATCCACCGGCTCCTGTTCTGCACTGGCCGGCACAGGTGCGAGAACGGCGCGGGCAACGGCGTCCGGTTTGGGCTCGCCGGTCGTCTGCAACTGGTGGGTTTCGGCGACCCGCTGGCTCTGCTGCCAGTAGATCCAGGTACGCCAGCCCAGAATGCCGAGGGCCAGCCCGCAGATCAGGGTCAGCAGCAACATCCACCAGCCCTGCTGGCGGACGGGCGGCACATAGACGGCCCCCTCGCCCCCCTGCTGACGCTGTTCCAGATCCTTTAGCATCTGATTGATCACGCTCATTGCCAGACTCCATAGGCGAGGGCACAGCCCAGCAACAGCAGCAGCGGCCACCAGCGCCGCGACACGAAGCGGCGAGCGTCATCGGTGTCGCGCACGGCCAGTCGCACCAGCCGGCCGTCGATCTGGCGCGCTCCCTGGCCGTAGGCCAGCATCAGACATTTCTGCGCCAGGATATTGATGAGCCGCGGGATGCCGCGCGAGGCGCGCCACAGCTGGCGCAGGGCCGCCCCGCCAAACAGCGGGGCCCCGCGATAACCGGAGATGTGCAATCTGTGCTCCAGATAGGCGCGGGTTTCGTCGAACCGCAGCGGCCGCAGGCAGTAGGAGAAGCCGATCCGCTGGCGCAGCTGGCGCAGATGGGGCTTGGCCAGCCGGCTATCCAGCTCGGGCTGGCCAAACAGCACTATCTGCAGCAGCTTGCTCGACTCGGTCTCCAGGTTGCCGAACAGCCGGATCGCCTCCAGCGTCTCGTCCGGCAGCGCCTGCGCCTCGTCGATCAGCACCACCACCCGGCTCCCCTGCCGATGCAGGCTAATGAGGTGGCGGTGGATGCGGTCGGTCAGATCCAGCTCGCTCTGATCCCGCACCGGCAACCCCAGCTCCAGCGCCAGGGCGATGCGCAGCTCGGCCGGGCTGAGATGGGGATTGGGCAGCCAGGCCAGACGCACCGGCCGCTCCTCCGAGCCCAGTTCGCTCAGCAGCTTGCGGCAGAGCAGGGTCTTGCCGGTGCCAACCTCTCCGGTCACCTTGATGAAGCCCTCCCCCTGTGCCAGCGCCCAGTTGAGCACCTGCAGCGCCTCCTCGTGCGGAGGCAGCCCGTAATAGAAACCAGTGTTGGGGGTGAGGCCGAAGGGGGCCTCCTGCAGCCCGAAGTGGTTCAGGTACATGTCGTCAGCTCCCACGCCAAGGCCGGGCGGTCTGCAACAGACCACCCGTCAGCACCAGACCAGGGGACAGAGCCTGATACGCGTTCATGCCATCACCCCTTGGGGGGATACCATTTGTCGAGTAGTTCGGAGGAGCGCTGCAGTTCGTTCTGCCAGGTGTCCTTCTCCACCACGGTCGGTTTGAGCAGGATCACCAGCTCCACCTTCTTGGTGCTTTCGCGCCGATTGGTGAAGGCCTCGCCGACCCAGGGAATGTCCCCCAGCAGCGGCACCTTGCTGACGATCTCCTGCTTGTCGGTCTTCATCAGGCCACCGATGACGATGATGTCGCCGTTGTTGGCCTGCACCACGGTATCGGACTCGCGGATCGAGCTCCTGGCCAGCGGCAGGACCAAGGGATCCGCCGTGCCGACATCGATGGTTTTCTTCTGCTCTTCGGTGTCGATGACGGAGGGGTGGATATGCAGCAGCACCTTGCCCTCTTCGTCGATCTGCGGCGTCACATCCAGCGCGATGCCGGAGAAGAAGGGGGTCAGCTCTACATTGGGCGTGACTATCGGTGCCGATGTCCCTGAGGTGGTGGTCGTGGTGGAGGCGTTGGTGACGAAATACTCGTCGGTCCCCACCTTGATCACCGCCTTCTGGTTGTTGGTCGCCGTCACCCGCGGGCTGGAGAGGGTATTCACATCCCCCTGGGTCTTGAGCAGGTTGACCGCCACGTTGAAGTTGCCATCCGTGATGGTAAAACCGGCACCGCCACCAATTGCCTTGAAAATCGGGTTTGTTGCGCCCACCAGGCTGGTTCCCAGCGAACCGGCACCGTTCAACAGCTTGTACGCAGGGTCGCTGCCCGGAGCAGTCAGGATGGGCTGAGCCACCGTCGGAATACCCTTGTTGCCATCCCAGCTGGCCGTCAATCCGCTCCAGTCCACCCCCTGCTCGTAGCCTTCGCTGAGGGCCACCTCCAGGATCCGCGCCTCCAGCACCACCTGGCGCTTGAGATGACTCTCAGACTGGTTGAGGAACTCGCGCACCGCCTTGAGCTCCTTCGGATAGGCCCGGACGGTGACCAGACCCGCCTGCGGGCTGGTGATGACGGCGCGACCGTCACCGCTGCCGATCAGGGTCTGCAGGGTATCGCGCAGATCGGTCCAGTAGTCGCTGTTGGTGTCGGTCTCGATGCGGGTGCCGTTGCCGTCACTGCCCGAGCCGCCATTGGAGGAGCGGTTGCTGGTGTTGTTGTTGGTACTGCCGTTGGCGTTATCGAAGTTGTTGTTATTGCTGCTGTTGCTGTCGTTAGAGGCCACCCCGCCGGTGCTGACCGAGGTGCGGGAGAGGCCGCGCCGGGACATCATCAGGTAGTTGACCGGAATGGTCTCGGTACGCAACCCGGCCGGGTAGACGTGAAACACGTTGCCCTTGCGCTGCACGTCGAAGCCGTACATGTCCCCCACCACCGCCAGCACCTCGGTCAGGGTCACGTCCTTGAGCTCGACCGAGATCTGGCCGGCCACCCCGGGGTGCACCGCCACGCTGTAGCGGGAGCCCTTGAACAGAGAGCCGAAAAATTCCACCGCATCCACGTCGTGCGCGGCGATGCGCAGCCTGGGCTCCGGCATGCTGATGGCCTGGGGCGGGCGGTTCAGTTGCAGCAGTTCGCTCTGTACCGACTTGGGTACGCTGGTCAATGCACCGGCCTTGCTCTGCTCGGTCATGGCGTGCCGAAGCGCGTCCTTGGCCTGCACGGGTTCTGGGTGGCGGTAGCTGGTACAGCCTGCCGTCAGCACGGCCACGGAAATCAGGCAGAGATGATGTTTTTTCATGTAATTAGTGCGCCCTGACTTGCAATTAAACTCGACAAACCTGGCTCCGCCCATCCCGGACGGAGCGCGTTCAGATGCGGATCTTGCTGGCAAACAGGGTCAGCGACTGGCGCTTGCCCCCCTTCTCCAGCACCACGGCATCTGCACTGATGGCCACCACGCGATAGCCCTCGACCTGCTGACCGACCCGATAACTGTTGCCGTTGAGCACCGCCAGTGCCGGGCCGTTGCCCAGCATGATGCTCTGCAGCCTGGGTAGACCGGCCTCGCGGGAACCGGTCGCACTGGCGCCACTGGTGACGCCGCTCAAGGGAGCGGTGGGATCCTGCAACACTTCGGTCTGTGCCTGGGCCTGCAGGGTGAACAGACACGCCCACAGGGGAAACCATCTAGCCACGAATGAACTCCTTGCTGGTGCTGAGGGTGTAGATCTCCATCTCCACCACGGCCTTGGGGTGCTCCTGCACCTGATAGTCAAACTGCTTCCAGTAGAAGTGGCGCGGCAGCGCCTCCAGCGCCTTGAGGTACTGGTAGACGTCGAAATAGCCGCCCTCCAGCTTGAGGCGGATGCCGTGCTTGAACAGGTTGATGCGCTGCTCACCCGCCATCAGCGGCTCGGGCGCCAGCGAGGTGAGCGCCACCATGTGCAGATTGGCGGAGCGCGACAGCAGCGCCTCCAGCACCTCCGGCATCTCGTGGGCCTGGATCAGATCCACCGTCTGGGCCTTGAGCGCCGCATCCAGCTTGCCGATCTCCTCATCCACGCCAGCCAGCTGGGTGCGCACGTTTTGATCCGGATCCCGCGCCAGCCTGGCCTGCTTGCCCTGGTTCTCGAGATCCATGATCTCCAGATCCCGCTGGGCAGAGCTCAGCGCCAGCCGATCCTGCTCCAGCCGCACGACGGCGGCATCCAGCCAGCCATAGGTGGCGATAGAGCCGACCAGCACCACACCAGTCAGCATGATCAGCACCCGCTCACGCTGGCTGAGGGCGGCCAGCTTGTCTGCCCAAGCCTGCCACTGCGCTTTCAGGCTCATCAGGGCTTCTCCCGTTCGATGCCGCTGAGCTGGAAGGCCAGCCGGCCCTCCTTGTCGCGGCTCAAGGTCAATTCACCAAACTGCTTGCCAGCCAGACTGGGGGTCTGCTTGAAACGGTTGACCCAGGCCGGCACGTCCTGGCTGCGGCCGGCAAAACCGGACAGGTTGACACGCCCGTCGGCGATCTCGATCCGCTGCAAGGAGAGCTGCGGATCCCGGATGCGCGAGAGATCGGCCATCAGCCCGGCATAGCCCCTGGATTTTTGCAGCGCCAGGCTGCCCAGCTGCCTGATCAGGCCCTGCTTGGCGGTCAGCTCCTCCTGCTTGGTGACAAGCTGTTGCTGCAGCAGGCCATCGGCCTGGTGACGGGCCAGCTCGGCATCCAGCCGCTGCGCCTCGCCGCGTTTGACCTCCAGTTCAGCCCGCAGCTGGGCCAGCTCGCGCTCGACCCCGTGCTGCTGCCAGCCGATGACGGCGGCGGCGCACAGCAGCACCAGCACGCAAGCGCCCCACACCAGCGCCATCTGGTTGAGGCTGGCCCACTGCCGTCTGGGCCGAAACTCGGCGCCATAGAGGTTGATCTGACGTTTCATCAGGCATCCTCCCCCAGAGCCGCTGCATAGGCCGAGAGATATTCCACGCCGGCAAGGATCACCTTGTTGGCCATGGCAGCCGACATGGCAAGCGCGCTCATTGCTCACCTCCCAGGGCGGCAGCATAGGCCGAGAGATATTCGACTCCAGACAGGATCGCCTTGTTGGCCATGGCGGAGACGGCAAAGCCGAAGGTCTGCTCCATGTGGCGCACCAGGGTTCCGATGAAGGGCGAGGCGATGGCGAGCTGCATCTGGCCGAGCTCCGGCAGCTTGAGCTGGCCCGCCAGGTAATCGAGGGAGCGCTGGATCTCCAGCGCCAGCGAATCGAGCAGCATGGCATCCGGCTCGTGCTCGCCGGCGAGGGCCGTGAAACCACGCAGCTGACGGGAGAAGCAGAGCCCGCCCTGATGGAACACCAACAACTGCAGATCCTGCCCCTTCGGCTGCCACAGCAGCATGCGTACCGTCTGATCCGGCTCGTAGAGGGCGGTCATCGCCAGCTCATCGCTGACGATGGCCTCCAGGGTCGCCACCTGATTGACCGCATCCGCCAGCTGCTGCACCCGGGCCTTGGGCACGCAGATCACGTTGATGCGCGGCCGGCCAGCGGGCGGGGTGGGCAGGTCCACATAATCCATGGCGAGCTGCAGCACGGGCTCGTTGACGTAATCCTTGACCGCCCAGGGCAGGGCACCGGCCATTTCGGCATCGGGCACCGCCGGCTTGTCGATCTGGACCTGTTGATAAAGGCTGGCCGCGAGGGCGACTCGCACCTTAGACTTGGCGAGGCCGTGGCGGCTGAACAGCTCGTCCATGGCCTGGGACCACTCTTGCGGGCCGTTGATGGCGCGGGTGGCGAAGATGGGTGGGTTGCCGAGCGAAGCCAGCATGATCCGATCGCCGGCCAGCAGGAGTCCCACCTGTCCGCCCGGGGCCGAACGTCTGAAAAGTTGTTTCATTGAAACCCGCACCTGGCCGCCAAAAATGGATTAAACCTTAGCATAAACAGAGCATTAGCCTCCAGATAAATGACGGATTACTCATTGCCACCCCAGCCCCAATCCGGCTTGTCGTTGCCGTTGCAACCGGCCCTGCTGCCCTCACCGCTGCACGCTGTCTCGCACCCGCTGTTGAACGCCCATGATGTCCAGCTCTGGTGCAAACGGGACGATCTGATCCACCCCGCCATCTCGGGCAACAAGTGGCGCAAGCTCAAGTACCACCTGCGGTATGCCGAGGAGCAAGGCAAGCGCCATCTGCTCTCGTTTGGCGGCGCCTACTCCAATCATATCCATGCCCTGGCGGCGGCCGGGTGCCAATCTGGCCTGCGTACTACCGGCATCATACGCGGGGAACCGGAGGCCGTCAGCAACGCCACCCTCAGCGCGGCGAAAGGCTGGGGCATGGATCTCATTTTTGTCGACCGCCAGAGCTACCGGCGGCGGCAGGATCCCGCCTGGCTGGACCAATTCCAGGATGAAGAGACCCTGATAGTGCCGGAGGGGGGCAGCAGCCCGCTGGCCATCCCCGGGGTGGCCGAGCTGGTCGACGAGGTGCCCTTCTCGCCGGATCTCTGGGTATTGCCTTGTGCCAGCGGTGGCACCCTGGCCGGGCTCATCGCCGGCAAGCGGGATCCGGAACAGATCCTCGCCATCGCCGTGCTCAAGGGGGGGAGCTTCATCGCCGACGAGGTGCGCCGCCTCCACCCGGCCGCCGCCGACACGCCCGGCTGGCGGATCGCGCTGGATCACCACGACGGCGGCTATGCCAAATTCACTCCGGCGCTCTGGCAGTGGGTGCAGGCCTTCAGCGCCGAGACCGGTCTGCCACTTGAGCCCATCTACAGCGGCAAGGCGATGTGGGGGCTGTTTCGCGAACTGGCGGCCGGTCGCATCCCGCGCGGCAGCAAGATCGTCTTCATCCACACCGGCGGCATGCAGGGGCTGGCGGGACTGAGAGAGCAGGGGCGCCTGTGACGGACGGTCGGACGCGGCACAGGCGCTGAACCACCGCTCTTGACCACAAAAAAAGAGAGGGTCGCCCGGGCGACCCTCTCTTGTCTCCGTCAGGCGCCGGCCGGTTCCAGCACCAGCCGCTGTGGCTCGGCGAACCAGGGGCCCTGCCCGGCGTGCACCCCGAGGTGGCGCAGCATCTTCCACTCGTCGCCGCTCTCCACCCCCACGGCGATGACCCGGGTGCGGGTATTGGCACAGCCCCCCACCAGGCTGCGCACCGCCATCTGGTTGACCTGGCGGGTGTGGATCTCGCGCACCAGGCTGGGATGCAGCTTGAGGAAGTTGATCTCGAACTCCTTGATGTACTGGGTGCTCACCACGTCCTGGCCGGCATGATCGATGGCCAGCTGGCAGCCCAGCATGCGCAGCGCCCGCAGCGGCCGCTTGAGCGCCTCGTAGTGGCGGGTCACCTGGGCCTCGGAGAGTTGCAGGATCAACCGCTCATTGGTGCTGCGCGGCAGCTGGAACAGATCGAAGAACAGCCAGCGCTGGAACTCCCGGTGCAGCAGGCTCTGGGCACAGAGAGTCAGGCTGATGGGACAGCTCTGCTCGGAGCGCTGACGCAACAGGGTGAGAGTCTGCTGTGCCACCAGCCGATCCAGCGGCAGCAGCAGCCCCGCCTTCTCCGCCATCGGCATGAAGACGCCGGCCTGCAGCTCCCGCCCCTGCTCGTCGTGGATCCGGATCAGCAGATCCTGCTGCAGCACCACCTGATCCCGCTCCTGCTGCACCGGCTGCACGTAGAAGTCGATGCCGTGCTCCTCGATGCGTCGGCCGATCAGGGTGCGCCAGCGCACCGTACCCTTGCTGCTCTGCTCCTCGTCCAGCTGCTTCTCGTAGAGGAACCAGCCGGTGTGGCCCTGCAGCTGCGCGCTCTTGAGCGCCAGCTCCGCCTCCTCCTGCACCTTGAGCAGGGAGTCCTCGGCCTGATAGCAGACCGCCCCCAGATAGACGGCGGTGTCGGCATTGACCGCCTCGGGCCAGTGCAGCCGCTGCAGACTCTTGTGCAGCTGGCCGGCGGCATCCACCATCTCGCTCTCCGACATGTTGGGCAGCAGCACCGCAAACACCTGGCCGGCATAGCGCGCCTGCAGGGCACCGCTGTGCTTGCGCACGAAGGCGGCAATGGAGGCGCTCGCCTCCATCAGCAGATCCTGACTCTGGCGGCCGTTCAGCTCGGGATCCAGCTCCTCCAGCCCGGCCAGCTCGATCAGCAGCACGCCGCCACTCATCACGCTCGCCTCCATGATGGCGCTCTCCAGCCGGTTGTCGAAGAACAGCCGGTTGCCGATGCCGGTCAGCTTGTCGACGAAGGCGTTGCTGCGGATGAAGTTGTCGAAGCGGCTGCGCTCCTTGCGGGCATCCGCCAGCTCGGCCAGCAGATAGTCGAGGGCCTGGCTGGCTGACTGCGGCCACTCGTCGGCCGGATCGTGGGCCAGCTTGGTCAGTTTGCCGTCCAGGATCAGCTGGGCCCGCTCCGCCAGCAGCTCGGCCCCGCGCAGTTGCAAACGCAGCCAGCGGATGGAGTACCAGAGGCCGAATACCACGATGAAGATGCCGAGGGAGATGCCGGACATGGCCTTGATGGAGTACTCGAACTCCTTGAACGGCCGCTCCAGCTTGAAGTCGGCCTGCATGTCGGGTTGATGGGGAATGGCCTGGTGATAGGGGATCAGCAGGCTCTCGTCGGTCGGCTGCTGCACGTCGCGAAACCAGTAGATCCGCTGCTTGTTCTGGCGGATCTCCAGCTCAACCACGTGGGCCGAGCGCAGCAGGGTCGGCAGCCAGCGGGTGAGATCCTGATGATCGTCGGCGATCTCCAGCTGCTTGTCGATGATCTCCACCAGGGAGTTGACCTTCTTCTGCTGCAGCTCCATGCCCAGCTCGCGAAAGCTGAACACCCCGCCAAGCAGCACCATGGCCATGGCCGCGATGACGCACAGGGTAATAAACGAGACAAGCTGGGTGGTCAGTTTCATGTACCTTTCCGTATGCCCGACAACTTCCATGTGGCTTCATCGTATCAGCCAACCTTGAAGCGCGCCTATGGACGAAGATCCCGCTTCTGGAATTAAGCGGGCGAGCATACCCAAACAGGTGCGAGAACACCAAGCCCCGGACAGGGTGGCGGCCAAAAAAGGAGGATCAAGGAAGAGAAAGGGAGGCAGAGCTCAGGGCCATGGCCGAATGACAGGCAGAAAAATGGTCCCGCAGAGGGGACCAAAAGAAACACTCATATCAAAACTAACACTCTGTGCTACTGACAAAAAAACAGATACAGGAGTATTGAACACACGGTGAGTCAAACCGCACGGCTACTCTAGCCACTTCAGATAAGCTGGACAATTGTCATTTATGACAGGTCAGCGATTGAATCTTCAGCAGCCGATTTTATAAAACCATTATTTATCAGCAGATTATAAATCTACGACACAAGTGTGATCGCCTCCGCTCAAATCGATGCAGCTAATGCACTATGATGATGCCACTCATATGCATCCTATTCGCCCATCAGGCAGGTGCCCCTTGCGAACCATCTCCCCACTCTGGCTCACTCTGTTGCTGTTCTGCCTGCCGCTGCTGGCCAGTCTGCCCCTCAGCCAGCTGCTCGGCGGCACCCTGGCCCACCAGCTGCTGCAGAAGAAGAAAGAGGAGATCAATGCCGCCCTGGTGGAGCGCCATCAGGTACTGGACGAGAGCATCCGCAACCAGCTGGTGCAGTTCCATTTTGACTGCGGCGAGCAGGACATGGCGTTGCTGCGGGCCCCCCGTTTTTACAACGAACATATCCGCATCCAGGGGCTGCTGCTCGCCTCCGGTGGCGGCTGTTCCAGCCTGGGGATGGATCTGCCCTTCACCCTGGCCGAGCTGCCCCCCTACCCCAATCAGGATGCTTTCGGGATCGCGGCCACCCAGGCCCGCTTCAACACCGAACAGGAGATAGTCGCCTACTACCGCAGCGGCGGCAACATAGTCTACTGGGTGCTGAGCAACAGCTGGAGCCACGCTCTGCTGCAATATCCCTGCGCCAACTGCTTCTACCTCGAATTCAGCCAGCTGCAACCGGGGGGCTCCAGCCCGACCTTCCCCCGCGGCGACAGCGCCATCAAGGAGGAGGCGGGCAGTCAAAGCCTCAGCCTCAGTTTTCTCGATCCCCACGAGCAGATCCGGCAGACCCTGTGGGCCGGCCGGGCGCTCGAGCAGTACGCCCTGCAGCAGGCCCGCTACTACGGGCTCTGGTGCGGCGCCGCCGTCGGGGCCCTGCTGGTTGCGGCCTACTGGGGGCTGCGCAACTACCGGCGCTCTCTCAAGGGATTGTTGCAGGCCGGGCTGGCGCGGCGGGAGTTCGTCCCCTTCTACCAACCCGTGGTGGACAGCCGCAGCCAGCAGGTGGTGGGATTCGAGGCGCTGCTGCGCTGGCAGCGGGGCGGCGGCCTGATCCCGCCAGGGGCCTTCATCGACTATGCAGAAGAGCAGGAGCTGATCCTGCCCATGACCAGCCAGCTGCTGGAAAAAGTCATCACCGACCTGCCCAAGCTCATCCCCGGCCAGTGGGTCAGCGTCAACATAGTGGCCTCCCACCTGGAGCAACCGCACCTGCGCAACCTGCTGCTGCGCCACGGCTGGCCCTCTCCCGCCCAGCTCACCTTCGAGCTGACCGAGCGCAAGCCCATCACCGACATCGAGACGGCGAGCGCCGAGATCGGCGCCCTGCAGCAGCGGGGCTACCACTTCAAGCTGGATGACTTCGGCACCGGTTACGGCGGCTTCGCCTACCTGCAGCGACTCGGCATCCGCCAGATCAAGATCGACAAGATGTTCGTCGACACCATAGGCACAGACGATCTCAAACGCAGCGTGCTGGATGCCACCATCGCCTTTGGCCGCGAGTCGGGCATGGAGATGATTGCCGAGGGGGTCGAACGCCAGGATCAGGTGGAATATCTCGACCAGCACGGCGTGCACCTGATCCAGGGTTACGTCTATGCCCCGCCCATGGCCCTGACCAAGCTGAAGATCTGGTTGCTGGCCTGGTACCAGAACCACGGGGGCGAGCGCTGAGCCAGCATCTGCCCTCTCGATCGCACAGGCGAGCACCACTCTGCACTGGCAGCGGGTGAGGATGCGTCTCCCTCATATCTTGCAACAAAATGTTTTTTCCTTGCGCGGACAACAGCCTTTATCATTGGCAGGGCCGTCACTGCGGTGACGTGCCATCCTGCTCCATACCCGTCGGCTCACGCCGCCCCGAGATGAGAACCACTGCCTATGAAGTCATTTATCCGGCAAGAGATTGCCCTGCCCGTCGGCCTGCTCACCCTGCTCTTCTTCAAGACGCTCGGTAGCGACCTGCTGACAGAGACAACTCCGCTCGGGATCTATCTTCCGGTGTCGGCCGTGCTGCTTGCCATCGTCACCTGGGCCATCTTCTCGGTGGTGCGCCACTCCGATGCCCTTGCCATCAAGCTGGGCGAACCCTTCGGCACCCTGATCCTGACCCTGTCTGTCATCTCGCTGGAGGTGGTGATGATCTCCTCGGTCATGCTGACCGGCGAACCCAATCCGGTGATGGCCCGCGACACCATGTTTGCGGTGGTGATGCTGGTGACCAACGGCCTGGTGGGCTTCACCCTGCTGTTTGGCGGCTGGCGCTACCACACCCAGAGCTTCAATCTGGACGGGGTCAAATCCTATCTGGTGGCCATCATTCCGCTGGCGCTGCTCTGTCTGGTACTGCCCAACTTCACCGAGGGGGGCAACATCGGCAGCATGTCGAGCGCCATGTCCTGGATGCTGATCATCATCTCTGTGCTGCTCTACGGCGTCTTCCTGCTGATCCAGACCCGCAGCCACAGCCACTTCTTCATCGACAGCGATCACGAGGATTACGAAGAGCACCACGGCCCGCTGCAGAGCAACGTCTACCACACCCTGTTGCTGCTCGCCTATCTGGTGGTGGTGATCCTGCTGGCCAAGACCCTCGCCATTCCCATCAACCACGGGGTCAAGGTGCTGGCGGCTCCGCCGGCGCTGGGGGGCTTCATCGTCGCCTGTATCGTGCTGGCCCCCGAGGCGGTCGGCGCCATCAAGGCGGCCTTCAACAACCAGCTGCAGCGGGCCATGAATCTCTACTTCGGCTCTGTGCTGGCCACCATCGCCCTCACCGTGCCCGCCGTGTTGTTCATCGGCGCCATGCTGGGACAGGAGGTTCGTCTGGGCCTCTCAGCCGCCGACATGGTGCTACTCATCACCACTCTCATGGTGTGCAAGGTAACCTTCAGCAGCGGCCGCACCAATGCGCTGCACGGGGCTACCCACCTGGTGTTGTTCGTGGTCTACCTGTTCCTGATGTTCGAGCACGAATAACCGCTGGATCATCAACCCCAGCAACGAGAAGACCGCCCGATGGGCGGTCTTCTGTTATGAGCTGGATGGCCGCTTACAGGCTCGGCAGCACGCCGGCCGGGATCAGGTCGTTGTAGCTGGCACGGCCCAGCAGGGCGGCGGCCGCCTCGATGTCCGGCGCGAAGTACCTGTCCTTGTCGTAGAAGCTGACTTCTTCGCGCAGGCGGCCCTTGGCCAGCTCCACCAGCTCGGTGGAACGCAGCGGTGCGCGGAAATCCAACCCTTGCGCTGCCGCCAGCAGCTCCACCGCCAGGATGCCGCGGGTGTTCTCGGCCATATCCGCCAGCCGGCGACCGGCGAAAGTGGCCATGGAGACGTGGTCCTCCTGGTTGGCGGAGGTGGGCAGACTGTCCACCGAGGCCGGGTGGGCCAGGGTCTTGTTTTCGGAGGCGAGCGCCGCCGAGGTGACCTGGGCGATCATGAAGCCGGAGTTCACCCCGCCGTTGTTGACCAGGAAGGCCGGCAGACCGGACATGCGCGAGTCGATCAGCAGCGCCATGCGACGCTCTGAGAGCGAGCCTATCTCGGCGATGGCCAGCGCCAGGTTGTCGGCGGCGAAGGCCACGGGTTCTGCGTGGAAGTTGCCGCCGGAGAGAATGTCCTCATCCTCGGCAAACACCAGCGGGTTGTCGGAGACCGCATTGGCCTCGCACACCAGCACCTCGGCGGCCTGACGGATCTGGGTCAGGCAGGCGCCCATCACCTGGGGTTGGCAGCGCAATGAGTAAGGATCCTGCACCTTCTCGCAGTTGTGGTGGGACATGCCGATCTCGCTGCCATCCACCAGCAGGTGGCGGTAGCAGGCGGCCGCGTCTTCTTGCCCGCGCTGACCGCGCACCGCGTGGATGCGGGCATCGAATGGCCGGCGGCTGCCAAGGGCCGCCTCCACGCTCATGGCGCCTATGGTGATGGCGCCGGCGTAGAGATCCTCGGCGTGGAACAGCCCTTCCAGCGCGAAGGCGGTGCTCGCCTGGGTGCCGTTGAGCAGGGCCAATCCCTCTTTCGGTGCCAGCGCAATGGACTCCAGGCCTGCAATCTTGAGGGCCGTGGTGGCGTCGATCAGCTCGCCCTTGTGGCGCGCCTTGCCTTCACCTATCAGCAGGCAGCTCATGTGGGCCAGCGGCGCCAGGTCGCCGGAGGCGCCGACGGAGCCCTTCTTCGGCACCACCGGATAGACCTCGGCGTTGATGAGGCGCATCAGGGCCTCCAGCACCACCAGCCGGATGCCGGAGAAGCCGCGAGCCAGGGAGTTGAGTTTGAGCACCATCATCAGCCGCACGGTGGCGTCATCCATGTATTCGCCGATACCGGCGGCATGGGAGAGCACGATGGAGCGCTGCAGCTCGTCCAGCTGCTCCACCGGAATCCGGGTGTTGGCCAGGAGGCCAAAGCCGGTGTTGATGCCATACACCACCCGGTTTTGCTCGATCACCTTGGTGACCACGGCGGCGGAGGCGTGGATCCCCGCCAGAGCGGCGGGATCCAGCGAAACGTGTACCGGCTCGCGGCTGACGCGGCGCAGGGTGGCGAGATCCAGCTCGCCCGGGGTAATAGTCAGTTCAAACATGGTGTTACACCTTTCCTTTGACACCGTTGGCGCCGTCAATCATCGGCAGATCCAGTTTCTCATCAACGGCACAGTTGATGGCAATCTCGTAGCCGGCATCGGCGTGACGCATCACCCCGGTGGCCGGGTCGTTACGCAGCACGCGACCGACCCGCTTGGCGGCGTCGTCGGTGCCGTCACAGACGATCACCACGCCGGAGTGCTGGGAGAAGCCCATGCCGACACCGCCACCGTGGTGCAGGGAGACCCAGGTCGCCCCGCCGGCTGTGTTGAGCAGGGCGTTGAGCAGCGGCCAGTCGGAGACGGCGTCGGAGCCGTCCATCATGGACTCGGTCTCACGGTTCGGGCTCGCCACCGAGCCGGAGTCCAGGTGGTCGCGGCCGATGACGACGGGGGCTTTCAGCTCGCCGTTCTTCACCATCTCGTTGAAGGCCAGGCCCAGGCGCACCCGATCCTTGACCCCGACCCAGCAGATCCGCGCCGGCAGGCCCTGGAAGGCGATGCGCTCGCGGGCCATGTCGAGCCAGTTGTGCAGGTGGGGATCGTCCGGGATCAGCTCCTTCACCTTCTGATCGGTCTTGTAGATGTCTTCCGGGTCGCCGGAGAGCGCCACCCAGCGGAACGGGCCAATGCCCTCGCAGAATAGCGGGCGGATGTAGGCCGGCACGAAGCCCGGGAAGTCGAAGGCATTCTTGACCCCCTCTTCCAGCGCCATCTGGCGAATGTTGTTACCGTAATCGAGCGTGGCGGCGCCGCGGGCCTGCAGGGTCAGCATGGCCTCCACCTGGCGAGCCATGGAGCGGCGGGCGGCCACATTGACCTCTTGCGGCGCGCTCTTTTGCAGGTCGCGCCACTGGGCCACGCTCCAGCCCTGGGGCAGGTAGCCGTGGATCGGGTCGTGGGCTGAGGTCTGGTCGGTCACCACGTCCGGCGTGATGCCGCGGGCCACCAGTTCGGCGAAGACGTCGGCGGCATTGCCGAGCAGGCCGACGGAGACGGCAGTGCCGCTCTGTTTGGCTTCCTCGACCATGGCCAACGCCTCATCCAGGCTGTAGGCCTTCTTGTCGACGTAGCGGGTCTTGAGGCGAAAATCGATGCGGGTCTCGTCGCACTCCACGGCGATCATCGAGAAGCCGGCCATGGTGGCGGCCAGCGGCTGGGCACCGCCCATACCACCCAGGCCCCCGGTCAGGATCCAGCGCCCCTTGGGCTCGCCGTTGAAGTGCTGGTTGGCCACGGCGAAGAAGGTCTCGTAGGTGCCCTGCACGATGCCCTGAGTGCCGATGTAGATCCAAGAGCCGGCGGTCATCTGGCCGTACATCATCAGGCCCTTCTTGTCGAGCTCGTTGAAGTGCTCCCAGTTGGCCCAGTGCGGCACCAAGTTGGAGTTGGCGATCAGCACCCGCGGTGCGTCCTTGTGGGTCTGGAACACGCCGACCGGCTTGCCGGATTGCACCAGCAGGGTCTGATCCTCCTCGAGGCGGGTCAGCACCTCGACGATCTTGTCGTAGCAGGCCCAGTTGCGGGCGGCGCGACCGATGCCGCCGTACACCACCAGGGACTGGGGATGCTCGGCCACTTCCGGATCCAGGTTGTTCATCAGCATCCGCAGGGGCGCCTCGGTGAGCCAGCTCTTGGCAGTCAGCTGGGTGCCGTGGGGAGCACGGATGATCCGGCTCGGATCGTGGCGGGGATCCTGGTGTTGTACAGACATAGACACTCCTTGTTTAGCGATACGGTCAGGCGGCGCGGTGCGCCGCTACTTGGTCAACTGGTGGACCAGGCGCGCGACCACGCGGGCGCTGCGGTTGTCCTGATCCAGGTTCGGGTTGTACTCGGCCAGATCGGCGAGCCTGAGCTTGCCGCTGGCCCGGATATGGGCGATCAGCGGTTCGATGACAGCCAGCTCCACGCCGCGGGCTGCAGGGGCACTTACCCCCGGCATCACGGCGGCGGGCAGCACGTCCAGATCGATGGTCAGATAGAGGTGGTCACAGCGGGCGATAAAGGCATCCAGCCCGTTGAGCAAGACTGGCAGCTCGGTCGGCGTCATCGCCTCGTCCAGCACGTGCCACACCCCCAGCGCCTCGGCACGGGCAAACAGGGCCGCGGTGTTGACGGTCTCGGCCACCCCGAGGCAGGCGTAGGTAAAAGGCGAGCCCTGGGCGACGCACTGCTCGGCAATCTGGAAGAAGGGGGTGCCGGAACTCGCCTGCTCCAGCTTCATGCGCAGGTCGAAGTGAGCGTCGAAGTTGATGATGCCCACCCTGCCACGGCCGCCCAGATGGCGGTTGAGGCCGCTCCAGCTGCCAAACGCCACCTCGTGGCCGCCCCCCAGCACCAGCGGAAACTGGCCCTGCTCCAGGGCTGTGGCGACCCGCTCGGCCAGCCGCTCGTGGGCGGCGTCGAGATCGCCATCCTCGCAGTGCACATCGCCGCCGTCGTAGACGGGCTGGCCCAGATGCCAGGCCGTGTTGGCGAGCAGCTTGCGCACCGCCAGCGGCGCACTGGCGGCGCCGACGCGCCCCTTGTTGCGGCGCACCCCTTCGTCACAGGCGAAGCCGAGCAGTACCACGCCGGGTTCACCGCGTCCCAGCCAGGGCAGCACCCTGTCATGCCAGCGCAGGGCCAGTTCACCGTCTTCCGGATCCTGACGCCCCTGCCAGACCGACATGTCGATCCCGTTGATCTTATCCATGCAAGGTCTCCTCCCCGTTGACCACCCGGCTCACCAGCTGATCGACGCCGATGAGGTAGCTGAGTTCGGCCGGATGGCCGCAGTTCCAGACCAGGAAATCCGCCAGCATGCCGACCCTGAGCTGTCCCAGCTGCTCCTGCTCGCCAAGCGCGCGGGCGGCGTGACGGGTCACCCCGGCCATGGCCTCCACCGGGGTCAGGCCGAACAGGGTGCAGGCCATGTTCATGGCCATGCGCAGGGAGACGATGGGGGCCGTGCCCGGGTTGATGTCGGAGGAGACCGCCATCGGCACTCCCGCCTTGCGCAAGGCGGTGACCGGCGGCAGCTTGGTCTCCTTGAGGAAATAGAAGGCGGTGGGCAGCAGGGTCGCGACCACGCCGCGGTGAGCCAGCGCCTGGACCCCTTCCGGATCCAGGTACTCCAGATGATCCACCGAGAGGGCGCCGAAGTTGGCGGCCAGCGTGCTGCCCCCCAGGTTGGAGAGCTGATCCATGTGCCCCTTCACCGCCAGACCATATTGATCCGCCGCCAGATAGACCTGCTCGGTCTGGGCCAGCGAGAAGCCGATGTGTTCACAGAAGACGTCCACCGCATCGGCCAGGCCCGCTTCGGCGGCAGCCGGGATGATCTCCTGACAGATGGTCTCGACCCAGGAGTCGGGATCGTCGCGATACTCCGGCGGCACTGCATGGGCTGCCAACAGGGTGGTCTTGACCCGGATCGGCAGCGCCTCTCCCAGCCGGCGGGCCACCCGCAGCATCTTGAGCTCGTCTGCCAGGGTGAGGCCGTAGCCGGACTTGATCTCCACCGTGGTGACCCCTTCCCGGATCAGCGATTTGATCCGTGGCAGCGCCAGCTCAAACAGCTGATCTTCGCTGGCGGCACGGGTGGCACGCACCGTGCTGATGATGCCGCAGCCTTTGCGGGCGATCTCCGCATAGGGCACACCCTTCTGGCGCAGCTCGAACTCTTCGGCGCGGCTGCCGGCGAAGATGAGGTGAGTGTGGCAATCGATGAGGCCGGGGGTAACCAGCTTGCCCTTCATGTCCTGCCAATGGGCGGGATAGGGGCCCTTGAGATCCTGCATGGGCACCAGGGCGTGGATCCTCCCCTCATGAACGCCGAGGGCATGGGGCTCCAGCAGACCGTAGTCGGCCAGATCGGAGCGCAGGGTGGCGGGTGTCACGTTGAGCCAGACCCGCTCGCAGTTCAACAGTTCCTTGTTCATACCGACCTCTAAATGTATATACATTAACTTATATCCGATCTCTGACGGGAAAGAAAGGATCAAGTTCACATCTTGATAACAGCGTGTTCATTAGAGCTTAAACACAAAAAAGCCCGCCAGAGGCGGGCTTTGTCAAAAATGATATGTATATACAATTAGATGAGACTGGTCTTGGAGCTCAACTTGTAGCGGGAGCCTGGCGAGAGCAGGCGGGCATAGGAGACCAGATAACCGTCGGACCAGGTACGCCGATGCAGCAACAGGCAGGGGGTGTCGACCCGTACCTGCAGCAAGCCGGCCTCTCCGGCGCTCGGCAGCACCGCCTCCACCACGTGTTCCATCTCGGAGAGGGGGCAGACCTCCATCAGATAACGGTTGGGGGTCTGGCTGGCAAAATCCTGCTCGCCATACTCCGGCAGCCGCTCGGCATCGACGAAGCGCTCCTCCAGCTGCAGCGGCTCACCGTCGGCCTGATGGACGATGAGGCTGTGAAAGATGGGCGCCCCGACCCGCAGCCCCAGCTGCACTGCCACCTTCTCGTCGGCGGCCTGGCGTTGCAGCCGGATCACCCGGCCGCTGTACTCGCTGCCCCGCTCGGCGATCTCGTCGGCGATGTTGCGAATGGCCAGCAGCGGCGACTCGGTGCGCCGATCCGCCACGAAACTGCCGGAGCCGGCGGTGCGCACCAGCCAGCCCTCGGCCACCAGTTCGCGCAGCGCCTTGTTGACCGTCATCCGGCTCACGGTGAACTGCTCGCACAGGGCGGCCTCGGTCGGGATCCGGTCACCCGCCTGATAGTGGCGTTCGCGGATCCCGTCCAGGATGTGCTGCTTGATCTGCAGATAGAGGGCCGGTGCCAACGGAATGCTCCTCAGCGACGGCGATGGGGCGGACGCATGTCCGGCCAGGCGCGATAGACGTCCGGGATCTGCTCAGGCCCGCTGATGCAGAGATCGAGATCGTGCAGCAGACCGTCCTTGATGCCGTAGATCCAGCCGTGTACCGCCAGCTCCTGCCCCTTGCGCCAGGCGTTCTGGATGATGGTGGTGTGGCAGACGTTGGCAACCTGCTCGGCCACGTTCAGCTCGCACAGGTAGTCAAAGCGCTCGTGCTCATCCTCGATGGCATCTAGCTGCTCGCGATACTTGAAGTAGACATCCTTGATGTTGCGCAGCCAGTTGTCGATGAGCCCCAGCTCCTGGTTCTGCATCGCCGCCTTGACGCCGCCGCAGCCGTAATGGCCGCAGACGATGATGTGCTTCACCTTGAGCACCTCGACCGCGTATTGCAGCACCGAGAGGCAGTTGAAGTCGGTGTGTACCACCAGGTTGGCGACGTTGCGGTGGACGAACACGTCCCCCGGCAGCAGCCCCATCAGCTGGTTGGCGGGTACCCGGCTGTCGGAGCAGCCGATCCAGAGGTATTCGGGGGCCTGCTGGGCGGAGAGGGTAGCAAAGAATTCGGGATCCTCAGCCTTGATCCGTTCCGCCCACTCGCGGTTGTTGGTAAACAAGTCGTTCAAGAGTTTCACTATCTGCTCTCCCTACTGTGGCAGTGGCGGCAACATACCATACACAAGGGTAACCAAGGCAAGGCCGACCAGATCCCCGTCAAACAAAAACAGGGCCATCAGGCCCTGTTTTCATCAGGAGGCATCAGGCCTCCCTCGTATCTCTCAGCTGCCTGGGCGCGTGCTGCTCAAGCTGACGCACCCGCCCGGCGCACAGGATTATGCTTCCATCGCATCCTTCAGCTTCTTGAGGGCGTTTTTCTCAAGCTGACGCACCCGCTCGGCGGAGACGCCGTAGGTATCGGCCAGCTCCTGCAGGGTGGTCTTGCTGTCATCGTCCAGCCAGCGGGCGCGGATGATGTGCTGGCTGCGCTCATCCAGGGTGGCCAGGGCCGAGCTCAGACGACGGGTCGCATGATCGTCCCAGTTGTCGTTCTCGATGGTGGCCGCCAGATCGGAGGATTTGTCCTCCAGATAGTGGACCGGCGCAAAACCGCCCTCTTCGTCCTCATCACCGACCAGATCGAACGCCTGATCGTAGTTGCTCATGCGCGCTTCCATCTCGGTGACGTCGGCGGCGGAGACGCCGAGGTCGGCAGCCACGGCCTGCACCTCTTCGTGGTTCAGCCAGCCGAGGCGTTTCTTGGACTTGCGCAGGTTGAAGAAGAGCTTGCGCTGGGCCTTGGTGGTCGCCACCTTGACCATGCGCCAGTTGCGCAGCACGTATTCGTGGATTTCGGCCTTGATCCAGTGCACCGCGAAGGAGACCAGACGCACGCCGACGCTCGGGTCGAAGCGCTTGACCGCCTTCATCAGGCCTATGTTGCCTTCCTGCACCAGATCGGCCTGGGGCAGACCGTAACCGGCATAACTCTTGGCGACGTGAACGACAAAACGCAGGTGCGACATAACGAGCTGACGGGCAGCCTCGAGATCGCCTTCCTGCTGCAAACGCTCAGCCAGCTCACGCTCTTCCTCTGCGCTCAGCACCGGAATCGAGTTTACTGCCTGGATATAGCCTTCCAGACTACCTTGCGGAATCAGAGCCATAGTGCGCTGCAATGAAGTTCCCATGTTCTACCTCTTACTTTTCAATCGAATCAGTCTAACACCCTGAGAGGGCCTGTCTACTGACCGGACGCCATTCTGCGGCCTGCATCAAACATGACTGGCATGTCTGAACCGGAATCATCTTAGGCCGGCAGGATGAATCATGAATGAACAGTCAAAAAAAGGGGGTCACAATGAAGGACCCCCGAAAAGTAGCATGCTAAGTCCATTGTTGCGGAGCTCGCAACCTTCACATGCTTGCCAAGTCAGACGAGCAAGGCATAGGGGCCACACCCGTATAAATTCTTCGCAATTGTAGACTGCTTATAAATCAGAAGGTTCACAGGATCCAGAGAAGATCCTGAAGACTGGTGCTATCCAGATTACTCCCAGAACGGTGGCCGTGCCAGAAACGGCCACTCTTTTACTTGATCCAGGTCGCAAAATCCAGCGCTTTGAAACGCTGATAAATTAATCAGGACGGTTCGATGTCGCGAATGTGGCGATGGACCGAAAACCAGGAGGCGATCAGCCCCAGCAGGGCCCCCAGCAGGATCAGGTTGATCCCGTCCACCGCTCCCATGCCCACCAGCCGGAAGTTGCTGTTGTAGAGACCCGCCAGCTCCTTCACCACCCCTTCGCTCCAGATCACCATCACCTCGGTCAGCCACCAGGCCAGCATGCCGCCAATAACCCCGAACCAGATGCCGGTATAAAGGAAGGGACGATGGATAAAGGCATCGGTCGCCCCCACCAGCTTGAGCACTTCGATCTCGGAACGCTGGTTGAGGATATTCAGGCGCAAGGTGTTACCGACAATCAGCAATACCGCGGAGAGCAGCAGCACGGCGATGCCGGTGATGGTGTGGCGCAGCAGGTTCATGATCCCCTGCAGCCGGGTCAGCCACTGCAGATCCAGCTTGCCCTGCTCGACCCCGTCTTCGTTGCTCAGCTTGTTGAGCAGCTCGGCCGCCCCTTCCGGGTTCTGCCAGCGCGGATCCGGGATCACGCTCAACACCGGCGGCAGCGGGTTGCTGTCGAGGTAGTCGAGCGCATCGCCAAAGCCGGAGATCTCGCGAAACTCCTTGAGCGCCTCATCCCGGCTCATGTAGGTGACCGACTCCACCTCCGGATAGAGCAGGACCCGCTGCTTCATGTCGAGGATGTTCTGCTCGGGCAGATCCTTGCGCAGGTAGAGGGAGATCTGGGAACTGGTCTGCCAGCTCCCCTCCACCACCTCGGCGTTTTTCAGCAGCACGTGGAAGCAGGAGGGCAGCGCCAGGCTGACCCCCAGCACCGCCAGGGTCATCAGCGAGGCGAGCGGATTCCGCCACAGCTCCCCCAGACTGGCAAAGGCCTGGCGGGCGTGGTCGACCCAGTACATCATGAAACGCCGCAGCGGCGGCTGTTTGTGACGCGCACGAATGGCCATCAGAGCTCCTCCCCGGACGAATACATGCGACCCGCCTTGAGGGTCAGGGTGCGATAGCGCATGCGGGCAATCAGCCCCAGATCGTGGGTGGCAATCAGCACGGAGACGCCGAAGCGGTTGAACTCCTCGAACAGCCGCATGATGTCCATGGAGAGCTGGGGATCCAGGTTGCCGGTCGGCTCATCCGCCAGCAGCAGCGGCGGTTTGTTGACGATGGCGCGGGCGATGCCGACCCGCTGCTGTTCACCGCCGGAGAGCATGCGCGGCTGGTAGCGCTCCTTGCCGAGCAGCCCCACCTTGTCGAGCGCAGCGGCCACCCGCTTGTTGATGTCCCCATGGCTGTAGCCGTCGATCACCAGCGGCAACGCCACGTTGTCGAACACGGTTCTGTCCATCAGCAGGCGGTGATCCTGGAAGATCATGCCGATCTGGCGGCGCACGTAGGGGATCTCCCCCCGCTTGATATGGCTGACGTCATCGCCATGAAAGAAGACGCGGCCGTCGGTCGGCCGTTCCATTACGCTGATGAGTTTGAGGAGGGTACTCTTGCCTGCGCCCGAGTGCCCGGTCAGAAAGGCCATCTCCCCCTTGCGCAGATGAAAACTGACCTTCTGCAGCGCCTGATGGCCGCCGCTGTAAACCTTGCTGACCTTGTCAAAACGGATCATAACGGTTCCCTGACAGTGACAAGCCCCGACCTGGGTCGGGGCAGGGGGCGCTCAACTCACGGCGCCCGAGCTTGCTCATCGCGAAGACACTCACTCCTCGCGACTGAAAAGCGCCTCGATAAAGTCGTTGGCGACGAACGGACGCAGATCGTCGATCCCCTCGCCCACCCCGATGTAGCGGATCGGGATCTGGAACTTGTCGGCCACCGCGAAGATGACGCCGCCCTTGGCGGTGCCATCCAGCTTGGTGAGGGTGATGCCGGTCAGGCCCACCGCCTCGCTGAACAGCTTGGCCTGGCTCAGGGCGTTCTGGCCGGTGCCGGCGTCCAGGGTCAGCATGATTTCGTGGGGCGCCGCATCGTCTAGCTTCTTCATCACCCGCACCACCTTCTTGAGCTCTTCCATCAGGTTGCTCTTGTTCTGCAGGCGGCCGGCGGTATCGGCGATCAGCACGTCGGCCCCGCGCGAGCGGGCGGCCTCGATGGCATCATAGATGACGGAGGCGGAGTCGGCGCCGGTGTGCTGGGCAATCACCGGAATGTTGTTGCGCTGACCCCACACCTGCAACTGCTCGACGGCGGCGGCACGGAAGGTGTCGCCAGCGGCCAGCATCACACTCTTGCCCTCGGCCTGGAACTGCTTGGCCAGCTTGCCGATGGTAGTGGTCTTGCCGACCCCGTTCACGCCCACCATCAGGATCACGTAAGGCTTCTTGTCGGTGTCGATCACCAGCGGCTGCTCGACCTTGGCCAGCATCTCGCCCATGTCCTGCTTGAGCAGGCCGTAGAGTGCCTCGGCATCCTTGAGCTGCTTGCGATCCGCGTGCTGCACCAGCCCCTCGATGATACGGGTGGTGGTGTCGACACCGAGATCGGCGGTCAGCAGCTGGGTCTCCAGCTCCTCGAACAGCTCGTCGTCGATCTTCTTGCCACGGAACAGGCCGAAGAAGCCGGAACCGATATTCTCCTTGGTGCGCACCAGACTACGCTTGAGGCGAGCGAAGAAGCCCTCCCGCTGCGGCTTGTCCTGGGTGTCGTCGTCCACCTTGGCTGCCAGTGGCAGTGCGGCCAGTGCGGCAGCCTCAGCCTCCATCTCGGCCACCAGGCGCAGATCTTCCGCCCGCTGGGCCTCTTTGGCGATCCGGGCTTCCTCGGCAGCCTGCGCTTCGGCGGCAATACGAGCCTCTTCTGCGGCACGGGCTTCGGAAGCAAGGCGAGCCTCTTCTGCGGCGCGGGCTTCGGCTGCGATACGGGCCTCTTCTGCGGCGCGGGCTTCGGCGGCAATGCGAGCCTCTTCTGCCGCGCGGGCTTCGGCGGCAAGACGGGTCTCTTCTGCGGCGCGGGCTTCGGCGGCAACGCGAGCCTCCTCTGCGGCGCGGGCCTCGGCGGCAATGCGAGCCTCCTCTGCCGCACGAGCTTCGGCGGCAACGCGATCCTCTTGCGCGGCACAGGCTTCGGCGGCAATGCGAGCCTCTTCTACAGCCTGAGCGGCAGCGGCAAGGCGGGCTTCTTCCGCCGCCTTGAGATCGGCCGCAACCCGGGCAGCCTCGGCAGCTTGCGCCTCGGCAGCCGCACGCTCCTCTTCGGCGATCAGGGCTTCATTGACGATCACCGGCTCCAGATCGGAGGCACACTCCTCCACCACCAGCGGACCATGGTCGTCCAGCTCGGCAGGCGGGCAGCAATCATCGTGCAAAACGGAATTCTGTGCGCTGGCGGGCACTTCAGCAGCGACGGCCGGCGTACTATCGGAAACAGTCGTCTCGGAAACGGGAGCCGGGTGAGCCGCAACGTCGGGCTCAACGGTAGTCGGGGTGGCTTGCGGTGTCTGTGGTTGGACAGCCTCAGCCTCTTCTTTCTTGCGGCCGAAACCCAGCCAGGAAAACAAACCTTTTGCCATCTAAAAATACTCACATCAAAGGCTGACTGCTAAGATAGCCGTCCCTCGGCGGGTCGGCATAAAAATGAACCGCCTTATACTATCACTTTATTTTCTGACGACGAAACGCGATGCCCAGAGTGAAATCCAGCCGTAACGGCCCGAGCAAGAGCCCAACCCCGCAGGGGAAATCGGGCTTTGTAAGAATCATCAGCGGCCAGTGGCGAGGCCGCAAACTGCCGGTCAGGGATGTGGAAGGACTCAGACCCACCACGGATCGCGTCAAGGAGACCATCTTCAACTGGCTGGCTCCCCATGTGCGCGGCACCCGCTGCCTGGATCTGTTCGCCGGCAGCGGCGGCCTGGGGCTGGAGGCGCTGTCGCGTTACGCCGAGCAGGTCACCCTGATCGAGATGGACAGGGGCGCCGCCGAGCAGATCAAGAAGAACCTGACCACCCTCGGCAGCAGCCAGGGCCAGGTGATCCAGGCCGATGCCGTCAGCTGGCTGCAGGGGCCGGCCACGCCGTTCGACCTGGTGTTTCTCGACCCCCCCTTTCGCCGCGAGCTGCTGCCCCAGGTGTGCGAGCTGCTGGAGCAGCGCGGCTGGCTGGCGCCGGACGCCCTCATCTATCTGGAGCGGGAGAAGGAGATGGCCGATCTGCCGCTGCCGGCCAGCTGGCAACTGCTCAAGGACAAGCAAGCGGGTCAGGTCTGCTACCAGCTCTATCTGCGGGACATCAACAATGACACCTCGGTTTAACAGCCGGGTGGCTGGGGAAGATGGGCACGAGCCCCTCCCCGTCAATCTGGACAACGGCTCAAGGACAAGCAGGTCGATCAAACCAGGTCTGCTACCAGCTCTATCTGCGAGAGATCAAGAATGACGCCGCGGTTTAACAGCCGGGTGGCTGGGGAAGATGGGCACGAGCCCCTCCCCGTCAATCTGGACAAAGGCTCAAAGACAAGCAGGTCGATCAAACCAGGTCTGCTACCAGCTCTATCTGCGGGAGAGCAAGAATGACGCCGCGGTTTAACAGCCGGGTGACTGGGGAAGATGGGCACGAGCCCCTCCCCGTCAATCTGGACAACGACTCAAGGACAAACAGGCCGATCAAATCAGGTCTGCTATCAATGCTATGTGCGGGAGGTAAACGATGAAGCGGGTGTTTAATCTGTTGGCGATGGGTCTGATCCTGTTCTTCTGGTTCGGCGTGCTGGTCAGCCTGATCGCCCAGCTGCCGGGCAAGCTCAACGGCTTCCTGCCGGTGTGCGGCGTGATCGTGATCCTGATGCACTGGGTGCAAGCCAGCATGGTCAAGGCAGCCTGCAAGCCCTACTTCGCGGTGAGCCGGCTCGAGTTCGCCCAGGTGCTGGTGTTCGGGGTATTCGGCATGGTTGAGATCCGCGCCAGGCTGCAGGCCATCGTCGATGCCAAGCGGCGCGGCGAAGACAACAAAGCCGGGTGATCCCGGCTCTGTCATTGTGGTGATGGAAGGAGTGCTGGTCACTCCTTCTCTTTTTTCCCCACGCTGATACCGAGCTTGATGGAGAGCACAGCCAGCAGCAGCAACATCATGATCAGCGAGAAGAAGTTGCTGCCAAGCTCTGGGTACTGCACCTTGACCAGCGCCGAATGGCCGAACACGCCGATGAAGAAGCTGAGCAGCATGCAGACCGGGGTGTTGCCCTCCAGTGAGACATGACGGTAGTGCTGGTAGAGCTGATAGGCGGCCAGCACGAAGGCGATCATCGGGAAGAAGGAGAAGGGCACCGCCGACTCTGACAAGACCGTCAGGGAGGCATCACCACAGATGCCGATGATCAGGGCCAGCAGCAGGGGTTTCTTCGGAATCGTGTTCTGGTCATGCATGGAGCTGTCCATCCTTTGACTTAAGAGAGAGGTTCACGGCGCTTCTGGTTCTGGACCTCGGCGCCCATGGCGATCATGCGCAGCTGACGGATGGTCCGATCGGACAGGGCCCGGCACTCCTCGCTGGTCATGTCGAGGGCGTCAGCACCGGCACTGAAGACGATGGTCACCATGGCCTCGGCCTGGATGTAGGCCTCTTCCCGCGGCGCCCCCGTGGTGGCTTCGAGGTAGTCGGTCAGCTCGGCGATGAAGTGCTGGATCTCCCGCGCCACTGCTTGGCGAAATGCAGCAGAGGTGCCGGAGCGCTCGCGCAGCAGCAGCCGGAAGATGTTCGGGTTGTTCTCGACGAACTCCATGAACGTCTGTACCGAGGTGCTGATGACGCTGCCGCCACCCGCGATGCGCTGACGCGCCTGGCGCATCAACTGGCGCAGGGTCAGGCCGCCTTCATCCACCAGGGTCAGCCCCAGCTCCTCCATGTCGCGAAAATGACGATAGAAGGAGGTAGGCGCAATGCCGGCCTCCCGCGCCACTTCCCGCAGACTGAGGTTGGAAAAGCTGCGATTGGCGCACAGTTGGCTGAACGCCGCCTCGATCAGAGTACGCCGGGTTTTTTCTTTTTGTTGCGCGCGAATACCCACGAAAACAGTCACCTTCAGGTTATCGAGGCCAAATGATAACCCGAAGGCTGCGCCAGGATCAGGTTTGTCTCCTACTTTTTTACCATTGACCCCAATTCCGGCTGCATGGAAAATAGCGCACAGCTGTTCGCTGAAAGGAACCTAGTGAGATGGAACGCCCCCCGATCATCATGACCAACACCCTGCTGTTCGCCCTCTCCGGGCTGACCGCCCTGATCGCCGTGCCCTGGTACGGCATGACCCATGGCTATGACCTCTGGCAGTGGGGCAGCTTCCTGCTGCTGTTCTGCTATTGCGGCATCTCCATCACCGCCGGCTACCACCGGCTCTGGTCGCACAAGGCCTACAAGGCGCACCCGCTCCTGCAGTGGATCTTCGCCATCGGCGGGGCCCTCGCCCTGCAAAACTCGGCGCTGCACTGGTCTTCCGATCATCGTCGCCACCACCGCCACGTGGATGACAACCAGAAGGATCCTTACAGTGCGGGCCGCGGTTTCTGGTTCTCCCACATCGGCTGGATGCTGCGGGAATATCAGCGCGACATCTACCACGACTACAGCAACGTGCGAGATCTGCAGAACAACCCCGTGGTCGCCTTCCAGCACAAGCACTATCTGGCGCTGACCCTGGCCACCAACATCGGCATCCCGCTGCTGCTGGGGCTCGTCCACGGCGATCTGCTCGGCATGCTGCTGCTGGCCGGGGTGCTGCGCATGGTGATGACCCATCACACCACCTTCTTCATCAACTCGCTGGCCCACATCTGGGGCAGTCAGCCCTTCACCGACCGCAACAGCGCGCGGGACAACGGCATCCTGGCCTTCTTCACCTTCGGCGAGGGCTACCACAACTTCCACCACCTGTTCGAGAACGACTATCGCAACGGCATCCGCTGGTGGCAGTTCGATCCTACCAAGTGGCTGATCCGCAGTGCCGCCTGGTGCGGGCTGGCACGGGATCTGCGCGCCTGCCCGGAAGAGCGGATCGAGCAGGCCAGGCTGGAGATGCAGCTGAAACGGGCCCAGGCCAGGCTGCACAGACAGGACGACAGGGAGCTGTGGCAGGCATTGCTGCAAGAGGAGTACGACAAGCTGAGCCAGCAGCTGCAGCACTACTACGCCAGCCGCAAACGCCTGCTGGAGCAGCGCAAGCGCAAGGCGCTGGCCCGTTACGATCAGCTGAAACTGCAGCTGGAGTATCGCAGCCTGCACGATGCCTTCACCGTGGCCAAACGCAACTGGAGCCGCCTGTTGGCAGGCATCGCCTGACCATAGACCGTCAGACGACACAAACAAAAAGACCGCCAATCGGCGGTCTTTTTGTTCAGCCCAGCCAGCAGGCCATAAAAAAATGGGGTGACACTCGCATGTCACCCCCTCGCAAATAGCATGTTCCATATTGGAATCCGGTCCCGTCGGGTTCCTCTCCTGTTTCCTGAGTTTCCGCTACCCATCTGAAGCAGGCTCCGGCTGGAGCGATCCAGTCGGCCGATTCCCTTCACGACCCTCTTCCGCACGACGGCAAGCCATCGTGTTGTCCTTGCAGTTGAAATATTACGCAGATAAATAAAATAAAAAACCGATATATTTGGCCATCTATGCAAGCATCTGCCGCTCATCCAACTTCAACCAGAAAACAATCTGATTAAAAACAATACGATAAATCACCCCATCGCCATTGGATGGCAAACGTTATCCTCGAAGGCGCACAAGGCTTTGCGAGATCTCGCACAAGCCGTGATCCACTCACAACCAGCGCTGCAACGGCAACCAGTCACTGACCCTGGCCAGCAGGCGGCGCAGGGTCGAGGGCGGGGCAGCCACCGAGTGGGATGAACGCTGCTGCCAGGTCGTCAGCCACTGCTGCAACTCCGCGCACAGCGCGGGGCAGGCCAGATGCAGTACCAGCTCGGTGTTGAGCAGCAGGGAGCGCGGATCCAGATTGAAGCTGCCGAGCAGCGCCTCCTCCTCCCCCACCAGGATCAGCTTGGCGTGCAGGCTGAGGGACGCCCCCTCCAGCTCCGACAGCGCTATGCCCTGGCGTATCAGCCAGGGACGATGACGGCGGTAGGCGCCGTACACCAGCGGCACATCCGTGCTGGCCAGGGAGTTGGTCAGGATGTCGATGGTCACCCCCGCCTGGCGCTGCTGCCTGAGTCGGCGGCGCAGCCCCCGGGTCAGGATGAGATAGGGGGTGACCAGGCGCAATGTGCCCTGATTGTCGGCCAGTTTGCGCCAGAGCAGGCGCGCCGTGGTGGGCCGGGATACCAGCCCCTTGCCGGGGCGGTCAAACCACACCTCGGCCCGCCCGGCATGCCAGCGCAGAGGAATGGGCTCGGGATCGAACAGGCCGGCGGGCAGATCATAGACGGCCGCGATCTGCGGCTCGTTCAGGGTCAGCAGGAAGTCGTTCACCACCTGCACCTCGGCCCGTTGCAGCGGGCGGCGCAACAGACGGCGGATCGGGTGGCTCCAGCGGCTGCGCCAGAATTGATCGAACCCTTGCTCGACCCGCTGGCAGAGCGGGCCACGACAGGCGAGATCCAGATCGACGAACTGGGGGGCACCGCCAAGTCCGAAGTAACGATCTCCGATATTGCGACCACCGATCACCGCCTGGCTGCCATCCACCAGCAGCAGCTTGTTGTGCATGCGGTGATTGATGCGGCGAAAGCTGAGCAGCCCTTCCAGCAGCAGGGTCAGTGGCCGCCAGCCGCGCAACCAGAAGGGATTGAACAGACGCACCTCGATGCCCGGCTGGTGGGCCACCATCTCCAGGAAGCGGTTGTCGCCGGCATAGAGGTCATCGATGAGCAGCTGCACCCGCACCCCGCGTTTGGCGGCATGCAGCAGCTCCGACAGCAGCAGCTTGCCGCTGCTGTCCTCCTCCCAGCTGTAGTACTGGGCCTGGATCCGGCTTCTGGCGCCGCGGATCAGCTGACAGCGCAGCTTGAGCGCCAGCTCGGGCTGGTCGATCAGGGCAAATTCAGCGGGGATCATGGCGTCATCCGCCTGTCATGAGGAAATGGCATAACGCTGGCTAAGGGCCTCGTAGCAACAGAATGAAGGAATTTACCATGGAACTCACGGATCGCCCCGCCATCAGTCACAGACCGCAGGCCAGTGAGCCGGATCCCTCGCCGAGCGGCCAGCTGGCCCCCTGGTATCTGCAGCACAGGGATCAGGCCTGGCAGCCCTTCACCTCGCCCGCCCCATCGCACTAGCCGGACATCAGGGCTGGGCCACCGCCTCGATGGCGGCCGCCTTCCCCTCCAGCTGGGGCAGACTGAAGCGGTAGGCCACATAGTACTTGTAGATGGTGCTGACATAGTTGATGGGTCCCTGGCCCACCTCGTTGGCCACCAGCTGCTCCACGTTGCCGAACCAGACGTCGGGATCCAGCCCGGCGGCCTCGGCCTTGGCCCTGAGCGCCTGCACCCGGTTCGGGCCGGCATTGTAGGCCGCCAGTGCAAACAGGTGGCGGTTGAGCACGTCCAGCTTGGGATCGTTGAAATAGGTGTCGAGGATCAACCGCATGTAGCGGCAGGCCGCCTCCACGTTCCCCTCCAGGCTGGCGAGGCGAGCGCCGCGAATGCCCACTTCGCTGCCGGTACTCGGCAACAGCTGCATGATCCCCACCGCCCCCCGTTCGGAACGGATATTGGCATTGAGGCCAGACTCCTTGTAGGCCAGCGCCGCCAGCATCAGCCAGTCTAGCCGGTACTTGTCGGCCTGCTGCTCCAGCACCTTGCGGATGGTCGACAACCGGCCCAGCGGATCCGGCGCCAGTATGTTGCTCATCTGGTCGTTGCGAGCCAGCAGGCGGCGCAGGGCCATGTCGCTGTAAAGAGTGCGCTTGCCGGCATCGGCCAGATAGTCGTTGACCGCCTTGAGCAGCTCGGGGCTGTTGTTGCGCAGGGCCCAGGCGCTGCGGCCGTTGTCCCGCAGCGGGATCAACTTGTGGGCTCGCAGCCCGCTGATCATGCCGAGCCAAATCCGCCCCTTGAAGCTGTCGGTCACGGTGAGCGGTATGATGCCGGCCGCCACCATCTCCAGCAGATCCCCGTCCTGCAGGTATTCAGGCACGGTTTCGATATAGACAGGGGGCAGCCCCAGCTCGCGAAACAGCCAGTTGAGCTGGCGCAGGCTCTCGTAATAGCTGGAGCTGGCCCGCACCCAGACCCGCCGGCCTGAGAGCTGGGTAATGCGGTTGAAGGTCGGCAGGCTGTGCTGGCTCACTACCCACTCTTCGATGGGGGCGATCACCGGGTTGGAGAAGGTCACCTGCTCGCGCCGGGTCGGCGTCACCGTCATGTTGGCAGCCACCAGGTCCCCCCGCCCCTCGGCGAGATAGTCCAGCAGCTTGTCCTGGCGCACCGGGATGTAGATGATCTTGAGCTTGATCTTCTCCTTGGCCAGATAGGTCTGGTTCAGCCAGCGCTCGAATCCCTGCAGCTGGTTGACCAGGATGCCGTGCTGGGTCCCCTTGTCGAAGAAGAAAAAGCCCCGCTCATAGACCACGAGGGCCCTCAGCTCTTTCTTTTGCAATATGCTGGCGAGATCCCCTGGCTGGGGCAGCCGCTGCGGCTTGAGATCCGCCGCCAGCAGCGGCAGCGCCCACAGAATGAGCAGGCTCCAGAGCCAGCGCCGCCTCATGGCGTCACCGCCAGTGGCTGTCCGGGCAGGTCAAAGAGGTGATGAGCCACGTGGAGGGGGGTGGCGAAGAGCCTGCGCTGAACCATGATGAGATCGCCTTCTGTTGGCCGACTCGCGTCGGGCAAAACCGTCTGTGGGATAACTAACTATAGAACGCGGACCCACAGCAGAAGGGTCAGCACGGCAGGCGAACCTGCCGTGTTTTCAGGGGGCTCAGATAGAGCGGGCACGCATCTCGAAAATGAGTTTTTCGGCGGTGCAGGTGAATTGCAGGCGGGCTTTCAGGATCACGCCGTTGGCGCCCTGGCTCAGTTCGCTGCTGCTCTTGGCTTCGGCGGTGACCTGCTTGGCCAGCGCCTCGTAGGCGGCCAGCTTGGCGCGGGCGTCGGCCTCTTCGGCGGCCTCGATCACCAGCTCCATCACATCGTCACCCTCGCCGATGATGGTGCCAATTTCGGCGAAGCAGCCGCAGCTGTCACAGGTCTCGTTCAATTCCACTTTCTCTTCTACGGACATCATTCAACTCCCACTTATTTCGGCTGTGATTCATCGTCACGCAAGGCTTTACGAAAATCCCTGATGGCGGTGCCCAGATCTTCCCCGGCGCCGGCCAGGCGTTTGCTGCCAAACACCACGACCACGACGACGAGCAGGATCAACAAATGCCAGATATGAATTCCACCGAGTCCCATAGGGATACTCCTGACTGATAGATACCGATCGTTTGTATCAAAAGAAGGCGCAAAGATTGTTGGGCAAAATCAAGACAGGCGCAAGTTTGCAAATAAATCACCAAAAAATACGGCGACCCAAAGGCCGCCGTATTGCTTGATGCTACTTGTCCCCTCAACCACTACATCCTGTACCAGCCGCCATTGAAGGCGAGAGACGTTTCGAGCATAAGTTCGCCTAGATATGAAAACAAATGGTATAAATTCATCTAAGAATTGAAGAGGATTCATATCATGTTGCTGGAACAGCTGGGGCGTATCGACCTCAATCTATTGATAATCCTGCAAGTTTTGCTGGAAGAACGAAACGGCAGCCGGGCGGCCCGTCGCCTGCATCTGAGCCAGTCTGCCGTCAGCAAGGCCCTCGGCCGGCTGCGGGAAACCTTCGACGACCCCCTGTTCGTGCGCTCGGCCTACGGGCTGGAACCCACCGCCCGCGCCCTCAGCCTGCAGCAGCAACTGCAGCCGATCCTGCTGTCGCTGGACAACCTGATCCAGCCACCGGATTTTGACCCGGCCACCACCGAGCGGGAGTTCGTCATCGCCAGCATGGACAGCGCCTTCACCCTGTTCGCCCCGCTCTACCTGAGCGAGCTGAAACGACAGGCCCCCGGCATCCGGCTGCGCTACGAGGAGTGGACCGAGAACAGTCTGACCGAGATGAGCCAGGGCCAGGTAGACATCGCCTTCACGGTGCGGGAGAACTGCATCAACTCGGACTTTCGGCTCGACACCCTGCCCAACGCCATCTGCCAGCGGCTGCTCGCCATCGACGATCTGACCTGCCTGGTGCAGCACGACCACCCCGCCCTGCACGAACCCGAGTGGGATCTCACCCGCTACCTGGCCTATCCCCACGTGCAGACCTATTGCGAAGGGAGGGACCGCTGGATGCTGGATCACAAGCTGGCGGAGCAGGATCTCTATCGCCGCATCGAGGCGACCGTGCCCTCCTTCGAGGCGGCGCTGCGGATGGGCATGCATTCGGACATGATAGTGACCCTCTCCCGGCTCTACGCCCGCCACGCCACCCAGGTCTATCCGCTGGTGCCGCTGCCGCTGCCCATCGCGCTGGACAGCATCTCCCATTTGCTGATCTGGCATCAGCGCCACGAGGAGGATCCTGGCCACCGCTGGCTGCGGGAAACCCTGCTGGCCCTGATCATGAGCAAACTGGAGCGCACTGCTGCCGAACCGTCCTGATACAGGCGCTGGGCCGTGAGCTCCTGACAGGCTGAGCAAGCCGGCCCCGTCGGCAGCCGCAGGCTGCCTCATAGCCACAACGCCGGATCACAAGCAAAAAAACGGGGCTCATCGAGCCCCGTGTCTTGCTTGTTGGCATGCCGGCCAGTCAGTTCTGACCGGTTATCGCCAGGTAGTGGTGCACCCCGTCGAGCAGCATCTGCACCGAGATCATCACCAGCAGCATGCCCATCAGCCGCTCCACCGCGGTGAGCCCTCGCTCACCCAGCAGCTTGTTGAAGACCTCGTAGAACATCAGGATCACGGCGCTGGCGCCCCAGGCCATCAGCAGGGCCAGCGACCAGTCCGCCATCCGGGTCGGCTCCTGGTTGGCCAGCAGCAGCAAGGATGCCAGGATCGAGGGGCCGGCAATCATGGGGATCGCCATGGGCACCAGGAAGGGCTCCTCCCCCGCGGCCAGCCCGGTCACCCCCCCTTCACTCGGGAAGATCATCTTGATGGCGATGAGGAACAGTATGATGCCGCCGGCGATGCTGACCGCCTCCTGGCGCAGATTGAGGAAATTGAGGATCTGCTGACCGACGAACAGGAAGGCCATCATGATCACCAGCGAGAACAGCAGCTCCCGCATCATCACCTTGCGGCGTCGCTTGGGATCGATATGACGCAGGATCGACAGGAAGACCGGCAGGTTGCCCAGCGGATCCATGATCAGAAACAACATGACGGCAGCGGAGAAAGTATCCATACAACGCCCAGGCCAAGCCTTCAACAGAGGAGGGGAAAGAGGGCGAATATAACAAAGGCGGCGGGATTCGGCGAGCGCAGCAGGCGCTCGCCGGCGGGGATCAACCGTGGTTGCAGATCTTGTCGGCGCGGGTCTGGAAACCCTGCTCCGATTCGACGAACTTGCCGCGCTTGGCCAGGAAGTCGATCAGGGCCTCGGCATCCATCTCGCTGGCGCTGCAGGTGTGGAAACGGGCATCCGCCCCGAAGCGTGCATCTATGGCCTGCTTGAGGCTGGCCCGGGTGAACTGGCCGCCCTGCGCCAACATCATCTCCATCACTTCGTGACCGTGTACCGATTGAGTCATTGCAAACCTCTTTAATAGACATATTTGATGCCTATTAAATCCTGCCCCACTGCCGACGACCTTGATATAGGCCAACAAATTGCCGATTTCCCTGCCCCCGCACTGGTGATGGTCACGGCTTTGTCGATAATGTGGCAACCTGAGCAGGGGATGGCTACACTAACGCCCCTTTTTGCCACCGCAGACCGAATATAAGGACATTGGCGTCATGCTGTTCCATGGACTGGCTTTCAAACCCTGGCGGATCTGGACCCGCCGTCCGCTCTGGTTGAAGACCCTGCTCGGCATGCTAACGGGGATCGGGCTCGGCGCCGCTTTCAGCGAACAGGCATTGCTGCTCAAACCCATTGGCGTGCTGTTCGTCAACACCATCCAGATGCTGATGGTGCCCCTCATCTTCTGTTCGGTCATCGCCGGCCTCACCTCGCTGCTCAAGGGCAAGGCCCTCGACCGCATCGCCGGCAAGGCCATCGGCCTCTACCTCTGTTCCACCGCCGTCGCCATCTGCATCGGCCTGATGATGGGCTGGCTGCTGGAACCCGGTATGGGCGCCAATATGGGGCCCTATGAGCGGGTCGGCATGGCGGAATCCCCCACCCTGGCCAGCGTGCTGAGCCACCTGGTGCCGCGCAACCCGGTGCAGGCCATGGTGGACGGCAAGATCCTGCAGGTGATCGTGTTCGCGGTGGCCCTCGCCCTCGCCCTCAACGCCACCGGTCGGCGCGGCCGCCCCGCCATCCTGTTCTTCACCTCGCTGGCGGAGGGGATGTTCAAGCTGACCCAGATGGTGATGGCGCTGGCCCCTTACGGTGTCTGTGCCCTGATGGCCTGGATGACCGGCAAGTACGGCATGAGCCTGCTGCTGCCGCTGCTCAAGGTGATCGGTGCCGTCTACCTCGGCTGCCTGCTGCACGTGCTCGGCGTCTACAGCAGCCTGCTGATCCTGCTGGCCCGCCTCAATCCGCTGCACTACTTCAAGAGCATCGTCGATGCCCAGGCGGTGGCCTTCACCAGCAGCTCCAGCAACAGCACCCTGCCCATCAGCCTGGCTTGTGCCGAGCGCCGGCTCGGGGTCTCCCCCGCCATCACAGCCAAGGTGCTGCCCATCGGCGCCACCATCAACATGGACGGCACCGCCCTCTATCAGGGGGTCACCGCCCTGTTCGTGGCTCAGGCCTTCGGGGTGGATCTGCACCTGGTGGATTACCTGACCATCATCAGCATCGCCACCCTGGCCAGCATCGGCACAGCGGGCACGCCGGGCACCGGCCTGATGCTGCTGACGCTGACCCTGACCGCAGTGGGACTGCCGCTGGAGGGGGTGGCACTGATCGCCGGGATCGACCGGATCCTCGACATGGCGCGCACCACGGTCAACGTCTCCGGCGATATTCTGGTTTCCGTATTGATTGCCCGCAGCGAGCGGGAGCTGGATCTGGCGACCTATCACGACGCCAGCGCGGGGGAGGATATCGACTTCACCCTGCGCTGAGGCAGGGCGAGCGATTAATTTTCGTGGGGATCGTGGTGGCAGCGCCAGCAGACATCGAAGTTGGCGCCGTTCTCCTCCCCGCACTGACCGCACAGCCAGCCGTTGCCCTGGCGCTGCTGATAGCGTTCGATGACCCGTCCCGCCTTGCTGCGATCCTGCTCGCGCACCATCAGGGTCACCTGCAGCATGTCCACCGGCAGTTCGCCCAGGGCGCCCGACAGCGCCTCGCCATTGAGCCGCACCGGCACTCCTTCCACTTCCAGCGCCCCTTTCAGGGCGTGGGCCTCCAGCGAATGGGAAGCCCGATACAGATTGATCCAGTGATCCATGTCTTCCCCCTCAGATCCCCCGCGATGCCGTTACCACGGCACCGACTCTGGCCGGCTACAGCAGGGTGTCTATGCCGTAGTCGGCCCCCTTGGCCACGATGAAATCGATGAACACCCGCAATTTTCGCGGCATCAGCCGCCGCTCCGGAAACAGCAGGTAAATCGGCACCCGAGGCTGCTGCCATTCGGGCAGCACTGACACCAGGGTCCCGCTCGCCAGCTCCTCGTGGCAGAGCATGGCGGGCAGAGAGGCGAGCCCCAGCCCTGCCTTCGCCGCCTCTCTGGCACAGGTTATATTATTAACCCGAAAGCGGGAGGGAGGGTCAACCAGCACCTCCTTGTCATCCCGCTCGAAGCACCAGTGCGAGGCCAGAAAGCCGCTGGTCACCGCCACCCGCTCATGTTGTACCAGATCCTCGGGATGAGTGATGGCGGGGCTGCGCGCCAGGTACGCCGGGCTGGCACAGATCAGGCGGGCGTTGCTCCACAACCGCCGCGCCGCCAGGTTCGAGTCGCTCATGTCGCCGATCCGCACGATCGCATCCAGCCCCTCGTTGATGGGATCCACGATGCGATTGGTCAGCTCCAGTTCCACCTGCAGACCGGGATAGGCCTGCAGAAACTCCGCCACCAGTCGGCCCACCACCAGCTGCCCTGCCTCGATGGGCACCGCCAGCTTGAGGGTGCCGGTCACCTCCTGCTGGCTGGCGCTCACCATCAGCTCGGCCTGGGCCAGCTCGTCCACCGCCTTGCTGCAGCGCAGATAGTACTGCTCGCCCGCCTCGGTCAGGGTGAGCTGGCGGGTCGAGCGGTAGAGCAGCCGCACGCCGAGGCGCTGCTCCAGCTCGGCGATGCGCCGGCTTACCGTCGCCTTGGTCATGCCCAGCTCCTGGGCGGCCGCCGTGAAGGAGCCCTTGTCGACGATCCGCACTAGAATCAATGCAGCGTTCAGATCCATTGTTGCACCAGTGAAACTGTATATCTCATAAATGGATACTAATCGAAACAGTTGGCCAGTGTTAGCCTGCCTCTCTTAAGTTCAGGAATCCCCCACATGAGTCAACACAAGAAGATCCCCCTGCTGGCCGCCATGATACTGGCCCTGCTCGGCCTGCTGTTTGCCGGTTACTGGTATCTGCACGGCCGCTACTTCGAGAGCACCGACAACGCCTACCTGCAGAGCGAGGTGACCGGCATCGGCTCCAAGCTCTCCGGCTACATCAGCGAAGTGCTGGTGACCGACAACCAGCCGGTGAAGGCCGGCCAGCTCATCGCCCGTCTCGACGACCGGGAGTACAAGACCAAGGTGGCCGAGGCCGAAGCCGACCTGCGTCTCAACCAGGCGACGGCGGAGAACCTGGCCGCCACCCGCACCCAGCAGCTGAGCCTCATTCGCCAGGCCGAGGCCAAGGTCAGCTCGGCCAATGCCGAACAGGTTCGGGCCCAGCAGCAGGTGCGCCGCGTCAGCCAGCTCAACCAGCGCCACTACAGCTCCCAGGACAGCCTGGACGAGGTGCGCGCCGGTTTGCAGGTTAATCAGGCCCAGGAGCAGGAGGCCAAAGCGGCCCTGCAGGCCGCCCGCGAGCGGCTGCTGGTGCTGGATGCCGAGGCCAAGCAAAACCAGGCCAAGCTGGCATTGAGTGCCGCCCAGCTGGAGCAGGCCAAGCTGGAGCTGGCCTATACCGAGCTGCGGGCCCCGGCCGACGGCATCATCGGCAAGCGCAGTCTGCGGGCGGGGCTCTACGTCCAGTCCGGCATGCAGGTGGCCAGCCTGGTGCCGCTGCAGCAGGTGTGGGTCGAGGCCAACTTCAAGGAGACCCAGCTGCTCCACATGCAGCCCGGCCAGAAGGTGGAGGTGATCCTGGATGCCTATCCGGATCAGCCGGTAGAGGGGATCATCGACAGCCTGGCACCGGCCACCGGCGCCAAGTTCGCCCTGCTGCCGCCGGAGAACGCCACCGGCAACTTCACCAAGATCGTGCAGCGAGTACCGGTCAAGATCCGCATTCCGGATCCGGGCGCGCTGGCAGGCAAGCTGCTGCCTGGCCTCTCCACCGAGGTGATCGTCGACACCCGCAGCCCTGATCCCGTGGTCGCCGCCAACTGATGGACGCCATACCACGCCGCAACTGGATCGCGGTCATGGGGGGCCTCATCGGCGCCTTCATGGCCATCCTCGACATCCAGATCACCAACGCCTCCCTGAAGGACATTCAGGGGGCTCTGTCGGCCACCCTGAGCGAGAGCTCCTGGATCTCCACCTCCTATCTGGTGGCGGAGATGATCGCCATCCCGCTGAGCGGCTGGCTGAGCCGGGGGCTGAGCGTGCGGCGCTACCTGCTGTGGACCACAGGCGCCTTCATCATCGCCTCCGTGCTCTGCTCGTTCAGCTGGAACCTCACCAGCATGATCGTCTTTCGGGCGCTGCAGGGCTTCACCGGCGGGGCGCTGATCCCCATGGCCTTCTCCCTCATCGTCAGCCTGCTGCCGCTGCACAAGCGAGCCACCGGCATGGCGCTGTTCGGCCTGTGCGCCACCTTCGCCCCCGCCATCGGGCCGACCCTGGGCGGCTGGCTGACCGAACAGATGTCCTGGCACTACATCTTCTACCTGAACGTGCCGCCGGGACTGCTGGTGATGGCCATGCTGGCTCACGGGCTGGACAAGAAGCCGGTGGACTGGGAGGTGATCAAGCGGGTGGATCTCATCGGCATCCTTACCATGGCGGTGGGGCTTGGCCTGTTGGAAGTGGTGCTGGAAGAGGGCAACCGGGAGGACTGGTTCGGTTCCAGCTTCATCGTGCGGCTCACCGTCATCTCGGTGGTGGCGCTGGTGTTCTTCGTCATCAGCCAGCTGCTGCGCCGCCACCCGCTGGTCAACCTGCGGCTGCTGCACAACCCGCGCTTCGCGCTGGCCTGCTTCGCCTACCTGGTGCTCGGCATGGCGCTGATGGGCTCCATCTATGTGCTGCCGCTCTACATGACCCAGATCCACAACTACAACGCGCTGGAAATCGGCGAGGTGCTGATGTGGATGGGCCTGCCCCAGCTGCTGGTGCTGCCGCTGGTGCCCAAGCTGACCCACAAGATAGACCCGCGCTATCTGGTGAGCTTCGGCTTTCTGGTGTTCGCCGTCAGCTGCTTCATGAACATGAACATGAGTGCGGATTACGCCGGCCCCCAGCTGATCCAGTCGCTCATCGTGCGGGCGCTGGGGCAGCCCTTCATCATGGTGCCGCTCTCTCTGGTGGCGACCGCCAGCCTGATGCCGGACGAGATCCCCTCCTCCTCCACCCTGCTCAACGTGCTGCGCAACCTGGGCGGCGCCTTCGGCATCGCCATCATAGCGACCCTGATCGACAACGATACCCGCACCCACGTCAGCCAGATCGGCAGTACCCTGGCCGCCACCAGCATAGAGGGACAGGCCTATCTGCTGCAGCTGGCCCAGAGCATGATGGCCCAGGGCTCCGGCCCCGAGCTGGCCCGTCTGCAGGCTCAGGCCATGCTGTCGAACACCATCAGCCGCGAGGCGGCCATCATGGCCTACAACCAGGTGTTCTTCGTGATGGGTATCTTCCTGCTGATCGCCAGCGCCCTGATGCTGCTGCTCAAGCAGCCGGCCCCGAGGGCGCCGGATGCCGAACCGGTCGAGGCGTGAAAAGAGTGGGAAGGGAGTAGCAAAACGGGCCGGCAGGCCCGTTTTTTATTGCGGCCCGCCGGTCAACCCGCCAGCGAGGCGGCGATCAGGAACTGGGCGGCGAAGTAGCTGCTCATCACCCAGGCGGTGGCATGGGGGAACGGACGACGGAAGCGGTCCAGCGCCAGCATGCTGTCGGAGAAGAGGAACATCAGCGCCCCCACCAGGGCAGCGGCGCTGCCGGCGGTGAGGGAGGCGTGCCAGGCACCGGCGGCCACCCAGGCCATGCCGATGATCACCAGCATGTAGCAGAAGACGGGGATCTTCATCTCCCCGAGCTTGCCCCACAACAGGCCGAACACCATGCCGGCCACCAGCAGCAACAGCAGGCCATCCACCAGGTTCAGCACCAGCGGCCCCTGGGCGAAGCCGACGATGTAGCAGAGGTGCGCGACAAGAAATGCCGCCAGCCCCTGGATGAAGCGGTCGCTCGGCAGCATCAGCAGCACATCGCCGGCCAGCGACAGGCAGAGACCGAGCAGGATCCAGGCGTGGGAGCCGTCGTGGTCATAGCCCTGATAGCCGAACGCCAGCGCTATGATGAGCAGCATGGTCAGCGGCTTGCTGATGTAGAACTGACGGGAGTCTGAGCCGTAGGCCGCACGAATGTGCCACCAGCCCGATGCGATGATCAAGAAACTCAATAACATGCCCTGCTCCTCACGTGTCGCTCGCAGTCATACGGCAACATCTTCTTGCTGACAGGGAGAGTAACAAATTCCCCCGGCCAGTGGCAGAGGCGCTCAGCAAACGAGCACTCTACGCCTAAAGTCTAATTGTCCCGTCCACCCGGTTCGGGCATAAGGAACGGGTTCGGAGGATCACCATGGAAGAAGCAATGAGAAACTATCTGCCCGCCATCGACATCATGATGTGTCACTTGGGAATCAGCTTTGAGCAAGCCTGCGAGCAGCTGGGATTGAGCCAGGTGGAGCAACAGACCCTGAGCCTGCTGCAGGAGCAGGATCCGCAAGAATAAGCCCTCCCGGTATCAGACATCATGATGTGTCACCTGGGAATCAGCTTTGAGCAAGCCTGCGAGCAGCTGGGATTGAGCCAGGTGGAGCAACAAACCCTGAGCCTGCTGCAGGAGCAGGATCCGCAAGAATAAGCCCTCCCGCGGCCCGTATAGATATCATGATGTGCCGCGTTGAATAGGTTTGAGAGCAGCCGGAACTGAGCCAGGTGAAGCAACAGCCTTTCAACCTGCCGCAAAAGCAAGCTCCGCAGGAATAACCCCACACGGGGTAAATAAAAACGGCGCCATCGTGGCGCCGTTTTTATTGGGTGCGGGATCAGCGTGCCTGACGGCGCCGCTGCAGCCAGATCACGGCACCGAACAGCAGGAAGCCCGGCAGCCACATCAGCTCCTTGGGCCAGCGCTCGGTGGGCGCCTTGACGCTCAGGATCTGCTGATCCATCTCCAGCCCCAGCTCGGCGGCCTGGCTGCCGAAGGTGACGCTGTCGATCAGGATCTTGCCGTCCTGCTCATAGGTCTGGATCCCCAGCTTGGTCAGACGATCCTCACCGCTCGCACCATCCGGCACCGGCAGCAACACGGTGAAGCGGCGCAACTTGCCCACCGCATCTTCCCCTTCCATCCGCAGGCGCAGGGTGCTTTCGGCCTCCACCTGGCCCATGGTCTGGGCCAACTCGGCCGGCGCGGCGTCGCGATACGGGTCGTGCAGCATGTCCATCCAGAAGCCTGGACGGAACAGGGTGAAGGCCACCAGCAGCAACAGCACGCTCTCGTACCAGCGGCTCTTCACCAGGAAGTAACCCTGGGTGGCGGCGGCGAAGATCAGCATGGCGATGGTGGCCACGATGAAGATCAGCACGCCGTGGGCGAAGTCCACGTTGATGAGCAGCAGGTCGGTGTTGAAGATGAACAGGAACGGCAGCGCCGCGGTGCGCAGGCTGTAGTAGAACGCCGTGATCCCGGTCTTGATGGGATCTCCCTTGGAGACGGCGGCCGCGGCGAACGAGGCCAGCCCCACCGGCGGGGTCACATCGGCCATGATGCCGAAGTAGAAGACGAACAGATGTACGGCGATGAGCGGCACGATGAGGCCGTTCTGCTGCCCCAGGGTGACGATCACCGGCGCCAGCAGGCTGGACACTACTATGTAGTTGGCGGTGGTGGGCAGCCCCATGCCGAGGATCAGGCTCAGCAGGGCGGTCAGCAGCAGCATCAGCAGCAGGTTGCCCATGGAGAGGAACTCCACCAGATCCGCCAGCACCAGGCCAACCCCGGTCTGGGAGACGGCCCCGACTATGATGCCGGCGGTGGCGGTGGCGATGCCGATGCCGATCATGTTGCGGGCACCGGCGATCAGCCCCTCGCGCAGATCCACCACGCCGTCGGTGAAGCTGCCGTAGTCATGCTTGCCGTCGGTGCGCAGCCAGTTCAGCAGCGGGCGCTGTGTCAGCAGTATGATGATCAGCATCACCGAGCCCCAGAAGGCCGACAGGCCGGGGGAGAGTCGCTCCACCATCAGACACCACACCAGTACCACCACCGGCAGCAGGAAGTGCAGGCCGGAGAGCAGCACGGCGCGGGTCTCCGGCAGTTCATCCAGCGGCTTGTCCGGATCTTCCGACGGCAACGGCTCGTTGCTGGCGGCGATCTTCAGCAGTCCCAGGTAGGCGGCGGCCAGCAGCACGCTGATCCCCGGCAGGGCGTAGTCGCCCAGCGCCGGTTTGAGCCAGCCCAGGCCATAGTAGACCGCCATGGAGAGACCGCTGATGAGAGCGGCACCGAAGGCGAAGCCGGTCAGGCGGCGCAGCCAGGGGCGCGGCTGATGGTTGCCGATGGGCTGCATGCCGAGCTTGAGCGCCTCGAGGTGCACTATGTAGAGCAGGGCGATGTAGGAGATGGCCGCCGGCAGGAAGGCGTGCTTGATGATCTCCACGTAGGGAATGCCGACGTACTCCACCATCAGGAAGGCAGCAGCGCCCATGACCGGGGGCATGATCTGGCCGTTGACCGAGGAGGCCACTTCCACCGCGCCGGCCTTCTCCTTGGAGAAGCCGACCCGTTTCATCATGGGGATGGTGAAGGTGCCCGTGGTCACCACGTTGGCGATGGAGGAGCCGGAGATAACGCCGGTCAGGGCCGAGGCCACCACGGCCGCCTTGGCCGGGCCGCCGCGCAGGTGGCCGAGCAGGCTGAAGGCGAGCTGGATGAAGTAGTGGCCCGCGCCGGCGCGCTCGAGCAGGGCGCCAAACAGCACGAACAGAAAGACGAAGCTGGTGGAGACCCCGAGGGCGATGCCGAACACCCCTTCGGTGGTGATCCACTGGTGGTTGGCCAGCGCATGCAGGCTCACCCCGCGGTGGGCCAGCAGGGAGGGCATCCAGGGACCGGCCAGGCTGTAGGCCAGGAAGACGATGGCGATCACCGCCAGGGCCGGGCCGAGGGCACGGCGGGCGGCTTCCAGCAGCAGCGGAATGCCGATACAGGCGACCACGAAGTCCATGGTGGTCAGGTTGCCGGGGCGCTGGGCCAGCTGCTCATACATGATGAACAGGTAGCTGGCGACGGCGGCGCCGATGAGGCCAAGGGCGATGTCACCGAGCGGCACGCGGTCGCGCGGCGAGCTGCGCATGGCCGGGAACACCAGATAGGCGAGCAGGATGGCGAAAGCCAGGTGAATCGAGCGTGTTTCAGTGTCGTTGAGAACACCGATGCCGAGAGAAAACGGCAGCGGCGAAGCGATCCAGAGCTGGAACAGGGACCAGATCAGCGCAAGACCCGCGATGATCCAGCTCATGGTGCCCACCGGCAGGCGGGCTCCCACATCCTGGGCGATCAGCTCCTCGGCCGAGAGCGCCTCTTGTTGTTGTGTTTGCTGCATAGTGTGGCTCTGTTGGTACTGCAATAAATGAGACTCGCCCCCCCGAGGGAGGAGCGAGTCTGGGGCACATCCGAAACCGCAACCGGATTACATCCAGCCACGTTCCTTGTAGTAGCGCACCGCGCCTTCATGCAGCGGGGCGGAGAGACCCACCTTGATCATGTCGGCTTCCTTCAGGTCGGCGAAGGCCGGGTGCAGGCGCTTGAAGCGATCCAGGTTGTCGAACACGGACTTGACCAGCTGGTAGACCACTTCCGGATCTGCCTTGGCGCTGGTGGAGAGTACAGCCTTGCCACCGATGGACGGGGTCGGGTTCGGGCTGCCCTTGTACAGACCACCCGGGATCTCGGCCTTGCTGTAGTAGCTCTTCTCGGCCAGCAGCTTGTCGATCTCGGGGCCGGTCACCGGCACCAGCACGGTGTCGGTGGTGGTGGAGGCTTCCTGGATGGCACCGTTCGGGTGGCCGACGAAGTAGCTCATGGCATCGATGTTGTTGTCACCCAGGGCAGAGGCCTGCTCGGCGGGTTTGAGCTCGGAGACCAGACTGAACACGGACTTGTCCCAGCCCTTGACGGCCATGATCTCTTCGAAGGTGTCGCGCTGACCAGAGCCCGGGTTGCCGATGTTGACGCGCTTGCCCTTCAGATCGTCGAAGCCGGCAATCTTGGCGTCCTTGCGGGCCAGGATGGTGAACACTTCGCTCTGCAGGGAGAAGACGGCGCGGATGTCATCCATCGGACCCTCGGCCTTGAACGGCTCGACGCCCTTCATCGCCTTGTACTGGTGGTCGGACTGCATGATGCCGAAGTTGAACTCGCCGGAGCGGATGCCGTTGACGTTGGCAACACCGCCGCCACTGGCCGGGGCGTTGCACTTGATCTGGTGATCGGCGGCGCCGCGGTTGAGGAAGCGGCAGATGGACTGGCCCGCCACGTAGTAGACACCGGTCTGACCGCCGGTGCCTATGGTCACGAAGCGCTCCTGCGCCTGTACCGGACCACCAAACGAGACACCGACCAGAGCTGCCGACAAGGCACACGCCAGGGATAATCCTTTCATGTTGTTCATCCTTTTTGATTGATTCAGCTCGCCCGTTCCACGGGCGAATGCAAGACAAACCGCCGTGCTGCGTCGGCGGTCGTCCGTGACCTCGCGATGAGGAAATGGGTGAACGACCAGCGTTCCCCAAAAAGCCACCAGCATCCTGTGGTGAGACAGTCGGCTTCATGCCAACCAGAGATAATTGGCACCGAGGGGGCCAATTAAAGAGTTATAACGGCATCGATTAAGCACACGGCGCCAACATAAATCAAACAAAAACACAAAATGAAGGATATCGGTCGCCAGAAATTTGAAGCCGATCATTAATTTGCCGATCGAAGATTAATTGGTTGTGCTACCGGACGGCAGGCGGGAAGAGGGAAAGGAGATTCTTTTGCAGCCCTTGTCTGGCAAGGGCTGCAACCTTGGTAACTTATGCTTTTGGCTTGGCCAGATCCAGGATAAACGCAAACTCCAGCGCGATATCCTCGTAGGCCTTGAAGCGGCCCGACTTGCCGCCGTGGCCGGCGTCCATGTCGGTACTCAGCAACAACTTGTTATCATCCGTCTTCAGCTCCCGCAGCTTGGCCACCCACTTGGCCGGCTCCCAATACTGCACCTGGGAATCGTGCAACCCGGTGGTGACCAGCAGATTCGGGTAGGCCTGCGCCTTGACCTGATCGTAGGGGCTGTAGGCCTTCATGTAGTCGTAGTAGCGCTTCTGGTTCGGGTTGCCCCACTCGTCGTACTCACCGGTAGTGAGGGGGATGGACTCGTCCAGCATGGTGGTGACCACGTCGACGAAGGGCACCTGGGCCACCACGCCGCGATAGAGCTGGGGCGCCTGGTTGATGACGGCCCCCATCAGCAGGCCGCCGGCGCTGCCGCCCATGGCGTAGACCTGATCCCTGGCACCATAGCCCTGCGCCACCAGCGCCTCGGTCACGTCGATGAAGTCGTTGAAGGTGTTCTGCTTCTTCAGCAGCTTGCCATCCTCATACCAGTGGCGGCCCAGCTCCTCGCCACCCCGGATGTGGGCGATGGCGTAGACGAAGCCGCGATCCAGCAGGCTCAGCCGGGCGCTGCTGAAGTCCGGATCCATGCTGGCGCCATAGGAGCCGTAGCCGTAGACCAGCAGCGGATTGGTGCCTGCGCCGGCCCCCTCTTTCTTGAACTGGTCCTTGCGATAGACCAGCGACACCGGCACGGCCACGCCGTCACGGGCGGTGATCCAGAGCCGCTCGCTGGCATATTGATCGGCCTTGAAGCCCGCCACCGGCTGCTGCTTGAGCAGGGTGCGCTTGCCGCTGTTCAGGTCGAGCTCGTAGGTGGAAGACGGCGTGGTCATGGAGGAGTAGCCATAGCGCAGGGCGCTGGTGTCCGGCTCCGGGTTGTAGGCAAGCCAGGTGACATAGGCGGGATCGTCGAAGGCGATCTCCTTCTGCTCGCCGCTCTGCCAGTTGACCTGGCGCAGCCGGGTCAGCCCCTGACTGCGCTCCTCCAGCACCAGCCACTCCTTGAACAGGGCATAGCTCTCCAGCAGTACATCCGGATTGGGGGCGATCACCGCCTTCCAGCGCTCCACCGGGCTCTCTTTGGTCTCGTACAGGCCGAAGTTCTTGCCGTCCTTGTTGGAGCGCACATAGAAGCGGCCGCGGTAGTGATCCAGGCTGTACTCGTGATCCACCTGGCGCGGCAGGAACAGCCGCGGCGCCTGGGTCGGCACGTTGGCATCGATGAGGCGCGCCTCGCCGGTAGTGGTGCTGGAGAGGGCGATGACGATGAAATCTTCCGAGGTGGTGGCATAGAGGCTCACATAGAAGGTGTCGTCCTTCTCCTCGTAGACCAGGGTGTCCTTGGCGGGATCCGTGCCCAGCTCGTGGCGATAGACCTGGTAGGGCAGCAGGGTCTTGGGATGCTTGCGCACGTAGAACACCGTCTTGCTGTCGTTGGCCCACACCAGATTGCCGGAGGTGTTCGGAAGCGTGTCGGCGGCCCACTTGCCGCTCTCCAGATCGAAGAACTGGATCTGGTACTGGCGGCGGGAGAGGAAATCTTCCGCCACCGCCAGCCAGCGGTTGTTGCGGCTCACCTCGAGCGCCCCCAGGGCGTAGAACTCGTGGCCCTCGGCACGCTGGTTGCCGTCCAGCAGCAGGCTTGTAGCCTCTTCACCAATTTTGCTGCGTGAATAGATGGCGTACTCCTTGCCCGGCTCGTAGCGGGTCTGGTAGCGATAGCCGTTCTTCACATAGGGCACCGACTCGTCCTGCTGGGGAATGCGGGCAACCATCTCCTGATAGAGCTGGTCGCGCAGCGGCTTGACCGGTTTGAGCATGGCGTCGGTGTAGGCGTTTTCGGCCTCCAGGTAAGCCAGCACCTCGGGTTTCTGGCGCTCGTCATCGCGCAGCCAGTAGTAGTTGTCGACCCTGGTATCCCCGTGTTTCTTGATGGCGTGAGGGTGTTTGGCGGCCACGGGAGGCTGGATCTGGGTGTCGCGTGTGGGCATGGCGGACTCATCATTGGCATATGAACAGGGAACGGCGGCCAGACAAGCCAGCAGCAGAAGCCCTCGGGAAAAGGTGAACATGTCGCATCCTTTGCGCTTTAAAAGGGTTGGCGGACCTGAGCCTTGGCTCCTTGGACAGGGGACCAATCTGCCCCTTGTCGCCTTCAGTTGCAAGTTCTCCCGCGCCGGGATGTAAAAGGGCCGCCATCTCGCGATGGCGGCCCCCATACCTGACCGTGAGCAACACAGGCTCGCTCAGGTGTGCCTCACATGATGGAAGTGTGTCCGCTCACGGCCAGTCTTCATCAGCCGGGGTAGCTCGACCAGACCCTGGTCGCGCCCTCATTGCTGATGCTCAGCACCTGATAGGGCTGACCCGGAATATCCATGCCCGGCGCACTCTGGGGCATGCCCGGAATGGTCAGGCCGCGGATCGCCGGTTTTTCCTTGAGCAGTTTCTGCACATCGGCGGCGGGCACGTGTCCCTCGATCACATAGCCGTTGACCACGCCGGTGTGGCAGGAGGCCAGCTGCGGAGTGATACCGTACTGCTGTTTGACCGGTGCAAGCTGTTCGGTTTCGATGACCTCGAGCTCGAAGCCATTCTCTTCCATGTGCTTGTTCCAGGCCTGGCAGCAGCCGCAGTACTTGGATTTGTAGACGATCATCTTCTCGGCCGCGAGAGCAGAAAAGCTGACGGTACCGGCCAGCACGGCCAGTAGCAGGGATTTGTACATAACTCACCTCAGATTGAATGAAACATGCCCGGGAACGGGGGTCAGATTCAAGCCTGGGTGCGGGGAGGACGCTCCAGCCGGTCGGTCGGGACATCCGGCATGAACTGGGAAGGGGAGATGAAATCCGGGGCGTCGGGTTCCAGCATGGCAACCGTCAGGCTGTCACTGCTGAGCACCGTCATGGCGAGCGCCGAGGTGAAGCTGCCGCAGGGCATGGCTTTCTCCAGGGTGCGTTCGCTCTGGCTGCAATGAGGTGTCAGGGTACAGAGATCGGTCGCCGCCCGGCTGCCAAACGACATCAGCACCATCAGCAGACTCCACAGGGGGAGCCAGCGGCGGGCGCGAGCAAGTTGGCGACGGGTCAGAACCATGAGACGACTCATTGACGAAAGGTGCTCTATGGTAACCCCTGGCCCAGGGGGAGGGTCAAGCCCTCCCCCTCTTCCAGTCAGCCCCCATCAAGGTTGCTGACGGGTGGCCGCCAGCACGATCTCGCGCACGCAAACATTGGCCGGCTGGTTCCAGGCATAGAGCACGGCCTCAGCGATCACCTCGGGCGCAATGACGCCGCCCATCTGATCCTTCCAGTCGTGGTAGCCGGCCTTGATGCTCTCGTCCGTGGTGTGGCTGAGCAGCTCGGTCTCCACCGCGCCTGGGGCTATGGTCACCATCCGCACGCCGACATCGGCCACCTCTTCCCGGATGTTTTCGGTCAGGGCGTGCACCGCGAACTTGGTGGCGCAGTAGGCGGCATGGTTCGGGAAGGTCTTGCGACCGGCGATGGAGCTGATGTTGATGATGGTACCGCTGCGGCGCGCCTTCATCCCGGCCAGCACGGCGTGAACGCCGTTCAACACCCCCATCACGTTGATGTTGAGCATCTGCTGCCACTCGGCCGGGTCCTGCACGTCGGCCTGGCCCAGCAGCATGACGCCGGCGTTGTTGACCAGGCAGCCGACCGGACCGAATTGCGCCTCGGCCTGCTGGATGGCGGCCTTCATGGCGGCGGTGTCGGTCACGTCGACCCCGATGCAGAGGGTATCGGGCAGCGCCAGCGCCTGCATGGGCTCGACCCGGCGGGCCAACAGCAGCAGCGGATGGCCGGCAGCGGAGAAGGCGCGGGCGATGGCGGCACCGATCCCGGCGGAGGCACCGGTGATCACGACGAGAGGCTTGGACATGATGTTTTCCTTCTGATTCAAGAGTCGGTTTGAGCAAACAAGCGGCTGGCCAGCACGGAACGGGATCACTATAGTCACTGCATCCATCAGTGATAAATATTGTTTTCCGCTGGTTATCATCTGAAAAAACTATGGTTGGGCTTATGCTGGATCTGAGACTGCTGCGCTTCTTCATCGCCATCTATGAAGAGAAGAACATCACGGCGGCAGCCGAACGCTGCCACGTCAGCCAGCCCTCCCTCTCGGCGGGGCTGCGCCAGCTGGAAGAGACCCTGGGTGACAGCCTGTTCATCCGGGGCAAGAAGGGGGTGGAGGCGAAGGATCCGGCCCACTACCTCTATCCCCACGCGGTCAAGCTGGTGGAGGAGGCTCGTCGGCTGCCCGAGCTGTTTCGCCAGAAGGCGACGCGTGCTCGGCTCAATCTTGCCATCATGCCGGACCTGAGCCGGCGCCGGCTGGCGGGATTGCTGCAGCAGGTACAGGCGGTGCTGCCCGAGCTGGATCTCACCCTCTCCGATTACGGGACGCCTGCCGACTGTCGGCTGACCCTGGATGCCCTGCGCCGGGAGGACGAGATCTTTCTGCCGCTGTGGGAGGAGGACTATGTCTTGTGCGTGCGCCGCGACCATCCCCTCGCCGGCCGCCGGCAACTCGAACTGGCCGAGCTGCAACATTATGATTTTATTGAGTGCCCACCCTGCGAGGCCCATCAGCAGACCATAGGCCTGCTGGCCTGTGACCGACTCACCCTCAATCTGGTGGCCAAGGCCGAAAGCAAGGGGCTGGTGATGGCGCTGGTACTGGCCGGGGTCGGCATCAGCTTCCTGCCGGACGGGCTGGTGGAGGACGAGGCGGGGCTGTGCACCGTGCCCGTGAGCGGGCCACGGATGTTCCGGCGCATCGGCCTCTGCTATCCCGCCCACCAGACCCTCAATCCGGCGCTGCGCGAGCTGATCCCGGAGCTGGCGGGCCACGGCGCTTCTTGCTAACGTCGCTGCGCAATGCATCTTTTGCCGGCATCCACTCCTCTTCAGGTCAGGACCCCATGAAACGCATTCTGGTCATCTTCTCACACCCGGCGCTGCAGAGCTCCCGGGCCAACAAGCAGCTGCTGCAGGCCATCGACGGGCTGGAGGGCGTCACCCTGCACGACCTCTATCTGCACTACCCGGACATGTTCATCAACGTGAAGCGGGAGCAGGCCCTGCTCTCTGAACACGACATCATCGTCTTCCAGCACCCCTTCTACTGGTACTCCTGTCCGGCCATCATGAAGGAATGGATGGATCTGGTGCTGGAGTACGGCTACGCCTATGGCCCGGAAGCCCACGCCCTCAACGGCAAGCAGTGGCTGTCGGCCATCACCACCGGTGGTGCCCCCGAATCCTACTGCAGCGCTGGCTACAACCAGCGCCCGCTGCTCGACTTCCTGCTCCCCTTTCAGCAGACGGCCCAGCTGTGTGGCATGAGCTGGCTGCCCCCGTTCGTGCTGCACTCCTTTCACAAGATCCGGGACCCGGAGGCGCTGCGCCGCTGCGGCCAGGACTATCGCCAGCTGCTGTGCGCCCTGCGCGACGAACAGCTGACCCCGGAACAACTCGGCGGCAGCCCCTATCTGCGTGATCTGCTGGAGGTACTCCCATGACCCGAACCCGCTCCGGGCGTAGTCCCGGCCTGCCTTCATCGGCCTCCACCACGGCGCGGAGGATCCGCTGATGGGACATGGTTTGCTGTTCGATGCCTTCATCTACCTCTCCGCCGCGGTGATCGCGGTGCCGCTGGCCAAGCGCTGGGGGCTGGGATCCGTGCTCGGCTACCTGCTGGCGGGGATCATCATAGGCCCCTTCCTGCTGGGGCTGGTGGGTGAACAAAAAGACGTGATGCACTTCGCCGAGTTCGGGGTGGTGCTGATGCTGTTTCTGGTCGGGCTGGAGCTCAGGCCGGCGCTGCTGTGGCAGCTGAAGGGGCCCATTCTCGGCACCGGCGGACTGCAAGTGCTGCTCACCACGGCAGCCCTGACCGGCGTGGCCCACCTCATTGGCCTGCCCTGGCAACAGGGGCTGGCCATCGGCCTCATCCTGGCGCTCTCCTCCACCGCCATCGTGCTGCAGAGCCTGCAGGAGCGCAAACTGATGCAGAGCGAGAGCGGCCGCTCCGCCTTCGCCGTGCTGCTGTTCCAGGACATCGCCGTCATCCCCATCCTGGCGATCCTGCCGCTGCTGGCCATCGCGCCGGTGGCCAGCAGCGGCAGCTCGGAGCTGGCCGGCTGGCAACACGGCCTGCTGGTGGTGGCCGCCATCTCCGGCATAGTGCTGGGGGGTCATTACCTGATGCGCCCGGTGTTTCGCGCCATCGCCCAGTCCCACATGCGGGAGATCTTCGTCGCCGCCGCCCTGCTGCTGGTGATCGCCATCGCCGTGCTGATGGAATCGGTCGGCCTCTCCCCCGCCCTCGGCTCCTTCCTCGCCGGCGTGGTGCTGGCGGACAGCGAATATCGCCACGAACTGGAGGCGGACATAGAGCCGTTCAAGGGGCTGCTGCTCGGCCTCTTCTTCATGTCGGTGGGCGCTGGTATCAACTTCGGGCTGTTTGCCGAACATCCGCTGCTGATCCCGGCCCTGGTGGTCGGCCTGATGCTGCTCAAGTGGCTGGTGTTGATGGCGCTCGGCTTCATCATCCGCATCTCGCCGAGCCAGCGCTGGACCTTCGGGCTGGCGCTGGCCCAGGGGGGGGAGTTCGCCTTCGTGCTGTTCTCGTTCGCCGCTCAGAACAGGGTGTTGCCGGGGGATACCATCGCCCTGCTGACCCTGGTGGTGGCGCTCTCCATGGCGTTGACGCCGCTGCTGCTGATCCTCAACGATAGGGTGATCCAGCCCTGGTTCGACTACCGCAACCAGAGCGAGGTCCCGCAGCACGAACAACCGGAGCTGGTGGAGCACCCGGTGATCATCGCCGGCTTCGGCCGCTTCGGCCAGATAGTGGGACGCTTGCTGCACGGCCACGGCATAGGTACCACCATCCTCGAGCAGGATGCCAGCCAGATAGAGATGCTGCGCAAGTATGGCTATCAGGTGTTCTACGGGGATGCCAGCCGGCTCGACCTGCTGCACGCCGCCGGTGCCCACAAGGCCAAATTGCTGGTGCTCTCCATCAACGACCCTGCAACGTCACTCGAAGTAATTGAAATGGTGAAGAAACACTTCCCGCACCTTAAGATACTGGCGCGAGCCCAGGATCGTCCCCACGCTCACGAGATCCTGCGCCAGGGCGTGGGCAGCGTGTATCGGGAAACCCTGGGTTCCGCCGTGGATCTGGGGGTGGAAGCCCTGACCCAGCTCGGTTTTCGGGCCAATCAGGCCTGGCGGGCCGGGCAGACCTTCAAGCAGCACGACAACTGGCTGCTGCGGGAGCAGGTCAACTACCTGGACGACGAACACACCTATATCAACAAGAGCCTGCAATACCGGGACATCCTCTCCGATCTGCTGCAAGACGATCAGGAAGGACAGGAGCGCATTCACGCCCACAACTGGAACAGCGGTCTGCCCGACAACGACAAGGAAGCAATATGATTGCCTATTACCCCCTGCTCAAACACCTGCACATGACGCTGGCACTGGTCAGCGTGCTGCTGTTCCTCTATCGCTGGCTGCTGGCACTGGGGGGCAGTGCCCGCCTGCAGCAGAAGTGGCTGAAGATCCTGCCCCATGTCAACGACACCTTACTGTTGCTGTTCGGGGTAGTGCTGGCGGTGACCCTGCAGATGAGCCCGGGTCAGCAGCCCTGGCTGATGGCCAAGCTGATCGCGCTGGTGGTTTACATCAGCTTCGGCGTCATGGCGCTCAAGCGCCCTGCGCGCAGTCAGAAGCTGGTGGCCGGCCTCGCGGCCCTGGCGGTATTCGGCTACATGGTGGGCGCCGCCATCACCAAGTCTGCCTGGTCCTGGCTGGCCTGATCCGACAGCCAAAAATCCCCGCCCGGTGGAGGAGAGTCATCTCCTCCACATCATATTCTGTGCCTACCCATCATTTCTGTTTTTTCTTCTACGCCAAATCCGTAAGGCAGCACTTTCATTTGGCGAATTTTCATCATTTTTTAGCCTCAATTGCTGCCAGAAAAGAGAGCGTTCTCTTTTATGATCATGTAGTTAGCTTGGTTTGTATGAAAATGGCGACAGTTGTCGCAGCAAAACTTGCGACATAGACTGTCGCAAGGCATAGCTAGGATACACTCAACGCTAAACCAGTGAAGGCATGCACCATGAGTAAGAAGCTGTTACGACAACTGACCTTGGCGCGTTGCATCCCGCACCGCCCTTACAAGCTGACCGCCAGCCAACTCCAGGTAAAACTGGAAGAAGAAGGCATTCATGTCAGTCTGCGTACCGTGCAACGGGACCTGGAAGAGATGTCCGGCATGGGGTTGTTCGATCTCACCTCGGATGAACGCAGCAAACCACACGGCTGGTGCTTCGAGCGCCATGGCCTCAACGATTTTGCCAACATCATGCCGCTGTCGCTGGCAGTGGCGCTGAAAACCTGGAGCGACCAGGCCAGCCAGCTGCTGCCCGCCAGTGTCCTGACCGAATTGAACCCGCTGGTCGACAAGGCCAGCCAGGTGATCCGTGACAGCCAGAGCGAACTGGCGGAACGCTGGCTCGAGAGCGTGCACCAGTCACCGCGTCCGTTTGCCGGCAACCCGGAGATCCGCCGCAGCACCCTGATCCGCGATGCTCTGTGGCGTGGCCGCAAGTTCAGCGCCGAGATCCAGCGTGTCATCAAGGAGCGCACCGTGTGGCTCTGCTATGACCGCATCAATCCGCTCGGCATTCTGAACCAGGCGGAGGGGCCGACCCTGCTCTGCACCCTGTCCGAGCTGGATCCCAAGGTCTACGGCATCCCGTTCGACCACATCAAGAACGTGGAGCTGACCAACTTCAGCGCGACCCAGCCGAAGGATTTCAATATCCAGAAACTGATCCGCGATCAGGGGTACCAGGATGTCAGCGGGCCGATCCGCTTCGTCGGTCGCATCGATGCCAACTGCCCAACCCTGGTCGACGGCCAGATCCCCGGCCACAACCCGCGCATGACCCGTTACGACAAGCGCAGCGTGGTGGTGGAAACCGAGGTGCAGGACACTCCGGAGTTCCGTACCTGGCTCAACAACATGAGCGGGAACCTGGAAGTGCTGGCGCCAGAATCCTTGCGCAAGGCATATCCGACACCGGGTAGCCGCGTCAGCTGACACCTTCTCAAAAAGCCGGGCCAAGCCCGGCTTTTTGTATTCTTTTTGAGCATATTTATTCAACTAATTTTTAAGCCTTACCCTCCGAATTGAGCCTGTTTTTACCATCGTTTTCGCCCTGTTTTTGCGTGTGAGAGATCAGCCATCGCCGCTGTAAGAGGCCACTGTGTCGAACCGTACGCGAAGCCATCTTTGAATCCTTATGCTTTCCCGTGAAACAAACTAACAGCATGATTAATATGAATTTATTATCACAACTATGATCGTTTAAGCGTTCCCATCACGCCGACAACGCCGGATCCTCCCTTGTTCCGCCCTCTGGTTCCCTTAATATGGGTCTCACAAGGACGAAGCTGGTTCGGCAGGATGCAGAAGCAGCGCATAAGCAGGGAATAAACCACAGGACGTGGGCAGGGAACACCTCAGGATGAGGCCGATAGCCAGGATGGTTATCAAAGGGAATACAGGACACCGCGGGACGTGGTTGAGGACACCTCAGGATGAGGCAGAGCAGCGGGATGGTTGCTCTTCAGGACGAACAGGAACCTCGCCGGAGGCGAGCAGGACAGCTTCAGGATGAAGCGAGATAACCCGGATGGTTATCTGTCAGGATGACGCAAGGAACACCACGGGATGTGGTAACGGACACCTCCAGGATGGAGAGAGTGCAGCAATCAGGATCGATTGCCAGGCTAGGATGGCCACAGGACACCTCAACGGATTGGGAAGGGGATATTCCGAAGGATCAGGATAAAGTCAGGGATTGCAGGGAGCGTTGCAGTTCAGGGACTGGACGAAATGACTCGAGGGGACGGCAGCTGCCGTCCCCTTTTCTTTTTGCGCTTTTTACTAGCTGCAACCCAATCAAATCACTCACGCTGCAGATGTTGTGCATGCCACTTCCCTGCGCTTGTTCCTGCTGCTCGTCACTCTCGCCCATGCCTTGACTGAGTCTTTCGACAAGACCTCTCTCAAGGCCTGAAAGAAGCGCCGAGACATTCAAGCTGCACTTCGCGTATGAGTACAGGGCACAGAGGCGCTATGCAGTCTTCCACGACACTCAGTGGAATGTCGTTCTCCTCTCATTTCATTGCAGGCAAGAGAGACAGCGGTAGCAGCTGATCCAGCAGGGTCCGGGGGATCACATCAATATCCCTGCCCGCCAGAAGCACAGGGTCGAGTGGACCCATCCCGACATGACCACCGTTTGGCTCTGCGTGTTTTACTGAAGTGAGTAAGGAGAAAAGAGGGGATCCGGGGAAAGTGAGACGAAAAAAAGCCCAGTCTTTCGACTGGGCTTCTTGTTAGTGGCGGAGCGGACGGGGAGACGGACAGAGTCCGGCTCAAGCACAAGGGACAACAGACAGGGACCGAGTTGCCAGTGGCAAGTCGCAGCCCTGGCGGTTGTCTCTTGTTTCCTCATCCCGTTTGCAAAAGCCAGATAGCAAAAAGGCCTTCCTGTCAGGGAAGGCCTTTCAATTTAGTGGCGGAGCGGACGGGACTCGAACCCGCGACCCCCGGCGTGACAGGCCGGTATTCTAACCGACTGAACTACCGCTCCGCATTCGGTTAGCTTTCGCTAAATCTTTTGCTGCTTCTTTATGAGGTGTCATCCTCGCAGCCGGTCATGTCTTTCACATCACCGTTTAATTGGGTGCCTGGCAGTGTCCTACTCTCGCATGGCGAATGCCACACTACCATCGGCGCTACAGCGTTTCACTTCTGAGTTCGGCATGGGGTCAG